>NZ_JBVHQB010000011.1:0-295636 GCF_055567635.1 Streptomyces sp. NPDC026500 | reverse complement strand
AATGCTGGCACTGCTCTACTGCGTGTTCCGTCGCGACCTGAGGAAGCGTCACTCTTCGGCAGCCAGCCCCGTCGCCCGTCCTGCATCTGCTCTGGCTTAGAACCCCACTGCCGAACCTCCCGGTGCGCGCGCCCGCAGCCGACGCCTTCACCGAGGTACCACTCACACACCTTCACTGCTGGATACCGCGAACTGCACTTGCCAGTACTTCAACTGCGGTCCTGCTCACGGCGGCCCCTGATCACTGCGGGCCACCCGGTCCGGTCGCCAGCCCCGTCGCCGACCTGCGACAACCCTGGCTTCGGAACTCCACCACCGCACCGTCCTGCCAACTGCAACTACCGGTTCCACTGCCCGGCAGTTCGTGTCTGCCGGGCCTTGCTGATCTCGACTACGAGAGAAACCATAGCCAGACGATCAACCAATGTCTACTCCAGCCAACACAGATTTTCGTGTCCCCTGCGAGGAACAAGCCGGCATTGAGCAACGACCGATGGAGGGCTCTGGCAGGGCTGGGGCCGAGGGCATAAGCACGGCGCCCATACCGGACATTGGACTGCAGGCTTGGGGACTCTGATGGACACGATGAGCATCGAGGCCGCACCGGACCAGTCCGCGGTATGCATCGCCGTCGCACGCGAGAGCGTCCGGTCCTTCCTCGAGGGTCTCGGTCCGATCGCGGACGATGCCGCCGGCACCGTCGTGCTGGTCGTGTCCGAACTCGTCACCAACGCCGTGCGCCACGGCGGCGGCGCCTACACCCTCGGCTTGATCGCGCACCCGGACAGCATCGAGGTGGCCGTCCACGACCGCAGCTCCCAGGCGCCCCGCATACGCACCCCCGACCTGAACGACGGCACCGGCGGCTTCGGCTGGCACATGGTCAACCACCTCGCCCGCACCACCACGGTCACCCGCCACCCGAGCGGAGGCAAGACCGTGAGCGCACTCCTGCCCAGGTAGTGACCGGGCATGGTGTCGGGTGGCACTCCTCGCCGCTACTGGAGAAGGCGACCGCACTGTCACGATCCTGACGCCACGTGGCCTGACGCGCCCGGCACCAGGGGCTTCGCCGGCACGGCATCCCGGCGAGCGGCAAGGCCCACGTCAGACCACGTAGGTCGGATGGGTTAACCTCCCTTCCGCCTTCACTCCTGAGGCGAGATGACGGAGTGGCGGAACCACCGTGGAAGTGCCGCGCATGCATACCTCAAGCGGGGGTACGCCGTCTCTTGCCGTTCAGGAGCAGACGGCATGTGAGGCTGGATCACGTAGGAGGGGACGAGCATGACAGTGACCGAGACGACCGGGACGCGGACCGTCGTGCTGCCGGAGATCAGTGACCCGTCGCAGGTCGCTCCGAAGGATGCGCGTGAGTTGTCGAGGCTGTTCTTCGACCAGCTCGCCGTCCTGGAAGAGGGCACCCCCGAGTACCAGTACGCGCGCAACACCCTCATCGAAATGAACATCACCCTCGTCCAGTTCGCGGCCTCGCGTTTCCGCAGCCGGGGTCAGGACGAGATGGAAGACATCGTCCAGGTCGGCACCATCGGACTGATCAAGGCCATCGACCGGTTCGAGCTCACCCGTGAGGTCGAGTTCACCTCCTTCGCCGTCCCCTACATCGTCGGCGAGATCAAGCGCTTCTTCCGCGACACCACGTGGGCTGTCCACGTCCCCCGTCGCCTGCAGGAAGCACGCGTGGCGCTCGCCAAGGCCACCGAAGAGCTCCGTAGCCGGCTCGGCCGCATGCCCACGACACGGGAGCT
Source organism: Streptomyces sp. NPDC026500 (assembly GCF_055567635.1). Taxonomy (NCBI): domain Bacteria; kingdom Bacillati; phylum Actinomycetota; class Actinomycetes; order Kitasatosporales; family Streptomycetaceae; genus Streptomyces; species Streptomyces sp. NPDC026500. The sequence goes on along the minus strand of NZ_JBVHQB010000011.1, from coordinate 293,867 downwards.
GTCGGAGCTGATGTCCCTGTCGGAGAGGGACGTCATCGAGGCTCGGAAGGCCGCGAACGGCTACACCTCGGCGTCTCTCGACGCCGCCATCACCTCCAGCGAAGACGGTGAAACCGCTCTCGCGGACTTCATCGGCGTGGACGACACGGCCCTCGAACTCGTCGAGGACTTCAGCGCTCTCGCCCCTCTGATCGCCCAGCTCGACGACCGTGAACGCCGCATCATCCACATGCGGTTCGTCGACGAACTCACCCAGGCCCAGATCGGCGAACACCTCGGCGTCTCCCAGATGCACGTCTCCCGACTCCTCAACCGCACCCTCGCCAAGCTCCGCGAAGGCATGCTCACCACCAACTGACCATCCCAGCCGAAGGATCCGGCGGTGTTCCCCACCTGCACGGTGGGGAACACCGCCGGATCCGTGTGGGCCGCTACAGGCGAGGAGTCTTCCCTCAGCTTGTCTTTTGACCAGTGCCCCGTCGGGATCTGTGGCATCCGCCTCGATCTGTAACTTGCCCAGGATCTGCTGCCAGGTGCCGTGCGCTGACCAGCGGCGGTGCCTCTCGTGGACGGTCCGCCAAGGGCCGTACCGTTCGGGCAAGTCCGGCCAGGGCACACCGGTACGGGCTCGGTACAACACGCCGTTGATTACTGTGCGGTGATCGGCCCACTGCCCGACGGGCTTGCCGTTGGCGGGCGGTAACGGCTCGATCTTCTGCCACCGCGCGTCCGTGAGCTCATGTCGCCACACCATAAGGCGCACCTGCCCAGCGACAACACTGATCCCCCCGCACAGCAACAGCCATCAGAAGCGCCCTGGGAGCCGGAGCCCAGCAGGCGGCCGGTGAGGCGGTCGTCGGCCTGCTGCCAGCACCGCCCGATCCGCTCGGCAGGAGGAAGAGATCGCCCGGGCAATGGATCACCTCGTCCCACTCTCCGGGTAACGTCCAGGCATGAGTCATCCGCACCCCGAGCTGAAAGCCCCTCCGCCCCTTCCCGAAGGAGGGCTGCGGGTCATCGCCCTGGGCGGCCTGGGCGAGATCGGCCGCAACATGACCGTCTTCGAGCACGCCGGCAAGCTGCTCATCGTCGACTGCGGCGTGCTGTTCCCCGAAGAGACCCAGCCCGGCGTAGACGTAATCCTTCCGGACTTCACCTCCATCCGGGACCGGCTGGACGACATCGTGGCCGTGGTCCTCACCCACGGCCACGAGGACCACATCGGTGGCGTGCCCTACCTGCTGCGCGAGCGGTCCGACATTCCCATCGTCGCCTCGAAGCTGACGCTGGCGTTCCTGGAAGCCAAGCTCAAGGAACACGGCATCCGGCCGCGCACGGTGCGCGTGCGGGAGGGCGACCGGCGCAGCTTCGGGCCCTTCGACTGCGAGTTCGTGGCGGTCAACCACTCCATCCCGGACGGCCTCGCGGTCGCGATCCGCACCGGCGCCGGGATGGTGCTGCACACCGGCGACTTCAAGATGGACCAGTTCCCTCTCGACGACCGCATCACCGATCTGCGTGCCTTCGCCCGCCTCGGCGAGGAGGGCGTGGACCTGTTCCTCACCGACTCCACCAACGCCGAAGTACCCGGCTTCACCACCTCCGAGCGTGAGCTGAACCCGGCGATCGAGCAGGTGCTGCGCACCGCGCCGCGCCGGGTCATCGTCTCCAGCTTCGCCAGCCATGTGCACCGCATCCAACAGGTCCTGGACGCCGCCCACCAGCACGGCCGCAAGGTCGCCTTCGTCGGCCGGTCGATGGTCCGCAACATGGGAATCGCCCGTGACCTGGGCTATCTGAAGGTCCCCTCCGGTCTGGTCGTGAGCACGAAGGAGCTGGAGAAGCTCCCGGACCACAAGATCACTCTGGTGTGCACCGGCTCCCAGGGCGAACCGATGGCCGCGCTGTCACGGATGGCCAACCGCGACCACCAGATCCGTATCGGCAAGGGCGACACAGTCCTGCTCGCCAGCTCCCTCATCCCCGGCAACGAGAGCGCCATCTACCGCGTCATCAACGGGCTTACCCGGTGGGGCGCCCACGTGGTCCACAAGGGCAACGCCAAGGTCCACGTCTCCGGGCACGCCAGCGCCGGCGAACTCGTCTACTGCTACAACATCGTCAAACCCCGCAATGTCATGCCTGTGCACGGCGAATGGCGCCACCTGCAGGCCAACGGCGACCTCGCCATCCGTACCGGTGTCGACCCGGACCGGGTCGTCATCGCCGAGGACGGCGTCGTCGTTGACCTCGTCGACGGCCGCGCGTCCATCGCCGGGAAAGTCCCCGCAGGCTACGTCTACGTGGACGGGATGGAGGTCGGCGGCGTCACCGAAGCCTCCCTCAAGGACCGCCGCACGCTTGGGGAAGAGGGTGTGGTCACGGTGGTGGCGATCGTCGACGCCGACACCGGCACCCTCGCCGAAACCCCCGACTTCCTGGCCCGCGGCTTCGCCCATGACGACACCACCTTCGAGCCGGTCATCCCCGTCATCGAGAAGACCCTAGCCACCGCCGCCGACGAAGGCATCGGGGACGCGATCCAACTCGAACAGCTCATCGCCCGCGCCGTGGCGAACTGGGCGTTTCGCACCTACCGCCGCAGGCCCCTCATCATCCCCGTCATCATCGACGCCTGAGCCCCGGCAGCACAGCCCCCTGACTGCCGTGCCCGGCCTCGCGAGTATCGAAGCCGGGCACGGGAGTCAGCAGCCGCCCGAGGAGTCGCCACGCAGTCGGTCGCAGCCGATGGCGCTCGGGCAGCGAAGGGGTGACATTGCCACCTGCTCCATCCTGGCGGGCGCGGCACGGCGGCGGAACTCGTTCGTACGGATCTCGCTCGAGTGTGTGCCGGGTCCCGGTGGGCCCGGCACATCTATTCGCTCAGTGGGAGTCGTTACTGACTTCGGCTCGTTAGGGTGACGTTGGGTCGTCGAGGGCCAGGCCGGTGCCGGCTATGAAGCCGTCGAGGGTGTCGGGCCGGTATTGCAGGCGCTTGAGCCGGTTGCGGACGAGGGCCTCGAGTCGGTCGAGGGCGACGACGGCGAGGTTGGCCAGACTGCGTTTGACGTGGGCCCAGACCCACTCGACGGGGTTGAGATCGGTCGGCGGGCAGCAGGAACACCGTCAGCCATGCACGCTCGGCGGTCAACTCACGCATGGCATGGGAGACGTGGGTGTTCAGGCGGTCCCACACCAGCACGATCGGCGCCCAGACGAGCTGATGGACACCGTCGATCAGTGCGATGAAGTCGCGCTCGCCCATGCTGCGGCGTTCGCCCTTGCCCGCAGGGTGGGTGCGTAGGCGGTGGCACAGGCGGGTGCGGGAGCCGGGCCGCATGGCGATCAGTCCGGCCACCGACAGGCGTCCCGAGCGTCGGCCGCTGACCGTCACGACCGGGGTGCGGCCGCGTCGGCCCCAGGTACGTCCCGGGCGGCCGGCGGGTGAAGCCTGCCTCGTCCTCGAAGCAGAGGTAGCCCCCGCAGACCGCCCGGGCTCTTTTACCTCCGCCCAGGTCCCCTCCTTCCACGCGGTCACGGCCTGCTCGTCGCGCTCGGCGACCCGCCGTGCGGGAACCTGCGGACTGAAGCCGAGCCGGAGAGTCCTGGCGTGACGTCAGGGAGATCCTGCCCGGCCGCGACACCCGCCGACCCCGCCCCGACGACGACCAGGAGCAGCAACCCGCGACCGGCACCGCAGCAAGGTCGACGAGCACCCGGACCACGACGACGACAACACCCCCGCCGCACCGCTGACCAGCCGTAGAAACCGGAAGTTGCGCCGCATTGACCCGGGGGTCAACACCACGCGCCCGCCGGTTCCGTCACCCGCTCGAGGGTCAACGCCCGTGCAACGGAACTCAACGACCAGGCAACGTTCCGTGAGGGGCGGGCGTTCTCGAGTACCGCCGAAGGCGCAGCGCCCGGGAGTGCCGGCGCACCCGGCAGACGTCGACCAGCACCCGACCGCGAGGGCGGGCGTCCTCGAGTTCTGCCGAAGCCCCGGCGGTGCGCCAGCACTCGTAGCCGTCCCTACGGTCCATGGGTCCCCGGGCCCGGCCTACGGTCCATGAGGTCCACGGCGCCCAGACCCCGGACGCGATGAAGGTCCGGCAGCGCCTCCCGGCGGGCCGGACCCTCTCAGTGATCGGTCTGTCCCGAGGATCGGGCCCCAGCTCCCCGGGGCCGCTGCGCCTCGCCGCCGGGGCCCGACAACGGTGCTTGTTCTGATTGCTGGGCAGCTTTCAGGAGCTGTGTCCGCTTCGGTTGTAGTGACTGATGCGGGCCTGGTGTTGGCGTCGGCGGCGCCACGTTGACCCGTGCAGGATGTGGTCGATTGGGGTGGGCTGGCGGTTGGTGAGGCGGGTGATCAGTCGTCGGATCTCGGCGAGGCTGAGGTGGATGAGCTGGGAGGATCCGTTTCTGCTTTGCCGGTGTCGAGTTGGTGGGTGCGCAGGACGGTGAGGCAGGCGTGGGCGGCCATGGCCAGGGTCTAGGCTGCGGTTTCTGTGATGAGGACGGCGGCGCTGACCGGGCCCGGGGCGTCAGCGGTGGCTACAGCTACGGCGGCCCGGACGGCGCGGGCGACTTCCAGTGGATGGTGTCCGGGGGCGACCGCGAGTTGGACCTCGATGTGTCGGCCGGGTGGATCGTCATGGTCCTCCACCTTGACCGGGCGGCTTCCCAGCACGGTGGTGAGGCGGGCGACGCCCGGAACAGCCGTCGCGACGTCCGTCAGCTCACCGACGGGCCCCCGCATAGATCCTGTTCCGGTCACCGGAGGTGAGCTTCGCGCGGCTGCGGCTTCCGGCACGGGCTTCATGGCTCTCTTTGAGGTTCGCGACCCGACCGCCTCCGAGCCCTCATGGAGGTTCGTGACGTGCAGGTCGGCTGTCACAGTGGCCAGGCCGAGCCGTTCCGTGGCCGCGTCGAGCAGTGCGCTCCTCAACTGGTCGACGGTCTCAGGCAGCGGCAGCCCGAGGGATGCTGTGAAGGCCGCCTCGATCCGAAGCGGACCGGGCGGTAGCGCGCTGGCCGGCGGACGGACGGCCGGCTCGGACACGGGTTTGAGCGGTGCCGGCCCGATGCGCAGGCTCTCCATCCAAACACCGGGGATCTCGGCGGCCGTGCGCTCCAGGACCCGGACGGCCGCTTGCTCGGTGATCCATGTCCCGTCGTCGGGCTCGCCGAGCGGGAGCAGCCGGCCCAGGTCGAGCTGGTGCCGTACTGCCTGCGTCCATGTCTCAGTCACCTGGCCTCTCACCGCCTTCTTCTCGCAGGGTCCATGGCCGCGGTCCTTTGCTGACTGGCTGCGCCTGGAGTGTCCCTAAAAAAGCTGGGAGTAGGGGCCGCTCGAGCCGCTCGCACCGCCCCATCTCATGATTCACGTTTAGGACAATTAGTACTGACCCGAACTATAGTATTAATAGTGGTGCAGGGGTGGGCTCCTTGATTGAGGGAGGAATGGCTCAATGACCTCGATGACTGAGAACACCGGCGTCAAGCAAGTGCGTGCGCCCGGCTCTCGCGGCCGGACGATCGTCGCCGATGTGGTGGTGGAGAAGATCGCCGGAATGGCCGCACGGGACGTGCGCGGCGTCTATGCCCTGGGCAGCGGATTCGCCCGCTCGATGGGATCCATGCGGGAGCGGATGCCCGGCGCCGACAGTGGCAAATCCGCCACGCGCGGCGTCAGCGTCGAGGTCGGCGAGCTGCAGGCTGCCATCGATCTGGAGATCGTCGTCGACTACGGCGTGTCGATCCCTGACGTGGCCGGTGCCGTCCGGGAGAACGTGATCTCCGCAGTGGAGCGGATGGCGGGCCGCGAAGTCGTGGAAGTCAACATCACGGTCAGCGACGTGAAGCTGCCCGAGGAAGAAGACGAAGGGGAAGAGCGGCAGCGAATCCAGTAGCCGGAGCGGAGCAGCCCGCTTGAGTGAAGGAGCGCGTGATGAGCAGGGCGGTCGTGGGCTTGATGGCCGGAATGGCGCTGGGTTTCGCCGCGTATTTCGGTGACTTCTGGGCTTTCCTACTGGTGCTGGGGCTGGGTCTCGTCGGTCTCGCGGTCGGGCGGTTCATGGAAGGTGATCTCGAACCGGGCGACTTCGTCCGCCGCCGAGACCGGCAGGAGCGGATCCGCGATGACCGGCGAGAGGCCCGGGGAGACAGGCTGCGGTGACCGGGGAAGCCGATCGGCGTCCGGGCATCCCCAGCGGGGAGCGCGGGGCGATCAGCGTCGCCGACCGGGTCGTTGCGAAAATCGCTTCCCGGGTGGCGCGGGAGGCGCTGAGCCGGTTCACCGAGTCGGCCAGCCGCGTACCACCCGGCCGCCGGACCCCACACGTGACCGCATCCGTGCGGCGGGCACCGGAGCCGAATGCCGCAGGACGAGACAGTGAGTCTGCCGCCGGACGACAGGTGACGCTCGGGGAGGCACGGCTGCGCATCACAGTCGAGCTCGGTTATCCGTCCGACATCGGAGCACAGTGCGCCGCCGTGCGCCGGGAGGTCACCGAACGGCTCAAGACATGGGCCGGCATGGACGTCCCCAACCTTGCGGTGTCGGTCGAGAGGCTGCATTCGGTGCACTCGCGGCACATGGACCAGGAGAGGGTGAGATGAGCGCGAACACCGGGCGGCAGCCGACCGGCGACAGCGACCTCGCCGATCTCTCCCCCGATCACGGACAAGGAGCTCCGTCCACCGATGGCCCACCGAGCGCGGGCGCGACGGCAGCCGTCGATGAATCGGGGCGGTCGGCACGCCGTTTCTGGTCCGCGCGGCGGATCCCCGCCGCCATCGTGGCCCTGCTGTCGGCCGCGGCCATCGGACTGCTCCTGTACGACGTGGTCTCGGTGCGGGCGGGCCGGTCTGCGATGCACTGGCGGCGGCGGCTCGCCGAGGAACTGGCCACACGGCCACTGGACGACATCTGGATGATCGTCGGGGCCGCCGTGGCGATGGTCATCGGTCTGTGGTTCTTCGTGCTGGCGGTGACGCCGGGGCTGCGCAGGCTGCTGCCCATGCGGCCGCCCACCGGTGTCCCCGGGACAGGTGAGGTCCGCGCCGGGCTCGACCGCCGCGCAGCAGCCCTGATACTGCGTGACCGGGCCATGCGGGTGTCCGGTGTCCAGTCGGCACGGGTCGCTGTCGGCCGCCGGAAGGTCAAAGCCCGGGCACAGGCACATTTCCGCAATCTCGACGAGGTCCGCGCGGACCTGAACGCCGAACTGGGCCAAGCCGTGACGACTTTGGGTCTGGCCCGCCAGCCCACGCTGGCCGTGCGCGTCCGACGCCCCAAGAAGGGCTGAGGTGATCCGATGCTCAAGACGGCGAACCGGGTGCTGCTCGGACTGCTCGGCCTCGGACTGTTCGCCCTGGGCGGCAGCGTGCTGCTGGGCGCACTGGACCTGCAGCGCCACTGGGATTTCGAGGTGCCGGGATGGTGGCCCTTCCGTGGGCCGGACGATGTGGTGCTGGGCACCCAGGGACGCACCCGGTGGCGGGAAGAGGACTGGTGGTGGCCGACCGTCATCGCGGTGCTCGCCGTGCTGCTGGCCCTGCTGCTTTGGTGGCTCCTTGCGCAACGAAGACACCGCCTGGACCAGATCCCCGTCAACAGCGAAGACGGCGCGACGGCCAGACTCGACGGCCGCGCACTGGAGGACGTGATCAAGGAAGAAGCGCAAGTCCTGGACGGGGTCTCGCAGGCGCAGGTCCGGTTGACGGGCGGGCGTACCACTCCGACCGCACGAGTGCGGCTGTTGCTCGAGCCTCACGCGGATCCGGTGCAGATTCTGGGGCACCTGAGCCGGGAAACGCTCGTGCACGCACGAGAATCCGCGGGCCTGGACCGCCTCCCGTCGAAGATCCGACTCCGAGAAGTCCGCCACCGCGCCCGACGCGCCGCCTGAGATCCCCAAGGCTGAACCACCACGGGGGTACCGGCTGCGAGGCGTCCCGGATTCTTGGAACCCGAACGTCTGGGCATGCAGGCTGTACGTTGTCTGGCGCACTCGCCTCGCTGTCGGCGCGCTCGAAGACACCGGCCTTGGTTGTCGTCGGCATCATCCTGAGAACCCTGGGCTCGGTGGGACACGCCGTCGGCGGACGCCGCCACCTACTGGTAGAGGCCTGTGAGCCGGGGCCGTCACACCCCCCGGCGGCCACGATCCGCTCCCCGTCTGGCTGTGGACATCGGCACGAGGGCGGACGCGGCCTTTTTATCTGCGCCGAACTCGCACAGAACTGGGGCGTCCGCTTCAGTGACAACAGCAAGACCATCTGGACGGAACAGGAAAGCCCCCAGCCGGCATAGAACACTCCCCCCGCCTCCGAGGCGCTTCCTCAATCGCCGCCGCCGCTCCACCGGTCGGCCAGCGACTTCAGCGCCCGTGATCGCGCCTGGAAGTCTCCCGCCTGCCGCAGCGGCGCCTGTGAGTAGCCGCCGTGCAGTTTGTGGCCATCGAGCCAGAACGAGGCGTGGCCCTGCTCCAGTGCCTCGGCGAGCGGGATCTCGTGGCCTTCGCGGTCGGACGAGAGGTTGCGGTACGTGCCCTCGTCCCACACGATCACCGTGCCACCGCCGTATTCGCCCTCCGGAATGATCCCCTCGAAGTCGCGGTACTCCAGCGGGTGGTCCTCAGTAGGCGTCGCGAACCGCTTATCGTGCGGCTTCTTGGACGGCCCCTTGGACACGGCGAACGACTTCAGCACGCCGTCGGCCTCCCGGCGGAAGTCGAAGTGCGTGCTCCGCGCGTCGTGGATCTGCACGACGTACGACGGCGACCCGTCGGAGGACGGCTCCGCGCCCTGGCCCTCCGGCTCGGCCGTCTTGGAGGCCATCACGGGCCCTCGCGCCGAGGACCACCTGCCGCACACCGCACCTCACATCCCGCGCCGTCACCCCAAGGATTGTTCCGCACGCATCCGCTGAACGCACCGACCGCTGTGGCGCTCTCCGGCCGCATCGACTGTGGGTCATCCTCCCGATCCCGTCCGGGGAGCCGCTGTCGCTCTCGGTCCCTGAGGCCGCAGACCCGTACGCGCGGGATCAGCGGGGTTCGTGGCCGGAGTCGGCTGCGGGCAGAACCAGGCGGAAGGTGCAGCCGCGGCCGGTGCCCGTGTCGAGTTCGAGGCGGCCGCCGTGGCCCTCGGCGATGGTCGCGGCGATGGCCAGGCCTAGGCCGCTGCCGCCGTGGATGCGGGAGCGGGCGGGGTCGGCGCGGTAGAAGCGCTCGAAGACGAGCTCGGCGTCGACGGGTTCGAGGCCCGGCCCTTCGTCCGACACCTCGATCACGGTGATCGGCAGGCCCTCCGGCAGAGGCGGTGAAGCGGTGGTGCGTCCGGGTCGGTCCGTGCCTCCGGTTCCGGGACCCGCCTCGGTCGTGCCGACGTGAACATGGACGCGGGTGCCCGGCGGGGTGTGGGTGCGGGCGTTGGAAAGCAGGTTCTCCACGATCTGACGCAATCGGTGCGGGTCGCCGACAGTCTCCGCAACGTCGAGTTCCTCGGCCCCTGTGGGATCGGCCGGGGTGCGCAGCGGGCCGAGGTCGACGGGGTGGGACTCGCTGTGGACGGCGGCGGCGCTGACGGCGTCCGCCGCGAGGGACAGCAGGTCGACCCGCTCCCTGCGGTAGGAAGGTTCTTTGTCCAGGGTCGCGAGCAACTGGAGGTCGTCCACGAGCAGACTCATGCGTTCCGCGTTCTGTGCGATGAACCGGTTGGCCTCGTTTCGTTCGAGGGTCGAGCGCGGTTCGGGGCGGAGGGCGAGTTGGGCGTAGCCCTGGATGGCGGTGAGCGGAGTGCGCAATTCGTGCCCGGCGTCGGCGACGAACCGGCGAAGGCGGGCCTCCGAGGCCTCCCGGGCCAACAGCGCCCTCTGCAGGCGGTCGAGCATGGAGTTCAAGACCCGGCCGAGTCGTCCGATCTCGGTACGCGCATCGGTGTCTGCCAACCGCAGATCGAGCCGGCCCGCGGTGATGTCCTGAGCCGTCCGTTCCATTCTGGTCAGAGGCAGCAGCCCCAGACGAACCACCCATCGGCCCAGGGCGATCAGGGCGACGATCGTGACGGCGAGCAGCACGGCGTTCAGCCACAGGAGCTTCGACGTGGCGCCGTCGACGGTGTCGAGCGGAAGGGTGACCACCGCGCTCATGCCGTCCGGACCGGGGTTCAGCAGCGCCCGCCAGCGGCCGTCACCACTGATGGCGGGCACGGTTTTGGGGTGCCCGTCCTGCAACCCGAGGTCCTTCGCCTGATCGGCCAACCGGGGTCCTGGCTTGGTCTCGGACCCCAGGGAGTCGTTCAGACGGCGCCCGGAGGAGTCGTAGAAGTAGATGTGGAAGTCCGAGGGAAGCACGTCCGGGCGTTCTCCCGAGGGCGGGAGCCTGCCTTGGAGCGCGTCGTAATAGGCGGGAACCGGTGGATGGAACTCGACGAGCTGCTCGTCGACCCGGTCCAGCAGCCAGGAGCGAAGCACCACATAGCCAATCGCCTGGGAGGTCAGGACTGCCGCGGTGGCGAGCAGAGTGGCACCGAGGATGAGCCGCCGTCGCACCGACTTGGGCGGCCGGGGCAGGAACCGGGTCACTGGCCCGACGACCCTGCGTGGTCGCGGGGAAGCCGCAGGCAGTAGCCGACGCCGCGCACGGTGTGGATCAGTGGCGGCTCGAAGCAATCGATCTTCCTGCGCAGGTACCTGACGTACGTTTCGATGATCCGGGAGTCGCCCGCGAAGTCGTAGCTCCAGACGTGGTCGAGGATCTGGACCTTGCTCACCACCTGGCCCGCGTTCGACAGGAGATAAGCCATGAGCTTGAACTCGGTCGGAGACAGGGCGATGTACTGCCCTGCGCGGTGCACCTCGTGGGCGCCCTCGTCGAGTTCGAGGTCGGCGTAGCGCAGAACACTCTGCACCGCCTGCCATTCGGCGGCCGGCGCCGTGCGACGCAGAATGGCCTCGATGCGCAGCAACACCTCCTCGATGCTGAAGGGTTTGGCAACGTAGTCGTCCCCGCCGGCACTGAGGCCGGTGATGCGATCGTCGGTGCCGGTGCGGGCGGTCAGGAACAGGATCGGACAGTCGTTGCCTGCCGCCCGCAGCCTGCGGGTCACCTCGAAGCCGTCCAGGTCGGGCAGCATCACGTCCAGCAGCACCAGATGCGGTTTTAGACGTTCGACCTCCAGGAGGGCCGCCTGTCCGGTGTCGGTGCTGCTCACCTCGTATCCGGTCAGGCGAAGCGTTGCCTCCAGCAGGGTGCGAATGCTGGGCTCGTCCTCGACCACGAGGAGCCGATGTCGCGGCCGCGCGGCTGCGGGCTGCTCGGTCATGTGTCTGCTGGTCCGTTCTGCCGTGTCGCGACCGTCGCTTGGGCGTCGGCTACTTGGCGGCGCAGTCGTAGAGCACGTTGCCTCCCCCGGATCCCATCGCACCGCCGCCGTCTTGCTGTGACGACGTGCCGGAGGTGCCGCCGTATGCCGACGCCGGAACCTTGGTGCAGTGGTCGGCGATCCAGTCGGAGCGCTGCTTGGTGTATCCGCCAGACAGGCCCGGCGCTCCTCCGCCGTTCGTGTCGGAGCCCAGGATGTAGCGTAGTTCGCCGTCCTTGGTCCATTTCTCCAGCTGGGCCACCGACGGCGCGTTGTCGCTGTTGGTGAAGCCGCCCATGCCGATGACGGTCTCGTCGGTGCCCAGGATGAAGGCGCTGGCGTTGAGTGCGCCGCCCTCGACGGCGAGCTTGATGCGTGCGTCGGGTGCGTGCTCGACGGCGTACTGGACAGTCTTGCGCTGGTCGGCGGTGAGCTCCCCGCTACCGAAGCCGCCGCGCCCACCTGGGGCTCCTCCCGGGCCGGCACCTGGGAACGAGGGTGTGCCGCGGTCGTTCGAGCCCGCTTCCCCGGGTGCACCGGGCATACCGCTCGCTCCCCCTGTGGGCACGCTGGAAGGCACTCCACCGGACGGAAGTTCAGCAGTCTGTCCCGAAGAGGCGTCACCGCCGGGGAAGCCCGGCATGTTCGACGGCATCCCGGACGGCATGCCCGGGGGAAGGTCTCCACCGTTCGGACTCTGCCGGGGCATGCCACCGCCTCCGCCGAATCCGAACGTCTGCGGACCGGCCATCGGGTTGGAGCCCCCCGTGCTGGAGGAGCCGGGCACGGTCACCGCCCAGGCTCCCGGCGCCAGCAGAACCGATGCGACCGCGGCACAACCGGCAACCGTCAGCAGACGGCCACGGCGACGTGACAGCACCAGCAGGACGACCGCGGCGCAACCGACCAGCAGCACGGGCCACACCAGCCAGCCGTTCCAGTCGGGCTCACGGCGAACCAGCGCCACGGCCCAGGCGACGCTCACGACGACGGCGGCTACGCCGACCAGAGGCGCCCAGCGCAGGCCGGCGCGGTGGATGCGGACGAGGGCAGCCATCAGTCCGCCGCACAGGGCGGCGATCGCCGGGGCGAGCTGAGTGGTGTAGTAGGGGTGGAAGATGCCCTTCTGGGTCGAGAACACGGCCCCGCAGACCACCAGCCAGGTTCCCCACAGCAGCCAGCCGGAGGCGGGCAGTACGGCGGAGTCGGGCAGTGCGCCGCGTCGGCGCAGTACCGCGCCGGCGACGGCGACGGCCAGGGCCAGCGCGCAGACCGGCAGCAGCCAGCTGATCTGACCGCCGACCTGTACGCCGAACAGCCGGCCCAGGCCGGACTGACCGCCGAATCCCCCGGCGAATCCGCCCATCGTCTGGGGCGTTCCGTCGCTGGAGCCGAAGACCCTCCCCAGTCCGTTGTAGCCGATCACGAGGTCCCAGGCCGAGCCGTCCTTACTGCCGCCGATATAGGGGCGGTCGCCCGGCCACAGGGCCACCATGGCGACCCACCACAAGGAGGACGCCGCCAGGATGGCTCCCGCGCTCAGCAGACGCCGCACTCGCGGTATCCAGGGGCCGCGTCCTCCCACAAGCCAGGCGACGGCGAACGCGGGGACGACCATCCAGGCGGCGAGCATTTTGGTGAGGAATCCGCACCCGATCAGGAAGCCGCTCGCGCACAGCCACCAGGTCGCGGCCCGGCCCTCGGCCTGCAGCGCACGGGTGAGCGCGTACGCCGCCGACACCAGCAGCAGGACCAGCAGCGTGTCCGGGTTGTTGTCCCGGTTGATGGCCACGGTGATGGGTGTCAGGGTGAGCACGAGAGCCGCGATCAGTGCCGCTCCCTCCCCCGCCCAGCGGCGCACGGTGCGGTGCAGCACCAATACTCCGGCCACGCCTTCGAGTACCTGCGGCAGGATCAGCGCCCAGCCGTGCATCCCGAAGATCTTGCTGCTGATCACCTGCGGCCACAGCGCAGCTGGGGGCTTGTCGACCGTGATCACGCCGGCCGGATCGAAGGAGCCGAAGAGGAAGTTGGTCCAGCTCTTGCCCATCGACTTCACTGCCGCGGAGTAGTAGCTGTTGGCCCACCCCAGGGAGCCCAGTGCCCAGCCGTACAGGACGGCCGCGAGCACGAGGACGGTTGCGAGAGCCGCGGGTGCCGCCCAGGCGGGCAGCGAGCGGACCGTCGCACTCGTGTGCCTCCCGTCGTGTGCCGAGGCCGCCGGTGCGGGGCTGATGTGTGCGGAGTTGCTCATGTCAGGATTCGCTCTCATCAACGGGTACGGCTACGGGGGGCGGTGAAGACAGCCAGCCGCAGCACGGCGAAACGCACGCAGGTGACGGCCACGGACGCGGTGGCGAGGACCGCGGTCTCCGCGGCCGGTGAGGCACCGGGATCCAGCCACTTGAACCACAGCACCGCCGCGGAGGTGACCAGATAGCCGAGGACGAACAGACCCCCAGCACCGAGGTGCGCACGTGCGGGCGCGGTGGTGGAGTACCGGAAGGTGAGGCGTCGGTTCGCCTCGGTGTTGAGGACGGTGAGGACGAACAGCGAGATCAGGTTGGCGACGGCCGGAGACCACCACCCGCGCAACAGCCAATACAGCAAGGCCTGTCCGACCGTGGAGACGACACCGATCGCGAGGAAACAGCCGACCTCCCACGACAGCACACCGCGTCCGGTGGAGGGGGCGAGGACGGCGTCGGGGTGTTCGGCGGCCGGCTCGGGGCGCGGCCGCACCTCGACCCGGGCGTCACCGGACGCCTTGAGCCGCGCCATGCGCCACAGGCCCCGCAGGTCTTCCCTGGCGGTGTTCACCACATCCACCCGGGTGTCGACGTCCTCGACCCAGTCGACCGGGACCTCATGAATACGCAGTCCATTGTGCTCGGCGAGCAGGAGCAGCTCGGTGTCGAAGAACCATGCGTCGTCGCGGGTCACTTCCAGCAGCGGCCGGAGCACGTCTGTGCGGGCCGCCTTGAATCCGCACTGGGCGTCGGTGAAGCGGACTCCGTGGGTGAGCCGGATGATGCCGTTGTAGCAGCGGGAGATGAACTCGCGGCGCGGGCCACGGACCGTGCGTGCACCCGAAGCCAGCCGGGAGCCGATCGCGAGGTCCGAGTGGCCGCTGGCCAGGGGCGCGACCAGCGGGAGCAGTCCGTCGAGGCCGGTGGAGAGGTCCACGTCCATGTACGCCACGATGTCCGCGTTGCTGGCGCCCCAGACGGTGCGCAGCGCGCGTCCGCGCCCCTTGCGGTTCAGGTGGACGACGCCGACGCCGGGCAGCTCATCCGCGAGGCGGCGGGCGGTGGCGAGGGTTTCGTCCGTGCTGGCGTTGTCGGCGACAGTGATCCGCCAGGGGAAGGGGAAGCCCTGGGACAGGCGGGCGTGGAGCGTGCGCAGGCAGCCGGGCAGTGCTCGTTCCTCGTTGTAGACCGGAATGACGATGTCCACCGTCGCGGTACCGGCGTGTGGGAGAAGCGAACGTTCCACGGGCTGGAAGGGGGCGGGGCGCTCCACGCGGGCGTCGAGTTCGGTGAGGTGGGGGGTGGGAGTCATGGCTTCCTCAGGCATGAGGGGACGGCAGACTGCGGCTCACAGGCCCTGGTCCAAGGCCCGCGGCCTCACTGTTGCCGCCCCGCCTGTGGGGGCAACGGGAGAATAGCGAGAACTGACAGGGAGTCAGATCAATGGCCGAAAGCGCTCTCCCGATAGACCCTCATCCCCATGCGTTCCATAGAATCGCCGACAAGCCGTCAGCTGGGCGAGGACGTGCAGGTCAGAGCGCCTGCCGAGCGGATGAGCCAAGCGCCTTCTAAAACTTGTCCCGTAAGTGATGGCCGAGGCAGGTAGGGCAAGGTGCAGTGGCAAGATGACGGCTTCGATCATCCTGAGCGGTCATCCTCGTGCCCACGCCTGCCGACTACCTCGCACTGGCACATGCCGCGAAAGACAGCGTTGTGCTGCAGCCTCTCGCGCAATGTCCGTACCCCTTCGTCTGGCAAGCTCTGGCCGCCAATCCCCACACCCCGCCCGTATCCCTCCAGGAACTGAGCACGGCCCGAGACAGCGTTTGGAACGACAACAAGCTCTTGCGCCAACTCGCCTACGTCCTCGCCATCCGGGCCGATGTGACGGCCTACCCCTTCGACGCCAAGCCCGAAGCCCCGGCCCGCAAGGGGACGGTCGGCTGCTGGCCCCAGCCCCGCTATCGCCACCGGGCCCCCTCGGTGGCAACCCTTGCCGCAGTACTCGGGCGAGAGGCCTTCATCACCCTGACCTGGCGGCACGGCTCGCGAGGAGAGTTACGTTCGCGCTTCGCCGCCACCCGTGTCCGTCCGGCCGGCAAAGCCGACGAGCGCCCGGTCAAAGCCGCAGCCTCAGCCGAACAAGGCTGGTGGGACGGGATCCTGCCCGACTGCTGGCTGCTGGTCGAATGGCCCAAAGACGCCGAGGCTCCCACCGACAACACGACGTCTCCGACCATGGGACTGTCGAACGAGGAGTGCAACGGGGGTAGTTGGGGCTACTGGCGGTCTCTGAGAGGCGGCCACCGAAGATGACGTGGAAGGCGTTCAGCGTGGTCTTGGAGCGCGTGCCGTCACGGACGTTGCCGTTCTCGGGCCGCTGGTACTTCTCGTGCCCATGATGGTCAATCATCTCGCGTTCGAGGGCGGATTCGAAGATCCGCTTCGTCTGCTGCAGCAGCCCGCCCGCGCCAGTCAGTTGGATCCCGTCGGCCTTCGCCCGGTCCACCAGCTGACTGATCAACTGGTCGTCCAGCGCATCCGGCGCCCCGCGGTGGCCACTTCCTCGATTGCCTCGGACTCGGACGCGTTCTCACTGGTCATCGGCGCATCTTCCACGACCGGGAGTTGCACGACCCCGACGTCTCCGGGGACGGCTGAGGTGCCTACGACCGCTGCTGGGCCCCACCAACTCCAGAAAACTCATTGGGCAGACCCGCACGGCGTCGTGGGACCGCGCGTGACGCGGATCAAGGTCCAATCCGGCGTGCCCCCGCATGGGTGCGAACCACGCGTGCCAGCGTTGATCGCACCGGTCTGCGCGTGTTTGCGGTCACCTGCGTGGGGCCGTGCCACAGGTATCTCGTAGGCTTCCGGCCATGGACGAGGGGGATTCCGGCAGACGGGTCATAGAGGGGCGCTTCGAGCTGGAGACGCGGCTCGGTGGCGGTGGCATGGGCACGGTGTGGCGTGCACGCGATCTGGTCCTTGACCGGGCCGTGGCGCTCAAGGAGGTACGGCCGCCCGATCCGGGGCTTGCCGAGTACGACCCGCAGGGCGCGGCGATGCTCCGGGCCCGAGTGCTGCGCGAGGCACGGGCGCTGGCTCGCGTCGATCACCCCAATGTCGTGACCATTCATCACGTGGTGGACGGCGGGGAGTACGTCTACCCGTGGCTCGTCATGGAATTGGTGACCGGCGGGTCACTCCAGGACCGGCTCGACAAGGGACCGTTGGCGCCCGCCGACGCCGCCCGGCTGGGTCGCGAGGTGCTGGCCGCGCTGCGCGCCGCGCACGATGCCGGCATCCAGCACCGGGACGTGAAACCCGCCAACGTGCTGATGCGGCCCGACGGACGTCCCGTCCTCACCGACTTCGGCATCGCGACCATCAGGGACTCGACCGCCCTGACGGCGATCGGGTCGATCATCGGCACGCCCGACTACATGGCACCCGAGCGCATCTCCGGCGGCGAGGGCGGCCCGGGTTCCGACCTGTGGTCGCTGGCGATGATGCTGTACGTCGCCGTCGAGGGACATCACCCGCTGCGCAGGGGAACCACCCTCGCGACGCTGGCGGCGCTGCTGAGCGAGCAGCTTCCGCCACCCGTCCGAGCCGGAGTCCTGACCGGGTTCCTGAACGCCACGCTCGTCAAGAACCCGGCCGACCGGGTGGACGCGACGACCGCGGACCGGCTGCTCGCGGAGGCGATCGAGGGCGGCAGCACGGTTCCGAGTGCTCACGCCGGGGCGGACGGGGCCACGTCGTACAGGCTGGCCCCTCCGCCGGGTGCAACACCCGTTCCCTCAGCACCGGTTGGGTGCGGACCGTCTGCCGGCTTCGGACCGTCAACCGGCTTCGGGCCGACGGGCTTCGGCCCGCCGACTCCGTACCCGGCGGGCCCGACACGGCAGACGCCGACGGGGCCGGGCAACCGTGCGAAGAGCCGCATCGCGATCGCATCGTCGGTCGTCGGGACCGTGATGGCGGGAGTCCTGGTGTGGACCCTGCTGCCGGACGGAGGCGACAAGGACGGTGGAGGGGGCGCCGGTTCAGCCGGCGCGACCTCCTCGGCCAGGACGACGGACCCCGCGCGCACAGCGTCCCGCCCGACCCCGACCCCGACGCCTCAGGGCGACGCGAAGACGGATCTGCTCACCCCCGCCGGTATCCGGGCGGCGGTGAAGGAGATCAAGGCCGCGACCGGCACGGGCCGCGCATGCGAACTCACCGTCTATCCGACGTATGTCTCCGCGGACATCATGGTCAAGGGCAGCGACACCAAGTACGACAGCTACACCTACCGACCGGGCCAGGGCGTCGAGAAGGGCATCATCAGCAGTGCGATCATCGGCGGCGAACGCCCCTTCAGTCTCGACAGCTTCGACTGGGACGTCCTTCCCGCCTTGCTGAGGCGGGCGAAGAAGGACCTGAACGTACAGCGGCCGACCATGCGTTACGTCCTGGTCCGCCCTGCCGACGACACGTTCGGCACTCCGCTGGGACTGGCTGTCTATCTCGCCGACGACTACGTCACCGGCTATCTGGATGCCGACCTGAAGGGCAAGGTGACCCGGGTGATGCCGGCCCAGGCCTGAGCGGTCTGTCGGTATCGCCCGCGCCCTCGACTTGCAGTCGCACCTCGGGACGAGGCCGCCGCCGCGCTTCGGTTGTCAGGCCGCGTGGCCGCCGTCCACCGCGAACTCCGCCCCCGTGACGTATCCCGCCTCGCTTCCCGCCGGATACGCGACGCCTTGCAGGACTCCGCCATGGACGAGGAGCCGTTGGAGGCGTACGGGCGGGCCCTCGACGTCGCGCTCGACGATTGCCGTGCGGCCGTAGCCGTACGGGCGCCCCGGCGTTGGTGGACGGCCGGCTGACCGCCCATCAACGGTCAACGCCTTACCGAACCGCGCGTGGTGCGCGTGGCGTGAATGTCGGCCCGGCTGACAGCATTGCGACCTGACGAACCGGCCCCGGCGCGCCTTCGAAAGGGCGCGCCGGGGCCGGTTCCGGTGTGAATCGCAGCCGCCCTTACGAGCGGATGCCGTCGTCAGCGACGGGGTGAGTGGTGGCACTCCTGGTGGGCGGGGTGCCAGACGCGGATCCACTGGCCGGGGTGCCAGTGGTGGTGCCGGTCCCGGAACGCCGGGCGCCACTGCCGTGCCCAGTGGCCCGCCACCCTCTCGCAGTGGTGCGACCCCGCCGACGGCCGGTGGTCCTGCGACCCCGCCGACGACCGGTGGTCCTGCGGGGCGGCCGACGCGGTACCGACCGTACCGACGACCGCGCCCGCGGCCAGGGCCACCGTCGCCGCCCCCAGGGCCGCGGCCCTCGGTCAGGTCTCCTCATCGAGTACGCCAGGCGCGAGGCTAGAAGTTGGATATGACGTTGGCGAGAATGTCGGCGATGTCGGCGGGGTGGTCCTTCGCGTCGTAGGGGTGTGCGTCACTCTTATCCGCGATGTCCTCGAGGACGGTTTTGTCTGCGGTGACTCGCTCGTCAGAGCCGTTGCCATAGGCGATGGTGAACACCCGGACGGGTTTCCGGTGGTCACTGAGGCTGGCCAGAAGGGTGTCCAGGCCCTTGCTGTCCTTGGGATCGTTGCGGCCGTCGGTGAGGAGGACGACCGCGTTGATGGCCGACGGGTCGTAGTGGGCCCTGAGCTGGTCGACCGCGTCGCCGACGCATTTGTACAGCGCCGTTCTCCCGTCCGGCCTGAGGTGCGCAAAGGCGACGGTGAGCGCCTTGCGGCGCGGGACCCCGCCCCAGTCGCCGCTCATCGGCCCCATCGGAACGTTGTTCTTGTCGGTGTCGGAGAACTCCCAGAGACCGACCTGGTCGTTGTCGGCGAAACCGCCCGGGCCGAAGAGCTCGGGCGCGGCCTGCTTCAACAACTTCATCTTGCTCGGACTGTCCGGATCCGTCACGTGTTCGCCCATGGAGCCGGACGTGTCGATCAGGACGGAGACGTGAGCCCGCTTGCGGAGCTTGGGCCAGACGTCCAGGAGTGTGCTGAGCGCGGCGGGTTCCGGCGGCGGCAGCCGCTTGATGGGTGGGTCGCTCAGTGCCCCGTTGGCCGGCTTGAGCCAGGGTGTGGGTCGGTTGTCCCAGGTACGGAAGCCGAGCGGGTTGAATTTCTTCTGCACCTTTGCCGTGCGCAAGTAGGCGGCGAAGCCGTCGGCGACGGCTTTCTTCTCCTTGGACATGGTGGTCAGTTCGATGAAGGGGTGATCGGAGTACAGGATGCCGTCGCTGGGATAGATGGCGACCAGGGGCGTGTGGGGGCGTGTGGGGCGCTTCCTGCAGCCGCGTTCGGTGCTGAACGTGCCGCAGGGATAGCCCATGTTGTAGGCGACGACTGCTTGTTCTTCGACGGTGACAGCGGAGATGTAGTGCAGCGCCGCGTCCGGGTTGGCCGGGGTGGTGGCGTCGTCGGCGCGGCGCAGATTCTGCAGGAAGGCCAGCGTGGTGTCGCCGTAGTGGACGACTGCGCTCTCCGTGTCACCCATGAGGGATTTGGCGGCAGGCGAGGTGACGTCCTGGGGGGTGAGCCCGGTGCTGCTGCCGGTCGCGGCGACCGTTGTGGCCAGGGTCGCGTTGAGGCCGGACGTGGAGTAGTCGGGGTTGGTCTTGCCGAGTTTGAATTCCCCCCACGCGGGTCTTTTGTGGGAGGCCCAGAACGTCGTGGAGTGTCTCGCGGCATCCGCGAGGGTGCGCCACCCGATGTGCTTGTCGGACCGCTCAAGGTTTTGGGCCATCGGTTCCGGCATGGCGATCACGAGCGGGCTGGTGACGATCGGCTGCGGATCCTGGTCGGGGAATAGTTTCCTGGTCGTGGCGGTCGCCTCTTGTCTGGCGAGGCGCAGCCAGATCGTGCCGGCTGGGGACCAGATGTCAGGCTGCGGCTTACCGCCTGCCGGCCAGCCGCCGGCCAGGGCCCGCATCGTGGTGCCGGAGTTCTGCTTGTCCACCGTGATGCTGAAGCAGTGGCTTCCGCTCTTGTGAGCCTTGTAGTCCTTCGCGTCCTGGTCGAGCTGCCCGTAGAGGTCGGACGAGGCCGCAAGGTGAATCGCCTCGGGATGCGGCTGTGTGCACGTCGGCAGGGCAGGAGACTTCGGCGGATCCGTACCGGGCCGCAGCAATGTGATGACGACTGCGGCGACTCCGATGGTGGCCGGGACAGCAAGAGACATCTTGAGGCCGCGGCGCGGCGAGGGCGGCGGTGGCACTTCGCGAAAACTGCGGTCGGGCGCGGGATCATCCGCTGCGCGCACATCCCCGTGCCCCTGGCCCACAGTGTGCGGGGCTTCCCGCAGGGTCCATGCCGATGTTCGCTTCGGCCCCTTGCTGCGCGGTGCGCTGTGGCCGGTTGTCGCTGCGGGTTTCTTCAGCAGGCGCTCCGTCACCGCGTCGCTGTTGCCGAACTGCTTCAGGACCCGGACGGCTGTATTCCTGTCCTCATCACTCCAATGCCGCAGGAGACCGTCCGGTGCGAGGAACTCCGAGGCCACGCCTGCGGCGGCCGCGGAGACCTGTACCCGTTCCGGGGAGTTGGGAGACGGCCATCTGAACGTGCGGCAGGCTGAAAGCACCAGATGCTCGAAGTAGTGCTGCGGCCACTGTGCGCGGCAGTCGTCGGGCACCACGTTCCAGATCCCGCACCGTACCTGCCACAGGATCAGCAGGCAGCGTCCCAGGGCGGGTTGGTCCTCGCTCAGCACCTCGGCGAACGAGGAGGCCGCCGCCTGCAGTGCCTGCTCATTCCAGTGGGGGCGCAGCAGGGTCAGCAGGCCCAGGAAGCGTTGCAGAAGGATGACGTCGGGGAATGTCAGGCACTTGGCAACGCAGTCGCGCAGGATGCACATCTCCAGCCAGGAGATGTCCGCGAGCGTGAACGCGTCCTTGGTGAACGTCGCGAAGTCGATCAAGAAGGGAGTGTCGCCCGACAAGATCACGTTCCGAGGGTTGAGGTCACCGTGCGCGGGTGAGCGCACCCTCTTGCCGGCGTCAGCGACCAGCAGAGGGTGCAAGGCCGCGAGAGGGTGGCCGAAGACCGTTCCCTCATAGCGCAGGGTCTGACCGTCGGCGTCCTCTCGGAACGCGCCCGGGCCGTCGAAATGGTCTCCGAGGAAGGCCGACCACTCCTGCGCCCGTAGCGCGGCCAGCCGTCCCTGGACTCGGATGGTGCGACCTTCACGGATCCTGCTCGTCTGCTGCGGCTGGGCCGCTTTCCCCTCTAAGTTCACCTGCACCCGGGAGGAGCGGTACTCACCTTGCACCGACTCGCCTTTGACAGCGACGCCCTCCAGCATGATCTCGGCCCGATCCCCTATCCGCAGGGACCGTCCCGAGCCAGGAGGGGAGGTAGCGTTGCGTAGGACCTCCGAGGACGACGGCCGAGGAAAGATCTCATCGGCCCTGGGATTGCCGTCCACCAGACGGACCAAGGCGCCGCTGCCCTCGACCTTGTCGGCCGTGAGGTGCAGATCGACGCCAAGGTGTCGGTTCTCTCCCTCCAGGTCCAGTTCCTCGCATCGCACCGCGCCGTACAGATGCACGGACAACGACCGCAGCACGCGGGCCAGGATCTGCCGGCACTTCTCCAGCCGTTCCGGCGACGTCACGGCATCCGCAACAAGATCCTCCAACGACTCCAGGCGGCCCGGCACATGATCCCAAGCACTGACATGCCGGTACACCACCACGCTGCAGGGGATCTCGTCGTCGAGCCTTTCGTGGACGGCCCGGCTCACCGCAACGACCGGCACATAGAGCGAAGAGTCGAGCGTCGCCCGCAGGTCTCGGTAGGCCTCCCACTCCTTTACGGCCTCCTCGTACGGCATCAACTTGGCTGCCTGTAAGGACGCAGGACGGCCCGTGCGCGTAACGCTGATTTCCAGGACGTCCGCTCCACCACGGCCCCCAGCCAGTCGGCCGTGCACCAGAACCGACTTCACATCGGTTGGCCACCGGCCCTGCTCCCGGCACTGTGCCTCTCCGGCATGCGGGTCGTCACTGACCGCCACGTTCAGCAGCGCATCCTTGACATCCTCCTGCTCCTTGCTGCTCAGATCGCACGCCGCGTCAAAGGAAATCCTCGGCCGCCCCACCACTTACCCCCCGGCACATAACGAAGCTCCGTCCGCCTCCCTCACTGTGCAGACGTAGCAACGGCACGTAGCGTAGCGAGGATTGACGGGGGCTGCGTACAAATGCCCAGCAACGTCCCGCCTCCGGATGTTGCTGACTGGCAGTGAGCTTGTTCCGCTCTGACGAACACCGTCGGTGTGACGGAAGCTGCGAGTGCGGTCTCGTACTCGGCGGGACTGCGGAGGCCGAGACTGCCGTGCGGTCGGCACAAAGTTGTTCCGACAGGTGCTCCGAGCCGCTTCGCCCCCGGTGGCCCCGGCAAGCGCGACCCGCATCCCGCAAGCGGTGTTCTCGGGTCAGCGCACACCGTGGTGCTGGTGCTTGAACTGCCTGATGCTGTCGCTCATTCTCTGGATTGCTGCCTTCTCGGACCCTGGCAAGCGGGCTTCGAAGATGATCCGCTCCACTTCGAGGTAGAGCAGGTTCTGCTCGTTCACCTCGACGGTGTCCGGGGGTGAGAGATGTCGGATGCGTTCGGCCAGTCCCTCGACTCCGGGGACGGTCTCGGAAAGGTAGTCGTCGACCACCTGGGCCACGGAGACGCAGTCCTTTCGGCCATCGCGTTGGCGGGAGAGCAGTTCCCTGCGTACGCCGGGGAGGAAGTCGAAGACGACCTGGTGGAATGGGGCGTTGCCGGGGTCCTGCGTTCCCACCACCCGCAGCAGTCCGCTGCTGAGTATCTCGGCGAGGTGCTCCGGCCCGGTGTGCGGCATGAGGACGTCGGCGATCAGTTGCATGATGTGCCGGTTGAGCGGTGCAGCGGCCAGCAGCACGACCAGTCTGGCGGTGTCTGGCAGCGCCTTTTTGAGGAAGTCGACGACGAGGTCTTCCGCTGAGGCCGCTGTTGGGGCTTCGTCATGTGGTCTGGCGGGGCTGCCGAGGACAATGGCTTGCTGGCGTACTCGCTTGGTGGAGCTGAGCAGGCGGCACCATTGTTCGATCCAGCGCTTGCTGAGTTCCATGACGGGGACGACGAGACTGCCCTCGGCGATGGGGTCCGCTGGAGCGAGGGCGTCGAGTGAGGGGTCATCCGGCGTCTGGGTCTCGAAACTGGCGTTGGATCCGCCGAGTTCGGCCGAGCGGAGGGTGAGGATGCGGGTGACCAGCGCGGATCGGGTCCAGTGTGAGTAGGGCTGGACGTGGAGGATGGCGAGAGGGTGTTTGGCCGCCCATGCGGACAGTTGGTCCTTCAGCGGCTGACGGTTCCAGGCGGGGCCCACGGCGTCGGTAATGACGAGGATGAGTTTCTTGCGCCGGTCACCGCCGATGCCGGCGTGTCCGACTTCGGCCTTGTCGAAGAGTTGGCGTGTCGGGTCGAAGCCCTGGCTGTGCAGTTTGACGATGTGCACCTCGCCGAATGAGCGGAGTTTGTAGGCGCGTTCGACGAACGCGTTGATGCTCACGTGCCAGGCCGTCATGGAGGCGCCGGTGTCGATGACGAGGACCAGATCCCAGGCGGGCGGGCGGACGCGGGGATACGGACTGGCTCCGGGGACGTTGGGGATGGCGGGCGTACTGGCTCGGTGGGAGGCGGGGTCCAGTGCACTGAGGGCCTGGAGTGCGCTGGCCGCCGCGGGGGCGGCGAAGGCGGGAGTAGGGCGCGGCCATCCCTCGGGGGGCGCGGAGAAGACGGGCCGCGGGGGGAAGGCGCGGGCGTGCAGATCGACCCGCTGCGCGCGGTTGTCCTGGGGAGTGCTCGTGACGAGCCATCGGCAGGGGGTGGGGTCGCTCACAGGGTGCCGGCCTCACTGGGAGCTACCAGGGTGTGCAGGGTGGGCAGCGGGTTGTCGGGGTCGTCCCAGAGCAACGTGATGTCACGGTTGAACTCGTTGGGGGTGCTCGTATGCAGGGTTCCAGCGCGTAGGGCGCTGATGCGGTCGGGCAGTTCGTACAGCGGCCCGTCGTTGATCAGGTTGAGTGCGGCGTTGCGGAACGCGGGAGAGCAGTCCCGCCGGTGCCAGAGGATGGCAGGTGCTCCGCTGCGCAGGGCGTTGAGGAATTGGGTGCGGCCGTCCCGGTCGTCGGGCGGGCTGTCGAGGATGACGGGGTCGTGGCCGGTCTTGTCCGCGGTGACGTCGCGGGAGAGGGCGAGCGGCAGGGTGCGCGCAGGACGGGCGTCGGCGGTTTGCATGAGCCCCTCCCATCGCGCGCGCCACACCGATTCGATCGTCGGCAGCTGTTGCCGGTCGAGGCTGCGGATGCTGACGTTGCGGACGGTGGCGGCCGCCGGCAGGGCGACGTCCTTGCACCATTCCCATACGGGTTCGTTGACCAGGGTGATCGGCAGCCAGAACTCGATGGACAGATTGTGCAGTGTGGTGTCTTTGGTCTTCTGCAGCCAGGTCGTCAGGCGTTGGGCAACCGTTCGGGGCAGTTCGCCGCGGGAGACGGTCTGAGTGTCCTCGTCGCGTAGGGCGGGGGTGGTCTGGATGCCTTCGCGGTGCCACATCCGCAGTGTGTAGTAGTCCCTTTGCAGTCCGTCGGGCAGCAGGACGAACATCACGCGGGCCGGTGAGGGTTCGGGCAGGGTGAAGGATGCGGCCGCGGACCGGCAGGTCTGGAGTTCTGTGATCAGGCCCCAGCGCTCGGCGCGTCCACTCGACCAGTTTTGAAGGCCGTGCTGATGGTCCGGGCGTGCTGCGGCGAGATGTTCCACGAAGGCGAGCAGGGGTGGCAGGCCGTTGGGCAGCATATTGCGGCGCAGCAGATGCAGGACGGTCGGCCAGGTGTCGGTGCAGTGGCGTGGCAGGTCCGCGGACAGGCGTGGGAGGGAGGCCTGGGCGACGGTGCGGACGTCGTTGGCGGGCACGTCCTTGATCAGGTGGTGCAGTTCGCCTAACTCGGCGTCGGACAGCAGGCTGCGCGCGGCGAGCCAGTCGGCGATGGTCCGCAGCGGAAAGGTGGTCTCGGAGTCGTCGGTGACGTGATCGAGCGCCTCGGCGAGGGATTCTGCGCTGTCGGCCTGACTGGTGCAGGCGTTGAGGAGTTGCTGCACACGGGTCGCGGTAGGAGCCCCGTCATCGATCGTGAGCACGACGCGGCCGTGGAGGCGGTTCATGCGGGCTGCCAGCGCGGACCATGCCGCCTCGTTGGCGAGGGCAGGGTGATCGGTGAGGCGACGTACTATGGCGCGCTGAAGATCGCTCAGGCCCGGGGATGGTGGCGAGGGGTCTGGCGCTGTCGGTGCGTGGTCCGTCATAGCTGGTCACTCCTGCGATGCCGGTGGCGGGTGGGCTGGTAACGACTCGACCGGAGCGGGGTGCCTTCCGGTCCATGGTCTGCGATGGCGGCGCCCTCGGCTAGAGCGTGCGGGCGCGCGACCGTGATTTACGGTGATCGGCAGTGCGCTGGGCGTGACGTTGCAAGAATGAGCGGCCTATGGATATCAGTGGGCTGGCGGCCTGGGCCGCGGCGGTGACAAGCGCGGCAACATTGGTGGTCACCACCATGGTCAGCGGTCGACGGGAGCATCACCGGTGGATCCGTGACGCACTGACGGAGGCTTTCGTGGCCTTTTTGGAGGCGAGTTGGCGGCATTCCGACCTGGCTCGCGAGGCGGATGGGGGCGAACCGCTCACCGAGGGGCTGCTGAGCGAGTACCGGGAGATGCGTAAACAGTTGACACGGCTGCGTCTGCTGGCGACGGACGGAGTGATAGGCGCCGGCGAGGTCTTGTTGCAGCGCCAGCAGGATGTGCACGAGGCGCCGGTGGGAGTTCAGCGTGAACAGGCCCTGGTGGCAGCGTCGTTGGCCAGACGCACGGTGCTGGCGGCTGCGAAGAAGGAAATGGGGCTGCTCTGAGCCGTACACAGGGCGCAATTTAGCGGACATAGCGCCCCAATTGCGTCTCGGCGCTGTCGCGAATGTGCACGAGTGCCGCACGCGTGGGGGACGGGATGTCCCTTTGGCGCAGTCGTTCGCGGATCCAGCGTGCGACGCCTACCAGATGATCCTTTTCGCTGGTGGGGGGTGAACAGGGTCCGGGCAGCCAGTGCATCACGATGTTGTGGGCGGCATGGTGCATGACGGGGTCTTCAGGCTCGAGACGTTCGAGGATTTCCATCCAGTCCCCGAGGAATCCCATGCCGATGAGCCGGGCCCGGCGCAGGCTCACGTGGGCGGTGGCGAGGTCCGTGAACATCCGGTCCAGTTCCTTGTGCGCGCTGAAGGCCTTCTGGCTGGCGGTGGAGTGGTCCTCGGCTGCCAGCAGGCTCAGATAGCCGATGGCGGCGATGGCGTGTGCTGCGGGCACGACGGCGACCTCGCCGTGCAGAGGGTGGGAGTGGACGACTTCCGCGGTGGCGTTGTCGGGGTGCTCTGCCACGGTCCGGACGTAGTCGAGGGTGTGGTGCAGGCCGGTGGTGGCGGCCAGCATCACGAAGCGGTGTGCGTCCAGGCTGGTGGGATCCTCGGGCTTGAGATCCGCCAGGCGCTCGCGGTGGTCGTCGCTCAGCGGGAGGGGGTCAAAGGGCGGCGCATCCAGCAGGACATCCGTCGCGCTGATCAGTTTCAGTGCCTCGCCGTCGCTGAGCTGGGGTGCGTCGAGGAAGAGGGCGACATCCGTGCGGTCCGGAACGCTCTCCCTCCAGGCGGAGGTCCAGGGCCAGTACAGGCTGGGGGCAAGGCCGGGTCTGCGTGCGGCCTCTTCCACGAGCAGCGCCGCCCGCGGCCGCGCCTCGAGGTCGAGGTTGCTGACGGCGCCCACCAGGACAGACAGTGGCTCCAGATAACCCTCGTCGAGCTTGTCTGCGTAGGAGCGCACGATGTTGTCTACGGCTGACGCCTCGTCGCCGTTCAGACCGTGTACGAAGTGAGCCAGTGCCAGCAGTCGGGACGGGGAGGCTGCGGCAGCGGCCCGTCCCAGCACATCCACGGGCAGGCTCTGCCCCCGGTGCAGCAGTACGTGTGCGGCCAGCAGGGCGTGGGTTTCGTTCTCCGCCAGCAGCAGGGACAACCAGTTGGTGTCGTCACTGTCGAGCAGGCCGGTCAGCGCACTGTCGGTGCAGCGGCTGCCGGCACGAGTCACGAGGTCGTGCCAGGCGGCGTCGTCGGCCAGACCGGCGCGGAACCGGTGGCTGAGCACTCTTTCGAGATCACCCTCACCGGCCAGGACTGCCAGGAGTTCCCTCTGCTCCTGGCACAAGCCCTGGGCTGTGGTGGCGGCTGCCGCCCGGGACAGTTCCTGCTCTGCGGCCGCGAGCCTGGTCCGGCAGGCTTCGGCGTACACGGCACGCAACCTGCTGCTGGGTCTTACTCTCATCTTCTCCAGCGCCTGCCACGCCTGACGGATGACCGGCCACGGAGTGCCGCTGTGGATGCGGTCCCAGACGTAGCCCACCAGGGGACGCAGGCCGGCGGTGGCGATGCTGCGCACCGCCCGCACCGCCAGGTCTTCGCTGATCCCGTCGTCCGGCAGGTCGAGCAGGTGACAAAGGACCGTGCTGAGGACGCTGCCTGCATCGGGCACGAACCACTGGTGCATCATGACCAGCCCGTCCAGGGCTTCCGCCGCCGCCGGAGCGTCGATGTCGCGCAGGACAGCGTCTTGGAGAGCGGCCAGGGCTGTGGGGGTCCCGTACTTGGCAAGTCCGTAGGCGGCCTGCCGCCAGGCAGGCTGACCGCTGTCCTCTGCCTCGAGTTGCGCCGTCAGGGATTGCACGAGGTGCCCCCGCAGGTCGGTGAACTTGTCCGCGGGAGCCGCCTGCAGCAGCCATGCCCCATACACGGAGTTGGCGTCCAAGGCGGTTTCGAGGATGAGCCGGACCACGTCCTGAGGAGCCTGCGGGTTGGCGACCAGCAGCTGAGCCGCCTCGCGCCAGTGGAACTGCAGCACGCGGTCGGCCACCGTGCCAGGATCGGAACTCAGTACAGCCGCGGCAAAGTAGGCGTGGATGATGGGGTTGCCGAAGGTGATCCAGGTACGGGCGGGGTCGGTCACGATCGCCGTCGTGCGCAGCAGCGCCTCCAGCGTCAGGCCGGCATTGGGGGGTCTGAGCCTGTCGAGCGATTTGAGGGCATCCTCGTACCTGATCGCAGCGCCGAATTCGTCCATGTCGCGCGCGAGTTGCTCGAACAGCTTCATCCGGCGTTCACTCTCGCCGGCGTCGACGTCGCCCATCAGGCCCAGGATGTAATCCTCGACCAGCCGGCCGGGGTTGGTGGTGCGAAAGCTGTTCCCTTTGAGATGGTGCTCCACCATGATGCTCAAGAAGAGCGGCTTGGTGGCCAGGTCACGCAGGCCGCCGGCCTCGGGGTCCTGAAAAAGTGCCCGGTTGAGTTCCTGCATCCGCGGTCGCCAGGACAACGGCTCGTCCTGGCGGAGTCTGTCCTCGATGTATTCCTTCGCCTGCTGCGCGCGGACCTTGTGCAAGGCGATCGCCGGCCAGCGCAGGACGTCCGGCTGGTAGTCACTGGCGCGCTGACACACCGCGATCCGCACGGCGGGGTAGGCCTGGCTGAGTGCGGAGATCCAAGCCAGCACCACGGGTCTTTCCGCGGTATCGACCTTGTGCAGTTGGTCGAGGACGAGATAGACAGCACCGATGTCCAGCATGCAGGCCAGCACGGCTTCAGGCAGCAGCGGTATCGTGCAGCAGTTGCTGACGTCGCCGGCCAGTGTGCACGGCGGCGGTGCTGCTTCTGGATCCTCCTGCAAGCGCTGGTGCTCGGCCTTGAGGTGAGCACTGATCTGCTGGGCGCTGACCTCGATGGGCCAGTACGGAGGCAGAACGTCATCGCCCTGGCCGGGGTCGAGGCCGCCCCTGAGTAATCGAGCCTGCAACTCCTGCACGGTGACGGTCTTTCCCGCACCACAGTCACCGACCAGCACAACGTGCTGGTCGGTCCCGGCCAGCAGGTCCAGGGCCGAACTGGGTCCCATCGCCAGAGCGCCGTCCCCCTGAAGAAGCAACGGCTCGCCCGGAGGGAGCATCCGTCCCGTCAGCGTAATGAACGGCGAGTTCAGCGGGGTGTGCTCTCTTTGCTGCTCAAGCGGTGCATGCAGCGGACCACGCATCATCGCCCGCACCAGGGCGGTGTCCGCATCAGCGCCCCACCCCGGGTTGTGGGCGGCCCGGCACGCCAGGCGGATTCTGATCAATACATCCACGCAGCAGGAAAGATGAGCCTGGGAGGAGTCGAGCAGCGCGCTGCCAAACGCTGCGATCTCCCCGGGATCCCAGGCGGCGAACAGCGCGTCCAGCGGAGAGTGCAGCGCTTCCGACGCCACGCCTGCCACCACAGCGCAGACCGCGGCTTTGTACGGCGACTGATCGCTCTCCGGGAATTTCAACGGACGCAGCGCAGCCAGGGTCAGATGCTGGAAGAGATGCCGTTGTGCCGCCTCGGCAGGCACACCGGCGGCGATCTCCCTTTGCAGCGCCGCATGCCTGATCTCCCACAAAAGCGCCAGGCACCGGCTGGCGTGACCACCGCGGACATCGACGACCGCCGCGAGAATCTTGTCCAGGCAGTCGGAATCGACCTGCACGGCGAGCAGACTCAGCACGGCTAGCTGGCGCTGTAGCTGTATCAGCTCCAACCAGGTCAAGCCCGCCGACTCCAACTCACGCAGCACACAGACTTCCAGCCAGGCGTAGTCCGTCAGCAACAGTCCAGCGGACTGGGCGGAAGCGAAGTCGATCAGGTAGGCGCTCTCGCCGCGCAGCAGCACGTTGCGGGGGTTGAGGTCCCCGTGAACCGGGCTGTGGCCACGGTCTTCTTTGGCCGCCCGCAAAATGTCAAAGAGACTGCGCAGAGGATGCGCAACGGACACGCCGTCGCACACCAGTTCACGCTCTCGCTCCTCAACCGTGCCCAGGCCGTTCAGAAACGAGGTCATCAGCCGGGAGCGCCGCTGGGCGCGGGTGGCAACCACCGTCGCGTTGACAAGGAGGCTGGTCTTGTCTTTGAACTCGGCTCTCAGATTCTTCTTCAAGGCCGTCCCACCGGCTTCAGCCTGGACCGCAGCCGTGTCCACCCGGCCTTTGACGGCGTGCTCGGACAGGTCGAGGTCGTCCATGACCACTGTCACGCGCTGCCCGATACTCAGTGTGCGACGCCCGCCAGGCGGCGACGACGAATTGCGCAGCAGATCATCGGCGTGGCAGCGCTCCTGCTCGACTTCCTCCCGACTCGGGGAAGTTATCCCGAGGTCGAGACGGACCTCTTCGTCGTCCCCCGTCGGTCTGACCCGTTCGAACTTCAGATAGAGATCCGTGCCCAGTGTGTGGTTCAACGGACCCAGCGACGCCTGCTGACGACGTTGCGGCGTGTGCATCTGATCCGCCAGCTGCTCCATCACCTGCCGCAGCGACACACGCGCCGACTCCAGCTTTGACTCCTGCACCACCCCGGCCGCAATGACCTGTTCCAGGCCGCGGGTCGCACCACGGCCACCGTGGCGGTCGGCAACATGCTGGTAGACGACGGCCTGGAGTCCCTGTCCGTGAGGGCAGTTCGGGCTCTGGTCCAGTACTCCCCTGCTGGCAGCGACAATCGCCAGATGCATGGGAAACCGCTCGGGTTGGGCCACCTCGGCCGCGTTCATGTATTCCTTGATGGCCTCTGCCCGGTCGGACAACTTGGCCACCTGTAACCGGTGGGAACCGTCTTTCAGGTCCAGTCGCAGTTCAACGACCTCGGAACCGCTGCGCCCCCCGGCCAGCCGTCCCAGTACCCGCACCTCGTCCAGGCCGCCCGGCCAATGCCCCGCCTTCGGTGTATCGCTGCAGGCAATATTGCGCAGGGCCGACCGAATCTCACCCTGGCCTGTCTCCGCGATACCACTCGCGGGATCGAACTCGACAGTCCAGTCTTCCACGCGCACTCAACTCCCCCTGGCCGACACCGATGGACGCTCCGAGTGTCAGCTACGTCACACACGCGGCGAGTGTAGCGGCCGACGGCATATGACCACCCCGCTCTGCACAATTCCGTTATCGCACCGCCGATTTCGCCCATCCCAACCCAGCCGACCCGACCCGATGGCCTCCAGCCTCGTGTGCTGCTCGGAGGACAGCGAGGCATCGGGGGCACGCCTGATCACTCTCGGCAGCACCCGGAACCCCTTCAGCGTCGGCAGCGGCAGGCGGCTGGCGTGGTCAGTGCGTTGCCTGATTCAGGCCCCTCCCCGGACCGGCCAGCGCGGTTCGCGCCAGGTCACGTAGCCACACATGTGCGGGGTCGGTGTCGTAGCGCTGATGCCACGACAGGTACACCGGGGCCGGGGGCAGTTCGAACGGCAGTGGGAGGAGGGCCAGACCGAGATCCGCGGCGGCTGAGAGTGTCGTGGATTCGGGGGCCGTGACAAGGAGGTCGGACTCGCGCACGAACTCGAATCCGGCTCGTTCGGTCGGCGCGGTCGCCACCACACGTCGGGTGAGGCCAAGCCGTGCCAGAGCCTCGTCGAGAGCGTTGTCGAACCTTCCGCGCCGCGAGATGGTGATGTGCTCGGCCTCGGCGTACCGCGCGGCGGTGACGGCTTTGGCACGGACGAGCGGGTGCCCACGCCGCATGACGATGACCTGGCGGGTTTCGGCCACCTGGTCGGCGCTGATCTCGGGCTGGGCCGGGCGGTTCGCGTTCGCTTCGAGGTCGACTTCGCCGCGACGCAGCTCGGGGGTGTCGATACTCGATTCCGCGATGAAACGCAAACGCACGCCTGGCGCCTGCTTACGCACCTCCGCGAGGAGCGTGGGGCCGCTGAGGGCGACGAGAGAATCGTGCCAGCGGAGAGTGAAGGTGCGCTCGAGTGTCGTGAGATCGAGTTCACGGCTTGGTGCCAGCACGCTCTGGACCTGCTGCAGCAGGTCGTGGACCTGTTCCCGAACGGCGATCGCGTACGGCGTCGGGGTCATGGTGCGCCCGGTGCGCACCAGGATCTGATCGCCCGTCGCTCTCCGGATCCGGCCGAGGCTTCGGCTCATCGCCGGGGCGGTCACGTGCAGGCGTTCGGCCGCGCCGGTCACGCTTCCTTCCTCCAGGAGCGCGTCGAGCGCGGCGAGCAGGTTCAAATCCAATTGCATGTGAGTCACTCTAGCCGTGCTTTACATGCACTTGAGGTTAATGCTCGCTGCTCATACCTTCGAGGTGCGGGGCGCAAAGATCGACGGTTTCGCCCTCGGCTTCATCCCCCTGCTGAGATGGGAGTACCGCCATGCCCGAATCGATTCAGAGCACTGGAAATGCCGCGGTCGCTGGCTCCGTGTCCGACGCCGAACTGCTCGCGCAGATCGCGATCGCCGTAGGTGCGGCGGGCTCGGCGCTGCGGGAGCGGTTCAGCGGCGTGGTCCGCTACCGGACGCGCGAAGAGCTGATGCGCGCGCTCGCCGCCAACGACGAGGCGGCCCTCGATGTCCTGCGCCCACGCCTCGCGCTCCTGCGCCCGATGGCCGGCTGGGTTGAGGAAGAGCTCGAGGGCGGGGCCCTGCCTCCCGGCGAATGGTGGGTCGTGGATCCTGCTGAAGGTAACGTCAACCACCTGCACGGATTGCCGGAGTGGGCGGTGACCGCCACACTCGTGCGCGAGAACCGGCCGGTACTCACCGCGGTCCACCTGCCGTTGACCGGCGAGACCTACACCGCGCTCGCGGGCGGCGGCGCCTACCTCGACGGCCGGCCGCTGCGCGTTTCTGAGACCACGGACCTCGGACTGAGCCTCGTGGCCACGAGCCAGGCCAGGCCGGACGAAGACGAAGCGATCGTGCGGCGCATCGGTTCCTCGATCACCGCAATGCTGCTCGACGCTCTCGTGGTACGGACGTCTGTGCCGGCGACCCTGCACTTGCTGAACGTGGCTGCCGGGCGGATCGACGCCTTTTGGCAGTTCGCCGGGGCCCGCGCGGACCTGCTGCCCGGCGCACTGCTCGTAGCCGAGGCCGGCGGACGAATCTCCGACGCCGAGGGCCACCCCTGGACGCCGGAGAGCGAGAGCTTGCTGGCCGCTACACCCGGTGTGCACGCCGATGCTGTCGCCACACTCTCGCGCTGACCACCCCTAAGAACCATAAGCACTGGAAGGACCAGATCGACATGACCATGATCGCCGTACTCGGAAACGGCCGCGTCGGCGGCAGCCTGTCCGCAGCCCTCACCCGGGCCGGGCATGAGGTGACCGTGGCGGACCGCTCGCCAGGCGCTGCCGGCGACGCTGCCCGGACAGGGCAGATCGTCATCAACGCCACGCCGGGCGCCGGCTCGCTGGAACGGCTCCTCGCTCTGAGCGGGGAGCTGGAGGGCAAGATCCTCGTAGACGTCTCCAACGCCACCCTCGACGGACCGGACGGACTGCCCGCCAACCTGCTCTACCCCGGCTCAAGCCTCGGGGAGCAACTCCAAGTTGCGCTCCCCCGCACGCGCGTCGTCAAGACGCTCAACACAATGCTCTACACGGTGATGACAGCGCCTACCGCACTCGTCCAGTCGCCCACCGCCTTCCTATCCGGTGAGGACCCGGGGGCCAAGCAGGCCGTCCGCGGGCTTCTCGAAGACCTCGGCTGGCACCGGGAGTGGATCACGGACCTCGGCGGGATCGAGACCGCGCAGGCCGTCGAGGCCGCAATCCTGTTCGTGCCTCACGTGATCCGGTCCAGCGGATTCGCGCCCTTCGCCATCTCGATCGCCCGCTGACTGGACGAAAAGCTGTGAGCCGCGACCAGGCATCTCTGGTCCCAGTGGATCTGCCCGCAGCGGTGCGCTCATTGAGCCACCGTTGCGGCCAAAACCAGCTCCACGCCAGCGGACGCGGCGGATGTTGTCGTTCCGGGCAGGCGGGCCCATGGGGGCGCCCTGGCGCGGAATTGACGCACCAGCAGCCGAAGGGCGTAGCCGCCTCTGCGCCCCGCCCCAGTTGCCGTGCCAGCCGGGCGGCCGCTGGCCGAGAGCCGGCCGCGCTTTCTCTGGCCTCGCACACCTCGGGCGACGCCGGCAGTACGGACCTCGATGTCTTCGCCCGACTCTGCGGTCGCTCACCCCGGCAGGCCGCGGAACTCCTCGACCTGCTCGTGGCGTCTCACGCCTGACCGTCTTTGACATCCTCCGCCCCTGAAGGGGGCAGAATCCCATCCGTGTCGCAGTGCGGCCGGGTGGGTGGTTGACGCTTCTAAGACCGGGTAACCCCGAGGTCTCCACGTCCTGACACCGCATGTCCTGCGGTGTGTTCGATGTTGCGGGCGGCGTTGGTGTCCGCGTTCGCCTCGTATCCGCAGTCGTCTGCCTTACAGACGAATCGGGCCTGGCTTTCGCGACTGCCGGGGGTGATGAACCCGCAGGCCGAGCAGCGCCGGGATGTGTTCGGGGCGGGGACCTTGACCAGGTGGCCGCCCCGGTCGGTCAGCTTGTATTCCAGCAGGGTGACCGTTCGGCCCCATGCCTCACCGCTGATCGACCTGTTCAGCCCGGCTTTCTGCCGGACGTTGGTGCCGGGGGCTTCCACGGTGCCCTTGGCGGACTTGACCATGTTGGCGATGGCCAGGTCTTCCACCCCGATGACGCCGAAGGTGTCGGCAAGTTCGGTGGTGGTCTTGTGTGCCCAGTCGAGCGATCGGCGCGTGGCTGTTGCGCGGAGTTGCTTGATCTGGTCGTACGTGCGGCGCAGGCGGTTACTGTTGCGCTCGCCTCGCTTGCGGTGGCGGCGCTGACGCTCCCGCTTCTGTTCCAGCCGCTTGAGCCTCTTGGTCTCACCAGGGGTGAGCCACGGGCCGTGTTCGCGGAAGGAGCCGTCGGAGAGGGCGAGGGGCTTGGTGATGCCCCGGTCGATACCGGTGATCGGCCCCTCATGGGGCTTCGGCTCGTCCGCCTCGGTCTGCACGCGGAAAACGATGTGCCAGCCGTTCGCTTCCCTGACCAGCCGCGCCCCGGTGACCCGGTTGAGCTTGTCGGCACGCTTGCCGTGCGGGAGGTCTTTGGTCCATCGGAAGCGGACCAGGCCGACCATCGGTATCCAACACTGGCCCCAGTGGCGGGAAAGGCGGCTGACGCGCAGGTCTCGGCCCTGGGGGATGTCGACGGCGCGGCGGGCGGTGCGCTTTTTGAAGGTCGGCGCTTCGGCGCGGCCTTCCCAGCAGTTCACCCACGCCCGGTGATACGTCTTGAGGACCTGCTGTGCGGCCTGCGCGGGTACGGCCTTGAGCCAGGGAAGGTCCTTGCGGGCCTGGCGTATCGCCTCGTCCATGCGGGCGAGGACCGCTGACACTTCGGCGTCATCTGCCACAGCTCGTGCAGCAGATTCCACATCGCACGGGCGCCATGTCCCTGGTCGTCGACCTGGGCGAGCTGACCGGGGAGAAGGTAAAGCCGGGCCTTGTGGCCACGCTGACGCTTCAACTTCCCTCCCCGTCCTACTCTTTGGTAGTTTCGCTGATCACACTAGCGTTGGTGCATGTCACCGCGATGGGAAGCGTCTCACCACGTGCACCTGTTGGTGCACTACCCGCCGAAGGTCGCCCTCTCGAAGCTGGTCAACAGCTTGAAGGGCGTCTCCTCCCCGCGGCTCCGCTTCGAGTACACCGGCAAGGTGAACCGGGCGATCATGCACGGCCGGTTCTGGTCTCGCTCCTACTTCGCTGGGTCATGCGGCGGCGCACCGATAACGGTGGTCCGCCAGTACGTCGAGAACCAGCAGCGTCCGTTGTGACCTGTGGGTTAGAGCAGTCTTGAGATGACCTACACCCCCCGCCTGAAGGCGGGGGCACTAGCCAAGATCATTGGTAGGCACAACCGGGAGACAGGCGAGGTCTTCTGATCGCTGCCGGGGTCAGCCGAGGCCGACTGCTAAAAGGGCGAACCAGTGCGCGACAGGACCGTCCTGAAGCAGATGAACCCCGGGCGCTCGCCGAAGGCCCGGCCGACGCCGGGGCCGCGAAAGGGTTGGTGTGCGGGGCTGGCAGAACCGGGTAACGTCTTTGTCATGTTCTTCCAGACACCGATTCACGAGTGAGAGCGGATGGGCCCCCGCTGACGTCCTTAGACGTCGCCGCCCGTCGCCCACCGATGAATCCGTAGATCACTTCACATCATTACCGGGAGAACCCGTGACCGTGAGCAAGAACATCAACAACCCCGTGGGCATGGGCGGCGGCCAGCGCAAGAAGCTGTCCCGCGCCGAACGGCAGAACAACGGTCCGCACCGCAACCTCGACCGCCAGGGTGCAGCCGACCAGAAGGCGGAGCTGGTGCGCAAGATGCGCGAGAAGACAGGCGCAGCTGAGGGCGCCGGGCAGGCGGGCGACGACACCGCAAAGAGCTGACGCACCGCCGCCGCAGGGCGGCACCGCACGGGGCAGGGCCCGGACCGCGACGCGCGGTCACCAAGACCACCGTCGTCACCTCCAGCGTCTTCCCATCCACCACCCCGTCCATCTCCCCGGTCGGCGGCCCGGGCACCGCGGACGTCAGGTGGGGCAGCAGCGGGTACCAGTTCCGCGGTTCGGCCGCGGACGTCCAGCTCGACGGCACCGAGTCCGTCGTCGGTACCTTCGTCCACCGCAATCTGCCCACCAACGTCAGCCCGAGCCGGTTCAACGTCATGCTCGCCATCAGCGTCATGTTCGAGGACGGCAGCGGTCGGCACGGCAGCGGACAGGGCGGTCGCGAGGACGGCGGCGACGGCGGCCGCCATGGTGAGCAGACGTCGGGTCAGATGCATACACGGTCAACCCCGCTCCCCACCCGCCCGGTCACGCCACCCCTCTCAAGATCACTCGCCAGGGGCAGCCGGGCAGCTTGTCGGTTTCAGTCGTGCTGCCATCGCCCCCCAGGAACAGGACTTCCCTCGCGACCCGCGTCGCCGATACTGGGGACATGGAAATCGCTGTCCTCGTGCTCCGGTCCGGGCTCGTATGACCGAGGCGGGTCCGACCTTCGACGACCTGGTGGAGCGGGCCGCATCGCTCGTACGTCCCGGCCGACGCGCCCTTCTCGGTATCGCCGGCAGCCCCGGGGCGGGCAAGACGACGCTTGCCGAGCGTCTGGTCCGGCGGCTCGACGAGGACGGGCCCTTCCGCGTCGCGCACGTGCCGATGGACGGGTTCCATCTCGCGGACGCCGAGCTGGACCGGCTGGGGCGCCGTGACCGGAAGGGGGCGCCGGACACCTTCGACGCGGCGGGGTACGCGGCGCTGCTGCGCAGGCTCCGCGAGGACGAGGAGGATCTCGTCTACGCGCCCGGCTTCGAGCGGGTCCTCGAACAGCCCCTGGCGGGAGCGATTCCGATTCCGCGGGCCGCCCGTCTGATCGTCACCGAGGGGAACTATCTGCTGCTGCGCGAGGACGGGTGGACGCGAGCCCGCGCGCAGCTCGACGAGGTCTGGTTCTGCGAGCTCGACGAGGCCGACCGCATCCGGCGGCTGGTCGCACGCCACGAGCGGTTCGGGAAGGATCACGACACGGCGGTGGCGTGGGTGCTCGGAACGGATCAGCGCAACGCCGAGCTGGTCGCCGCGACCCGGGACCGCGCCGACCTGGTGGTCGGGGCGGGGGCCGTCGGGGCGGGGGTCGTCGGGGCGGCGGTCACCGGAGACGCGGCCACGGAGCCGGCGGTCACCGAGGGCTGATCTCCAGTTCGGGTTCCCCGTGGGCATCGCCCGCGGGATCGCCGATCCGCGCGGTGAACGCCTCGGTGCGGACGGTCAGTCGGGCCGACGTGCCCGCGAACGTGGGGGCATAGGGCCCTCCGGGTCCGTACCGGACGGCGAACACGTGCAGGGCGTCCGGGGCGCCGGGCACGGGGTCCGCTTCGATGGCCGTGGAGGAGACGAGGTGGCGCCAGCCCTCGTCCGGGTTGCCGTAGCCGCGCAGGTCGGCGGCGAGCGCGAAGGCCGCCTGTTCCTGGGTGGTCCGCGTCCGGGCGTCGAAGTGGTCCACGTCCTCGGCCCGGGGGTGTTTCAGGCGCAGGGCAGCGGCGGACCTCACCTCGGCCTCGGCGGTTCTGCGCACCCGCTCGCCGTCGTCCGCGGCGTACGGCATCCCGGCGAGGAGATAGGGACTCCCCGGGAGGCGTTCCACGGCGACCGTCAGCCACAGGCGCGTGCCGTCGGTGACGTACAGGGACCGGACGTGGCGCAGGACGTGATCGCGGCCGACGACCGGCTTGGTGACCAGCTTGCCGGTCAGCGGGCCGCTGCGCAGGTCACGGACGCGGACCTCGCCCAGGGGACGGCAGTACAGAAAGCCGTCGACGACCGGGCCGAAGCCGTGCTGCCGGTTCACCGCGGCGGGCAGGCAGTAGGTGCCGGCGGCCTCGACCAGGGCGGGCGTCATCCGGTCGTCGAAGGCCACCGAGACGCGGCCCGCCCGGAGTTGGTGCCGTACCGGGTCCTTCGAGGGGAGGCGGTGCCAGCGTGTGCCGTCCTGGATCTGCCAGACCAGCATGAACGCGAAGTGGCCGTCGACGCCGCCGTCGCGGTGGACCGCGTGCCGGCCCCAGCGGGTGTCGCCACGGTAGCGGCCGAGGTCGGCGCCGACGCGGTGGCCGAAGTAGCGCAGACCGAGGACGGCCTCGAAGCCGCAGTGCTGCTCGCTGTACCGGGGGCCACCCACGTCGAACCCGCCGACGGTCAAGCGCGCGTCGATGTAACGGGCGAGCGCCTCGCCGTCCGCGGCGAAGACGTCCTCGCCGCTGATCCGGTGGGCCTGGGCGAGAAAGGACAGGGAGATGGGCCCGTAGTTGTTGTCGTACGCGCCGCCGTGCTCGGGTGGCAGCAGAGCACCGCGGTCGCGCACACGGCGGGCGTGGATCTGCTCCAGGTACAGCCGCATGGCACACGTGCGGACCGACGCGGCGTCCGGGGCGGGGAGTTGTCGCGCGACCATCAGGCCGCCGACGACACAGCCGATCGCCTGGTTGCCGGCTTCCTGCGGGTTGAAGTAGGTCACCTCGGTCAGCCAGCGCCAGTAGCCGTGGGCCAACTCGACCAGTTCGCGGTGCTGTTCGGCGTCGAGGATGCCGTCCCCGGCGTCCAGGATGTTCACGGCCTGGAGCAGCGCCCACACCGTGCTGGGCCAGTCGCCGAGCGGGTGCGCACCTGCCTTGAGTACGTAACGGGCGTACGGTTCACCGGAGTTGCGGCGCCGCAGATTCGGGTAACCGGGGTTGTCCTCGGTGTGGACGCGCTCGCGCAGGTGGAAGGCGAGGCTGCGGCGGACGGCTTCCGGCAGGCGGGGGTCCTTCGTGCGCTGCCAGGCGAGGGCCAGCAGGGAGGTCGTCCCGAGCGAGGTGTCGCCAATGTCGTCGCCGGCGGCGGGGTGTTCGAGGTTCCCCTCGGGGGTGAGGCGGGCGAGGGCCTCCTCGGCGACGGCGCCGAGGACGGCGTCGTAGGCGGCCGGATCGTCGGGGAGATCGTGCAACGGGCCCCGCTGGTAGGGAAGATGCACGCGCGATCAGCTCCTCGTGCCGGAGGTCGCCATGTCCTCGGCCAGGATCGCACGGAGGCCGAGTGGGCAGATGAGCGCGAGCGGGAGCGCGCGCGTCGGTCCGACGAACATCACGGTGTCCGTCGACGCGAGGGGGCCGGGGCGGGGGGAGCGACCGTCACCGCGCCGCCCGCCCCGGCCGTTTCAGGGGG
Source organism: Streptomyces sp. NPDC026500 (assembly GCF_055567635.1). Taxonomy (NCBI): domain Bacteria; kingdom Bacillati; phylum Actinomycetota; class Actinomycetes; order Kitasatosporales; family Streptomycetaceae; genus Streptomyces; species Streptomyces sp. NPDC026500. The sequence goes on along the minus strand of NZ_JBVHQB010000011.1, from coordinate 253,534 downwards.
CCGCCGTCCTGGATTCCAGGTCGGCCCGGGTGTCGTTGCCGTAGACGCCGGACTCGTCGCCCCGGATGCCGTACCAGACCTGGAAGCGGGCGACCGCCGCGGCGAGCGTCGCGTCGTAGGTGCCGCTGGTGCTGCCGTGGTCGTACACGTTCGGGATGTGGAGCAGGCGTTGCTGAAGGGCCGTCACCTCGGGGCCACTGTCGCCCTCCCGGAGAGTGCCGGCGCCGTCCGGATCGGTGGCGTCCCCCGAAGCGCGGTCGGCCGGTGCGGTCGAGGCGTTCACTCCGGCTCCCGCCGGGGACGCGTCGTCCCGGCTCGCGCCCGGCACCAGGAGGGCGAGCGCGAAGCCGATCAGGGCCGCCGCGACAACGGCGACCGTGATCGCCGCGCGGCGCAGGCCCGCGTCGCGGCCGAGGCCGTGGGCGCCTTTGGGCCTCTTTCCATTCGGGTGTCCGCTTCCGGCGGCGGGTCCGTCGGCCGTGTCGGCTCCGTCCACCCGCGGGGCGTCGGCCGTGTAGTCCTCTCCCGCCGGAACCGGGGGCAGTTCCTCGGTCTCGTCCTCCTCGGGGGCGGGCAGAAGTCGTATCGCGGCCGCGGGCGCGGTGAGCGACTCGTAGTCCTCGTCCGCGTCCGTCATCCCCTCCTGCTCGCGCACCTGCCGCAGCAGCTCCGCCAGGGACTCGGAGCGGCGGCGGCGCTCGATGTGAGTGGGTTCGATCACTGAGCGCCCGGTGGACTTCCCGCGTTCGGGCCGTGTCGACACACTGCTCTCCTTCCGTACACGCGGTCTCCCGCCGTCCCTGCGCAGTGATACGGGGCTGCGGGCCCCGACGTTCAGCGCGCCGACGCACCTCGATGATCACCGCCGGGCCGGGCCGATCACCGCCGCGACTCGGGCCCGCGGGCGAACTCGGGTGAGCTCAGGTCACGTTGGCAGCCGGCGAACGCGGTTGAACTCAGGTCACGTTGAGAGCCGGAGACCGCGCGTGAGTCTTTGCGGAGGCGGGGCACCCGCTCACCATGGACAATCCATGAAGCCGAGTTGGCGGAAGGTTGACCAAATCCCTGGAGATCGCTGACGGACGCGTCTATAAGGTCGGCCGCATGCCCCCACAACCCCCTGGAACACCGGCGCTGCCGGTCCTCCCTTATCGGAAGCCCACCCGTGACCGGGACTACTGGGTCTTCGACGACGTACTGCCCGACGCGGATGCCGTACGGGCCCGGTGCGTCGGCAAGGACGACTGGGTCAAAGGCCATCCGTACACCTCGGAGAGCTGGCCGGGGCTGCGGACGATGCCCGGACTGGAACCGGACGAATTGACGCGCGTAGAGCGACTGGTGAAGAAGGCCACCGGTGCGCAGAAGCTCTGGCAGCAGGCGACTCCGTCGGGCGCCACGCTCAACCACAACTGCGTCCAGGTCGTCGGCAAGGACGAGGGCGAACCCCGCCCCCACACGGACTCCCGCGCCCTGTGCCGTTACGCCGCGGTGCTCTATCTGAACCCGAACGTCCCCAAGGGCTGCGGAACGAGCTTCTTCCGGCAGAGCCTGCCCGGCGGCCGGCTGGGCGGCAACGTCGTCGTCGCACCCCACAACAACCTGGTCGAGGCCCTCGGTACACGCTTCGTACCGCCGGACTCCTTCGTCGAGGACATCCGAGTCCCGCACCGCTTCAACCGGCTGCTCCTCTACAACGCCAACCTGATGCACAGCGCCACCGACTACTGCGGGACCACCATGGAGGACAAACGGATGACCGCCGTCTTCTTCTGGATGGCGTGATCCGGACCGGCCGCCAGGCCTGCTCCCAGCGTCGATCGCGGCCCCGGACCATGGAGTCCGGGGCCGCTCTCCTTTGCCCCGGGCCGGAAAGCGGACAGATGAAGACAGGCTTCGATTTCGCAGCGAAAACCGGACATTCCCAGACTGCGGAGGGATTACATCTCCCCGAAGTCCTGGTGGCCGGGAGGTGTGCTCGTCATGATGGGCGCATGACCTTGGCCTCCAGAGCCATGACGCGACTGGCCAACTGGCCCGACCTCGCGGAGTCCCCGCCGAGTTGCGGCACGGGACGCGCGCTGTGCGCGGCGCGGTGCGAGATCGTCCACTTCCATTCGGACCACGATGTCGACTTGCACCTCACGGACCGGGCGATCCGGCGCTTCGAGGACCACCTCAAGACCTCCACGGCCATCCGCATGGTGCCCGGCTCCCGCTGGGTGACCATCCATCTCGAAGTCGACTCGGACATCGACCTCCTGCTGACCCTGGTGAGCGTCGCCCTGCAGGCCCATCTGAACGGGCACATGGCGGGCGACGACACCTTGTCGGCGAGTTGCAACGACCGCTGACCGCCCAGGTCGAGCTCCGCCGAGAACCGTGGCAGTCCTGTCGAGCACCGTCGCGGCCGAACGCTCCTCGCGTTGTCGGCCGGACCCGGCAACCGGGGCTGTCACCCCGGGAGGGCCGGCAAAGGGCTGTCCCGCAATCCCCGGTGGATCAGCGCGCGGCGTCAGATGCGGTGCGTCGCAAGGCGGAGGGCCGTCCTCACACTGGGCGTATTCGGGCGATCCGACAACGCGGCGTGGAGGTCCCCACTGCTCGAAGAGCTTGGGGAAGTGCCGTAGCTGTCGTCGCGCGCCCGCCGGGGATTACGGGACAGCCCGAGGGACACGGACGAGCCCCGGCACTCGCGCGGGAAACGAGTACCGGGGCTCTTCACCGGGTCATCGGGGCGGCGATGACCCGGTGCGTCAGGAGCGCGTGCCCGTCGCGCGCCGACGGCGGGTGGCGACGGTGATCGCGGCACCGGCCGCGAGGACGGTCACGGCCGCGCCCGCGATCGGCAGGGTGTTGCCACCACCGGTCTCGGCGAGACCGCCGGACGGGGTCGACCCGCCGCCGTTCGGCGTGGGGGCGGCCGGCGTGGCCGACTCGGGGGCGGACGGGGCGGCGGACGTCTCGGGAGCCGAGGGCGTCGCCGGAGTCGCGGGCGAGGAGGAGACCGGAGCACCCGGCGTCTGCGCGGGCGCCGTCGAGGCCGGCGGGGTCTCGGGGGTGGTCGGCTGCGCGGTGCAGTCCTTCTTGCCGCCGTTCCAGGCCATGATGAGCTTGTCCTTGATGACCGCGTGGTCCGGCCCCGCCGGCAGGTCACCGTGCTCGAAACCGTCCTGGGCGTCACCCTTGCCGTCGAACTTGACGGCGCCGCGGTACAGGTCGATCTGCGCGAAGCAGCCGGCGTCGGGCACCGAGATGTCGAGGGAGTCCGTGGCCCCCGGCTTCACCGAGACCGTGTCGAAGTCGTGGAAGACCTGGACTCCTGAGGTCTTGAAGGTGTCGCCGTGCGTGCGGTACGCGGCCAGCGAGGCGGTGCAGTTGCCCGCGTCGTCCGCGGCGCGCACCTTGATGTGGACCTTGCCGTCGTCGGTCGGCTTCAGGTTCTCGTCGTCGACCCGGACGGAGTCGTAGAAGTGCGTACCGTCCAGGGAGAACTGGCAGCGGTCGGTCGCGGTCGCCGTACCGGCTCCCTGCCCGGGGGAGAAACCGCTGCCGGTCTTGTCCCAGCCGTCACCGCCTGGCTTGTCGGTCGCCGACGCGGTCGTGGTGACCGCGCAGAGAGCGAACGCCGCCGCGCCCGTCCCCAGCAGGCAGCGAAGGGTGACACGTCTCGCTTTGGACATGCGGATCCCATCCTGATGATGCGAGACCCGGTCGACGGCAGCGGGGCAGCACTCGGCAGCCTGGGGCCGTCCCGGGGATAGGTGGTCGAAGCACGCTGGACCCCTTGGTCATGTGGGCCACAGCTCGACCACATATTCGATCACTGCCTACGGACTGTCAACTTCGCTTCATACGCCGGGACTTCACGAGTGAACACGAATCAGCCACATAAGGAATCACGCACTCCGAGGCGGCCGGCCCGGCGGGAGACGACGGGCGTCACAGGCCAGCGGACAGGCAGCACGCAGCAGACCGAATGACCTTCGAGACAGATTCGACGAACGCGACTCGGCGCGGGCGCTTCATGAGGGCGGCTCGGCGCGGCGCGGGCACTACGGGAGGCGGCTCGGCGCGGCGTGGGCGCGTCGCGAACGAAGCTCGGCGCGAGCACTTCGCGAGCGCAGCTCGGCGCGGGCATATCTCGAACGCGGCACTCGGCGCGGGCGTCCCGGCCAAGGCAGATCGGCGCGGGCGTCCCGGCCAAGGCAGATCGGCGCGGGCGTCCCGGCCAAGGCAGATCGGCGCGGGCTGTGATCTCGGAATCGGTCAGGGAACTCAGTTCCCTGCTCGGAGCGCACCGAGTGCCACCCCCTCGGCTTCGATGCTAGTTTCCGACCATGAACGAGGCACCGGGCCGCCGCGAGCCCGCCGACGCGACCACCGTCAAACCACCGATGCGGGACGCCCTGGTGGGAGCCGCCTTCCAGCTCTTCCTGGAGCGCGGCTACGAGGAGACCACGGTCGACGACATCGTGGCGCTCGCCGGCGTCGGCCGCCGTTCGTTCTTCCGCTACTTCCCCTCCAAGGACGACGTGGTCTTCCCCGACCACGAGCGCTGCCTGGCCGACATGACGGCGTTCCTGAGCGAGGAGGCCGACATGGACGACCCGGTGCAGCGCGTCTGCGACGCCGCCCGGCTAGTCCTGCGCATGTACGCCGAGAACCCGACGTTCTCGGTCCAGCGTTACCGCCTCACGAAGAGGGTCCCGGGCCTGCGCGCGTACGAACTGTCGGTCGTCTGGCGCTACGAGCGTGCCCTCGCCGAGTATCTGCGCGGGCGCTCCGCCGGGACCCGCGCGGACACGCTTCGCGCCGATGTCGTGGCCGCGGCGGTGGTCGCCGCGCACAACAACGCCCTGCGCTCCTGGCTGCGTTCGGACGGCACGGGGGATGCCGAAGTGGCGGTCGACCGAGCGCTCGGGTACGTGCAGAGCACATTCGGCTCCGCGCCCGGCGAACCGGCGCACAAGGAGCCGGAAAAGCCGGAGGAGCCGGAGGACGTGGTGATCGTCGTCTCGCGGCGCGGAGCACCCATGTGGCGCGTGGTCCAGGAGATCGAGTCGGCCTTCGCGCGGGACTGAGCGGGAGCCGAGCCGTTCGCGCCCCTCCTCCAAATTTGAGGGTACGCAGTGCCTTTACTGGTGACACTCAGTGCCATAACCTGTGATCGTGCACGGCGATCCGCGCACATCGGATTCCGGCTGAGCGCAGGGAGATGGCATCGTGTACCACCCAGGAATCGCTCTTCACCCGGGCATCGACCCCGTGACGGACGTGCTCGACCACGGTTCAGCGGAGCACACCGGGGACGTCCTGCTCTTCCAGCGGTGCCACTGGTGCGCCACCGCCATGTTCAACCGCCTCCTCTGCCCCGTGTGCGCGGGCAGCGACCTGCGGACCGAGGCGAGCGCAGGCACGGGCGTCGTGCGCCACTCCACGGTGATCCACCGCAACACCCCGGCGGCCCGCAACGTCTCCCTCATCGAGATGGCGGAGGGGTTCACGGTCCGGGGCCGGGTCATGGGATCGCCCGCCACCATCCACAGCGGCGACCGGGTCCAGCTCTCCACCGCCCAGGACCCGGTACGCCGGCAGCCCGTGTTCCAGCTCGTCGACGGCCCTTACGGCGGCTGGAACTGAGCACGGCGGACGGTCCGCACCACGCGCCGCCGTCCGCCCGGGCCACGCGACGGCAGGCCGAATGCCGACGTGCCGGGAAACGGACAGCCGTGCGCGGCTGAACGAACCGGCATGCGGGACCGGTCCGTTCAGCCGCCGGGCGACGACCGTCAGCCGTAGGTGATGTCGGACGTCGCGTACTTGCAGTAGGTGCTGTCGGGGCCGCTGCCGTTCGTCGTCGGCTCCGCCCCGGTGTTGTTCCCGATGTACTTCTGGCAGGGGACGATCTTCTTGCTGCCGTCCCCGACGATCTTGATGGATTTGAGGGTCGCGCTGTCGCCGTAGTTGGTGTTGATGCCGACGAGCCTGCTTCCCTTGTAGGTCGCTTCGATGGTGTTGAGATTGATCGTCCTCTTGTACTGCGTCTTGCAGTTGCCGCAGGACCGGACGAACGTACCGAAGGTCTGCACCGCGAAGTTCGACACGTTCAGCGTTCCGGCGCCGTTGAACTGGAACACCTTGTCACTGGCCTCCTTCGCGCCACCGCCGCTGACGGTGTAGACGTTGGACGACGAGGAGCCGAGGAATGTCGCCGCGTCCTCGCCGACGTCCTCCCACCAGACGTTCTGCAGTGTGCAACTGCCCAGGCAGTGAATGCCGTCGGCGGCGGGCGCGCCGATGATGACGTTCTTCAGGACGGTTCCCGCCGCCAGTTCCAGGATCGGCCCCTGGTCCTCGTCCTGGCTGCCCGAGCCCAGGTCGCCGGTGCCGTAGAGCCGCTTCATCCCGTAGTCCTTGGTACCGGAGACCGAGATGGTGGAGGAGACGGCCTGACTGCCGGTCGCGGTGGGCCAGGTGGCGGCGCTCGCCGGTGTCAGGGCGCCGTCGGCCATCACCATGGCGGCCGAGAGACCGAGCGCGGTGAGGGCGCCGGTGAGGGCGCGCCGTCGGGCGCGTGGGCGTGGGCGTGGGCGTGCTGATGACGTCATGTCCCGATGCCTTCTTCCAGGTGGGGGTGGTCGGGTAAGGATGGCCGGGCAGGGGTGGCCGGGTGGGGATGCCCGACGGCGGAGGTCAGAGCTTTCCGGTGCCCGCGCCCGACGTCACCGAGGCGACGACGGTCGAGGCCGGCTCGGCGGTATAGCTGTAGGGCGGCTTCGTGAACGTGCCGACCTGCGAGATCTCGGTGGCGGCTCCACCGAGGTCGTTGCCGGTGAGGTTGGCGTAGCCGTCCACGTCGCTGTCGCGGTTCGTGGTGACGGCGACGGCCGTGCTCCGGAAGACGTTGTTCTCGACGAGCATCTGGGCGCCCATGCGGGAGTGCACGGCGGTGTCGGCGCCGACGACGTAGTTGTCGTAGAAGTGCCCGGTGCCGAAACGCAGGCTGGGGATGCGGGAGTTGACGTTGTTGAACCAGTTGTGGTGGTACGTCACCCGCAAGTGCCCCGTGTCCTCACTGGCGTTGCTGTCGCTGTGGCCGACGAGCGAGCCCTTGTAGTGGTCCTTGAAGGTGTTCCAGGAGAGGGTGACGTAGTCGGAGGCGTGGGTGATGTCGACCAGGCCGTCGTAGTAGTCCTTGCCGTGGTCGAGGTCGGACGAGAAGGCGTTGTGGTCGATCCACACCTTCGTCGAGGCCTGGACGGTGATGCCGTCGGCGGGGGCGACCGGCTTGCTGATGTTCAGGTTGCGGACGACGACGTTGGTGACCTTCTTCAGGCGCAGTCCGCCGCCGGTGAACCCGGATGCCGAACCGACGCCCAGGACAGTGGTGTTGGAGCCGACGTCGACCTGGCCGCTGAGTGAGATCAGACCGCTGACCTTCACGACCTTGGCCGTGTCACCGGTGACGGCGGTCTTGAACGCGGCGAGCGTCGTGACGGTGACGGCGGTCGCGCTGCCACCGCCGGTGGTCCCGGCGCCGAAGCCGACCGGCGTGGTCTCGGCCGCCAAGGCCGACTGCGGCAGGACGAGCGCCGTGGTGACCGCCAGGGTGGCGGCCCCGGCTGTCAGCAGGGCTGGGCGGGAGCGGGAGCGTTTCAGTGGGGGGCGAGTACGCATGCGGGGGTGTCCCTTCAGAGTTGACGTTGGCCAGATACACGGACTACATCCCTGTATCTGAACGACGCATGGCGTGCGGCACGACATGCACGAACTGAACGCGGGCGGGAGACGGCGACTTGCCCAGGTGGTGCGGCTCGGAGATCTGATGTCTCGTATACGAGATGTCACACACGGGTCACGCTGCTGAACGGGAACGTAAGCGGTAAGCGCTTTCCAGTCAACGCTTCCCGCAGAACACATCCGGCCAACTCACGAACCAGGTGGATACCCGCACCCCGACGAACCGGACCGGTCTGCCCTTGTGCGCGCCGCGGCCTGCCCCTCGGGGCACCGCGGCCTGTCCTGCGGCCCGCCCCGGAAAGCCGAAAGCGGTCGTACGGGGGTCCCGAAGCGCGGGACCCCCGTACGACCGCGGAACTCACGCAGTCACGACGTCACAGAGAGACGTCACAGAGAGCTGGTGCGCCGGCGATACGACGTCACGAAGAGAGGGTGATGCGGATGCCCACCGTGCCGCTCTCGCCGCGGCGCAGCCGGCTGCCGAACAGGGTGAGACGGCCCATCACCCCGTACTTGCGGGCGATGAGCTTGCGGTAGCGGGCGGTCTGCTCCGCGTCGACGATCTCGGCCGTGGCGGGGACCGGCTCCCCTGTCGGCCTGCCGCGCACGTCGCACGGGCCGACCATGACGTCGGCCCGGTTACGGATGCGCTTCACCTTCCAGCTGTCCGCGACGGTCCAGGCGCCGAGCGCCGTACCGTCCGGCACCACCCACACCGGCGTGGCCACCCCCGTACCGTTCTTGCGATAGCTGGTGATCAGCAGGTACTTGCCCGATCCCAGTGCGTCCAGCGAGGCCTCGTCCATGGCCGCAGTGTAGGCGGACCCGTCCGCGAACCACGCGGCGCCCGAGCCGTCCGGGTCAGGACAGCTGACCGTCGTAGTCCGGCAGCTTGAACGTGCGCTCGGCGTGGCCGCCGACCAGGTCGGTGGTGTTGTTGCCGACGTTGGCGATGATCGTGTAGCCGAGGGACTCGATCTCTTCGCGCTTGCCGGTCTTGTAGGCGCCGACCTCGTCGAAGAGGTCCGGCAGGTCACGCACGTAGAGCCCGTCGACCGGATAGCCGACGCTCTTCAGGTTCCACTTCGTCTCACTGGCGATGATGCCCGGGCGAGCGGTCACGAAGAAGACGGCGACACCGCGGGAGTGCGCGTACCGGGCCAGCGCCAGCGACGCCTTGACCGCCGGGGTGGGCAGCTCGTACCAGGGGTGGAAGTCCGTCTCCAGCGTGGTGTTGTCGATGTCGAAGACGACCGCGAGCTTCTGGCCGCCGGCGTTCGCGGTGCGCTGCCCGACGTACGGCACCGCCTGGTCGATGACGGCCTGGACATCACTCTGCCAGGTGGCGTAATCGACGCCGGCCGTCGCGGACGTGCTCGCCACCGCCTGGACCGGGGCCGCGGCGGCGGACCCGGCCGCGGTGACCGTCCCTCCGATCCCCAGCGCCACGACCGCCGACACAACGCCTATCCGGCGTCCCACACCACGTCCTGTCATGCCTGTCCCCTATTCACATCTGTTGGTCGAGTCCACACATCGCGACGGCGACGGTGCCTGGGACCGTCGCCGCGGCAGACATGATCCTGGCAGCGCGTGTACGGAGGGGGAAGAGGTAGTTACCGATCGGTAGAGATCGTGCTTCGTGCGACCCGGGTTGCCCGCGGTGCGGTGGCAGCCGTCCGGGACCCGTGTGAGCCTAAAGATCGCGGCTGGCACCAGTGGAAAGAGGCTGCTCGGATGCAAGGACCGAACATCGTCATCGTCGGCGCGGGTTTCGCCGGAGTCGAGGCCGCCCGGGGTCTCGAACGGACACTCACCCCCGGCGAGGGCCGGATCACCCTGATCAGCCCCACCGACTACCAGTTGTATCTGCCGCTGCTGCCGCATGTCGCCGCCGGTGTCGTCACTCCCCAGTCGGTGGCACCCTCGCTGCGCCGGATCCTGCGTCGCACCGCACTGGTGCCGGGCGGGGTGATCGGTGTCGATCCCGGGGCCAAGGTCTGCGTCGTCCGCAAGATCACCGGGGACCTCGTCGACCTGCGCTACGACTATCTGCTCCTCACTCCGGGGAGCGTGACCCGCACCTTCGACATCCCCGGCCTCGCGGACGAGGCACGCGGTATGAAGACGCTCGCCCAGGCCGTGTATCTGCGCGACCACGTGATCGCCCAACTCGACCTGGCGGCGGCCACGTCGGACGACGACGAGCAGGCGGCACGGCTTCAGTTCGTGGTGGTCGGCGGCGGATACGCGGGCACCGAGACGGCTGCCTGTCTGCAGCGCCTGACCACCGCGGCGGCCAAGCGCTACCACCCCCGCATCGACCCCGGCCTCATCAAGTGGCACCTGGTCGACGTCGCCCCGAAACTGCTGCCCGAACTGGGCGACAAGCTGGGCCTGAGCGCGCTGCGGATGCTGAGCGACCGCGGCGTGCAGATCTCGCTGGGCACATCCGTGGCCTCCGTCACCAGGGACGAGGTCACCCTCACCGACGGACGGGTGCTGCCCTCGCGGACATTGGTGTGGACCGCCGGCGTCGCGGCCAGCCCCCTGGTCGACTCACTGGGCGCCGAGACCGTGCGCGGGCGGATCGTCACCGAGCCCGACTTCAGGGTGCCGGGGCTCGACGGGGTGTTCGCGCTGGGTGACGCGGCGGCGGTGCCCGACCTGGCCAAGGACGACGGCTCCCCCTGCCCGCCGACCGCCCAGCACGCGGCCCGGCAGGGCCGGCACGCCGCCAAGGTCCTGGCGGCGAGACTGCGCGGGGAGCCCACCTATCCGTACCGGCACCGGGACCTCGGCCTGGTCGTCGACCTCGGCGGCCACGACGCCGTGTCCAAACCGCTCGGCATCGGCCTCAAGGGCGCGCCCGCGCAGGTCGTGGCCCGCGGATACCACCTGTACGCGCTGCGCACGGGTGCCGCCCGGTTCCGTACGAGCGCCAACTGGCTGCTCAACGCGGTCGCGGGCGACGACTTCGTCCGCACCGGCTTCCTCGCGGACCGCAAGGGAACCCTGCGGGACTTCGAGCGTACGGATGTGTATCTGACGCGGGACGAGGTGATCGCCCGGACCCGCGCCCGCGCTTAGGTACGGCCGCTCGGACTCGGGGCCGCACGTATGTGCTGCCGCTCGGGCCCGCACATGGGTGCCGCCGCTCGGACCCGGGCTCGCGCTCGGGTGCGGCCCGGCCCCATCAGGTCGCGCCGCCCTCGCGGGCGGGTGTGCCCCGCAGCAGGTCGAGATAGCGGCGGCCGAACAGATGGGCGTCCCCGGGCCAGCGGGCGGAGAGGTAGTGGCCGTCCTGGACGACGAAGGCATGGGTGTCGTCGGTGGCGGTGCCGCGCCGGGTGAGCGTGCGCGGACCGCGTTCGAACGTCCCGCCCGGCTCGGTGAGAGCCGCCCTGACCTCGTCCTCGACGTAGGCGGGGTAGGTGCGGTAGTAGCGCCCGAGACGCCAGGCCGTGGTGAAGTACGCCGTCCGTTCCATGTACTTCGGCAGACAGGTCGTACGGCGGTCGGCCAGGACACTGCGGCCGGTTGCGGGGTCCTGGGCACGGGCCAGGACGAGGACGCCGTGACAGATCGCGCCGACGGGCCGCCGCAGGGCCCAGAACCGGGCGATCTGCCGTTGCAGCGGCACTGATCCGAGGTATTGCCGCATGCCCGGCGCGTGTCCGCCCGGGAGCAGCAGCCCGTCGAAGTCCTCCACGACCAGATCGGCCCAGGAGACGGTGGCCCGGAACTCGGCGGACTCGGTCAATTCCCCGTAGAAACGGCGGGGTTCCGGTTCCGCGCCGAGCTGTCCGAACAGGACGCCCGTCAGCAGCCGCGGGTCCGCCTCCGGCCGAGTGCCGGCGCGCTCGGTGGCGAAAACGACGTCGTGGCCCTCTTGTGTCAACATCCGCCAGGGAACGGCGACTTCGGTGACGTCGAAGTCGTGGTCGGGGAGCGGGATCAGCACACGCATGCGCTCATCATGTCAGCCCGTTCCGACACGAACCGGCCACCTCTACGAGACCTCCCGTCGGTGGTGAACACGCGGGCGTGGGCGCACGTATGAGTGGAGGGTCCTCGACCGGGACCCTCGGCGTTGGTGACGCCGCTCCGTACGGCTTCGGGAGCCCATGCATGAGGCACGCACGACGACGGATCGTCCGACGGGGGGCGCGCCTCGCAGCCGTCGGCGGGCTGCTCTGCGGAGGGTTCATGGTGACGCGCGCCATGGCGAGCGAACCGTCCGACGCGTCGCGTACCACGGCGAGTTCGGCGCAGACCGCGGCGAAGACGGGTGCCGGGCTCGTGTCCCAGCTGGGCACCTCGCGGACCGCCGGCAACTGGATCGCCGCCGACGGGCGTCCCGTGGTCGCGGTCACCGACGCGGACGCGGCGGACGCGGTGAAGCGGGCGGGTGCTCGCCCGAAGGTCGTCACGCACAGCATGCAGGACCTCAAGGCCGCGGCGCAGACGCTGAGTTCGGCGCCCCGGGTACCGGGCACGGCCTGGGCCGTGGACTACACGAAGAACGAGGTGGTGGTGCAGGCCGACAGCACGGTCTCCGCCACCGAATGGTCGACCATGAAGACGCTGGCCCACGGCATCGGCGACTCGGTGAAGATGCAGCGGACGCAGGGCACGTTCACCACGCGGGTGAACGGCGCACAGGCGATCTTCTCGACCGGCGGGCGCTGCTCGGCGGGGTTCAATGTGACCAACGGGCAGAGCGAGTTCATCCTCACGGCCGGGCACTGCGGCCCCGCCGGATCGGTCTGGTTCTCCGACAACACGGGTCGCCAGCAGGTGGGCCGCACGGTCACCACGGCGTTCCCCGGCAGTGACTTCTCACTGATCCAGTACGACAGCGGGCAGCAGACGTCGCCCGGGAGCAACGTCGTCGCCATCGGCGGCGGCAACGGCGTACGGATCACCGGCGCCGCCGATCCGACCGTGGGCCAGCGGGTCTTCCGCAGCGGCAGCACCAGCGGGCTGCACGACGGCAAGGTGACCGCGCTCAACGCGACGGTCAACTACCCGGAGGGCACGGTCACCGGGCTGGTCGAGACCACGGTGTGCGCCGAACCGGGCGACAGCGGTGGCCCGTTGTTCTCCGAAGGCATCGCGCTGGGGGTGACCTCGGGCGGCAACGGGGACTGCAAGAGCGGCGGTACGACGTTCTTCCAGCCGGTCACCAAGGCGCTGACTGCGCTGGGAGTGACGCTCGCGGGCCAGCCTCCACAGGGCTCCGCCGGTGGTGCGGCCCAGCCCTCCCTCGCGCCCTCCACGTCGGCTTCGGCCATGGCGTCGCAGGGAGGAGCGCCGGGTGCGGCGGCACCGGGTGCGGTGGAGGCGGTGGGCAGTACGGGGACGGCCCAGACGTTCGTGACCGAACTCACCGACCCGCAGAACGTCGGCCCCGGCCTGCTGGTCATCGGGGGAAGCATCATCGCGCTGGTGGCGACCCGCTTCATCCGTACCGAGCAGGACCGCAAGGCCTATCGGCGGCAGTATTCGCAGAGTTGGGGCTGAGCGGCTCGGAGTTGGGGCTGAGCGGCTCGGAGTCGAGTCCGGGTGACCGGAGTTGGAGCCGAGCCGCCGGGGGGCGGTGCCGAGGTCCGAGGCGGTGGCTCCCCTGGATCGGGGAGCCCGGCCGGACGCGGAAGGTCAGGCGGCCCGCGTCGCCGACGACGGGGCGGCTTCCGCCCATTCGAGGACGAGGCGCTGGTACTCGCGCCGCTCTTCCATGCTCAGCGTCCCACCCGCCCGGAACCAGAGGGCCCGGATCTCCTCGTTGACTTCGGCAGCGGAGCGCTGAGTGTCGTTGTCAAGAGTGGTGCACATGGCGTGAAGCATACGGTCCTTGACGTGAAGATGATGTGAGTAAAGGCTCATCAGGCGACATAACGGACCGTGAAGCTCGTCACTCAGGTGCCGGGCTTGCGGCCGTACACGGCGACGTCGTCGCCGTTCTTGAGCAGCGACCAGTACTTCTTGGCCGTGGTCGGGGTCATGTTGACGCAGCCGTGCGAGCCGGGCGGGTTCCACATGCTGAGCCCCACCGAGTGGAAGGCCTGACCGCCGTCGAAGAACTGGCTGTACGGCATGGACACGTTGTAGATGCTGGAGACGTGGTCGATGTCACGCCAGTAGATCTTCTTGAGGCCGGTGCGGGTCTCGTAACCGTCCCGGCCCGTGCGGACCGGGACCGGCCCGTAGACCAGCCGGCTGCCGTCCTGGATCCAGCTGAGCTGGAGCGTGAGGTTGACGCAGGCGATACGGCCCTTGTTCACCGGGCACTTGCCGTCCCGGTTGGGGTTGTTGCCCACGGCCTTCTGCTTGTTCATGAGATCCATCACGCCCCAGGTGACGGGGCCCGCGTACCCGATGTTCGGGGTGATGCCGTGCTTGGTCTGGAAGGCCTGGATCGCCTTGCAGTCGGCGGCGGACTGCCGGCCGTCGACGGGCCGCCCGAGGAACTTCTCCACCTGCTTCTGGTTCGGGCCGGTGGCCGTCGTGCAGCTCGCGGCCTGCGCGGGCGTCGAGCCCAGTGCGAGGGTGAGCGGTGCGACCAGTCCGGTGAGCCCGAGCGCGACGGCTCCTCGTCTGCGTATGTCCCCCATGGCGGGCCTTCCTTTCGTGTCCGTCTTCTGTCTGCCTACTAGACCGTGCTTGAGGGTATTGCGTTGTACGGCCGGCGAGGCCGGGACGAAACAGTGACATTCCTCGCCGGTACGTCGACGCGGACCCGGACCGGGTGTTGGACCCCGTCGAGCGTCACTGCGCGGAGCCGCGCGTCCGGGCACCCTCGCTCCCGCTCTCGGCGTCACCCTCACCGTCGCCACCGTGCAGCCTGACCGCCTGCCGGAACGCGGTGTTCACGCCCGTCAGGCCGCCGTCGACGCACAGGGTCGTACCGGTGATCCAGGACGCGTCGCGGGAGGCGAGGAAGGCGACGGCGGCGGCGATGTCCTCCGGTTCACCGACCCGGCCCAGCGGATACAGCCCGGCCGCGATGGCGAGATCGTCCTCGCGGCCCTCCCAGGCCTTGGTGCGGACGGTTCCCGGCGCCACCAGGTTGACGCGGACACCCCGGGCGGCCGCGTGGCCGGCCAGGGTGCGGGTGAGCGACATCAGTCCCGCCTTGGCCGCACTGTAGGCGTGGTTGCCGAAATCCTGGATGCCGTTGACGGAGCCGATGGTGACGATGGACCCGCGGCCGGAGGCGACCAGGTGCGGGAGCGCGGCGCGGGCGCAGCGGTAGGCACCGGTCAGGGTGATGTCCAGGTCACCGGCCCACACCTCGTCGCTCTCGTCCTCGAAGAGCAGGGCGTCGGGGCTGCACCGGAAGGCGTTGTTGACCAGGACGTCGAGCGAACCGAAGGAGTCCACGGCGTACGCCACCGCGGCCTCGACCTGTGCCCGCTCCCCCACGTCGCAGGTGAACGCCTCGGCCCGCGCGCCGAGTTCGCGCAGCGCGGCGGCCGTCCTCTCCGCCTCCGCCGAGTCCACGTCGGTGACGAGGACTTGAGCGCCTTCCTCGGCGAGGCGGCGGGCGGTCGCCGCGCCGATACCGCGCGCCGCACCCGTGATCAGAACCCCATATCCCTCGAAACGCCTCAGCGCAGTGATCGCATTCATGGCAGGGAAGGTACTGCCGTGATCGTCGCGACGACAGATACCGTGCGCCCATGTCCGCCTTCCTGCAGCAACTCCCGGCGCTGATCGGCGTGGTCATCGGTGCCCTCGGTTCGTATCTGGCGATCGTGCGGGGCGACCGGGCCCGCTTCGGCCGCGAGCAGGCGGCCCGCTGGGAGGAGCGGCGACTCGCGGTCTACTCCGACTACGCGCGGTGCCTGAAGAAGACGATCACGTTGACGTACCGCGTCGCCGCCCATCTCGGCGACGACCCCCACCCGCATCCGCTCTCGCCGGAGGAGGCGGCTCCACTCATGGCGGCGGCGCTCGACGCACGGGATCCGGCCTGGGAGGCGCTGCTCATGCTGGGCACCCCGGCGGTGGTGGAGAAGGCCCGCGAGTGGGCCCTCATGACGATACGGATGGAGAGCTTCCCGAACGAGCGGGTGCGCGGCCAGGACGCCTGGCAGGACCTGCTCGAACAGCAGCGCGCCGCGCGAGAGGCGTACTACACGGCGGTCCGCGACGACCTGGCTCTGCCTCCGGGCCACTCGGCGCGTTGGCAGCCGTACGCGCCTGCCTGATCCGGGCCGATCCGCTCAGCGGTACCCCGTCGCGTTCGCCGGTTTCCCCTTGTCCTGCACTTCGACCATGTACCGCCAGCAGTCCGGACGGCTGCCGTCGCGGTCGGTGAAGCCGTACACCTGGGCGAGCTGTCCGCTGGAGAGGGATTTCCCGTTCCAGCGCGCGAGTTCGGGGTCGGCGGCCAGTGCGGCGACCGCGCGTCCCACGTAGGAGGGCGTCTCGGAGATTCCGAAGTGCGGGACGCGTTGCTCGGCGTCGCGCCAGTTCTCCTCGGTCACGCCGAAGGCTTCGAGCATCATCTCCGAGCGCAGCCAGCCGGGGGTGAGGGCCACGGCGGTGGCGCCGCGCGGGCCCAGTTCGTGTCCGAGGGCGAACGCCATGCGCAGCACGGCCGTCTTGGCGATGTCGTAGAAGAACGAGACCCGGTAGGTGTCCCGGTTGTACTCCGCGGTGCCGTCGGTCATCTCGACGACCAGGCCGCCGGGACGGCGCAGCAGCAGCGGCAACGCGTGGTGGCTGGTGATCGCGTGGGTCTCCACGGTGAGCCGGAGCATCCTGAGTCCGTTGTCGAGGTCGTGCTCCCAGACGGGGGCGTCCCACTCGAAGAGCTTCTCGGCGCCCCAGATGTCGTTGACCAGGATGTCCAGGCGGCCCTGCTCGTCCGCGATCCGGGCGACGAGCGCGGCCACCTCGGACGGCACGAGGTGGTCCGTGGGGACCGCGATACCCCGCCCGCCCGCCTCGGTGACCAGGTCCGCGGTGTCCTCGATGGTCTCCGGACGGTCGTACTCCGAGCGCCGTTCACGTGTGCTGCGCCCGGTCACGTAGACGGTGGCGCCGGCCGCGCCCAGTTCCACGGCGATTCCGCGGCCCGCGCCCCGGGTCGCGCCCGCCACCAGGGCGACCCTGTCCCGCAGTGTGCCTTCCGACGGCCCTGACATGTCCGACCTCCGCGCGCGTAGCGTCCACGGGCTGCTGTCACCCGTGTCTCCCTACGAGCGTCTCCCGGAAGCCGGACATCTTCTGTCAGGTATCTGTGTGCCGTTTCAGCCGTGTCGCGGCACGGCGGCCGAGGACCTCCCGGCAGGGCCGGGCGGCGTCAGTGGCCGCGTGCGATCCACTCCTCCAGGTGTGGAGCCTCCTCGCCGATCGTGGTCGAGTCGCCGTGTCCCGTACGGACGACCGTGTCGGCCGGCAGGGAGAGCAGCCGGTCGCGGATCGACTCGATGATCGTCGGGAAGTGGGAGTAGGACCGGCCGGTCGCCCCCGGGCCGCCCTGGAACAGGGTGTCGCCGGAGAAGAGGGTGCCGAGGCCCGGGTCGTAGAGGCAGACAGCGCCCGGGGCGTGGCCCGGGGTGTGCAGGACGGTCAGGTCCGCGCCCGCCGCCTCGATCACCTGGCCGTCCTGGAGCCAGGCGTCGGGCAGGCGGTCCGGGTGGGTGAACTTCCACAGCGGCAGGTCGTCGGGGTGGAGCCAGATGGTGGCGCCGGTGCGCTCCGCCAGGGCGGGGGCGGCGTCGATGTGGTCGTTGTGGGCGTGCGTGCACACGATCGCCCGCAGGCGCCGGTCCCCCACCGCTTCGGCGATGGCGTCGGCGTCGTGAGCGGCGTCGATCACGATCGCCTCGTGATCGTTTCCCACGATCCACACGTTGTTGTCGACGTCCCAGGTGCCGCCGTCCAGCGAGAACGTGCCCGAGGTGACGAGGTGTTCGATGCGGGTGCTCGTCACAGGATCACCACCGAGCGCAGCACGTCGCCCTGGTGCATCCGCTCGAAGGCCGGTTCCACGTCGTCCAGGGTGATCGTCTCGCTGACGAACGCGCCGAGGTCCAGGCGCCCTTGGAGGTGCAGGTCGATCAGCATCGGGAAGTCGCGGGAGGGCAGACAGTCGCCGTACCAGGAGGACTTGAGGGCGCCGCCGCGTCCGAAGACGTCGATCAGCGGGAGTTCGAGCTTCATGTCGGGGGTGGGCACGCCGACGAGGACGACCGTGCCGGCGAGGTCGCGGGCGTAGAAGGCCTGTCGGTACGTCTCCGGGCGGCCCACGGCCTCGATGACGACGTCGGCGCCGAAGCCGCCGGTGAGTTCGCGGATCGCCTCGACGGGGTCGGTCTCACGGGAGTTGACGGTGTGCGTCGCGCCGAGCTTCTCGGCCGTGGTGAGCTTGCGGTCGTCGATGTCCACGGCGATGATCTTCGCCGCGCCCGCGAGCCGCGAGCCGGCGATCGCCGCGTCGCCGACGCCGCCGCAGCCGATCACCGCGACGGTGTCGCCCCGGCCGACGTTGCCCGTGTTGATGGCGGCCCCGATGCCTGCCATCACACCGCAGCCGAGCAGTCCGGCGACCGCCGGGGAGACCGAGGGGTCGACCTTGGTGCACTGTCCGGCCGCGACCAGCGTCTTCTCGGCGAAGGCGCCGATCCCGAGGGCCGGGGACAGCTCGGTGCCGTCCACCAGCGTCATCTTCTGCTTGGCGTTGTGGGTGTTGAAGCAGTACCAGGGGCGCCCGCGCAGACAGGCACGGCACTGTCCGCACACCGCACGCCAGTTGAGGATGACGAAGTCGCCGGGCGCCACGTCCGTGACACCGGCGCCGACCGACTCCACGATTCCGGCCGCCTCGTGACCGAGCAGGAACGGGAAGTCGTCGTTGATACCGCCCTGCTTGTAGTGCAGGTCCGTGTGGCAGACCCCGCAGGCCTGGATCTTCACAACGGCCTCGCCCGGCCCCGGATCGGGCACGACGATGGTCTCGACGCGCACCGGCTCGTTCTTGCCCGGTGCGATCACGCCCCGCACTTCCTGCGCCATGTGAGTGAGCCCTTCCCTAGGTCGACGTTCCGTCAACCGACCCTACGGTGTGACCGGCCGGTAGAAGGCCAGGTGGCCAGCGGCGGCCCCGCTCCCGGTACGGCGAACGGCCGCCCGCGCCCGCTGCAGACGCCCGCGACCCACCCGCGCCGAAGACCCAGCGCCTCTCAGATACCCCCGGGGGTACCTCTGCTACCGTGGAGATATACCCCCGGGGGTAATTTCCCGTAAAGCCGTGAAGCCCTGGGGCTTCGCGCAGGAGAGGAGTGCTGCCGTGTTCTTCGTCGACACCATCGAGGTGGCGGGCCTGGGCAACCGGAGCTATCTGGCCGGCGGCCCGCGTACCGCTGTCGCCGTCGATCCGCCCAGGGACATCGAGCGGGTGATCACGGCGGCGGCCCGGCGGGGCGTGCGGATCGCGTATGTCGTCGAGACGCACCTGCACAACGACTATGTGAGCGGCGGCCTGGAACTGGCCCGGCTCACCGGGGCCGCCTACCTGGTCCCGGCCGGCGCCCGGGTCGCGTTCGAGCGGGTGCCGGTGGCCGACGGGGACACGGTCGAGGTGGACGCCGGGCTGACGCTGCGCGCGCTGGCCACCCCCGGACACACCCCGCACCACACCTCGTACGTCCTTCAGGAGAGCGGGCGCGCCCTCGCGGCCTTCACCGGCGGCTCCCTGCTCATCGGCACGGTCGGCAGGCCCGATCTGGTGGAGCCGCGGCTGACCGGGGAGCTCGCCCGCGCGCAGCACGCGTCGGCGCACCGGCTCGTCGCGGAACTGCCCGACGACACCGCCGTCCTGCCCACCCACGGCTTCGGCAGTTTCTGTTCCGCCGGAACCGCCGACGGCGACGCGACGACGATCGGGCGTGAGCGCGACAGCAACGAGGCCCTGGTCAAGGAAGTCGACGCGTTCGTCGCGGACCTCCTCGCCGGGCTCGACGACGTACCCGCGTACTACGCGCACATGGGCCCCGCCAACGCGGCGGGCCCGGCTTCCGTCGACCTGACCCCGCCCGCGCTCGCGGACGCCACGGAGATCGCCGCGCGGCTCGCGGCCGGCGAGTGGGTCGTGGACCTGCGCAGCCGGCTCGCGTTCGCCGCGGGCCATGTCGCCGGGGCGGTCAACTTCGAGGCGGACGGTCAGCTCGCCGTCTATCTGGCCTGGCTGCTGCCCTGGGGCAAGCCGGTCACCCTGCTCGCCGAGTCTCCGGAACAACTCGCCCATGCGCAGCGGGAGTTGGTGCAGGTCGGCGTGGACCGGCCGGCCGCGGCCGCGATCGGGTCACCGGCCGACTGGGTGCGTGAGGGGGAACGGCCGCGCACCTTCCGGCGCGCCGGCTTCGCCGAACTCGCCGAGGCGTACGCCGTCCTGGGCCGGACCGTGATCCTGGACGTCCGGCGCGACTCCGAGCGCGCCGGGGGCCATATCGCGGGATCGGTGCACATCCCCGTCCACCAGGTGCGCGACCGGCTCGGGGAGATACCCGCCGGGACCGTCTGGGTGCACTGCGCGGGAGGCATGCGGGCCGCCATCGCCGCCTCGCTGCTCGACGCGGCGGGCCGTGAGGTCGTGGCCGTCGACGACTCCTTCGCCGCCGCGGGCACGTCCGGGCTGCCCATGGCGCGGATCGCGCCGGCCGGGGTCCAGGCGCCCACGGGCCCCGGGGCCGGTGCGGCCATCGTGGGGGCGCGCGAACCGGACGGACGGGCTGGAGCCCCCGCCGACGGCCCGGCCGTGCTCGGCGCGGCCGCACGTGCGTTCGACGGCCCCGCGGCGTGAGCGTCCTGATCCTCGCTCTCGTCGCCGGAGCCGTGACCGGGCTCGCGCTCGGGGCGCTGGGCGGTGGGCGGTGGGCGGTGGGCGGCAGCGTGCTGACCGTGCCTGCCCTGATCTATCTGCTGGGCTTCACTCCCTCGGCGGCCACCACCGCGAGCCTGGTCATCGTCACCGTCACCTCGGCGACCGCGCTGTCGGCGCACGCCCGGGAGGGCACCGTCCGCCGGCGTGCCGGCGCACTGTTCGCGGCGGCGGGGCTGATCCCCGCGGCACTGGGCGGGGCGGTCTCCGGGCAACTGCCTGCCGCCGTCCTGACCGGCGCGTTCTCGCTGATCGCCGGCCTCGCGGCGGTCCGGATGCTCCGGCCGGCTGCCGGTGAGCCGGGTGCCGTGCCCGCGCGGACCGGCCGGATAGCCGGGCGCGGGGCTCGGTGCGGTGACCGGGGTCCTGGGCGTGGGCGGCGGCTTCCTCGCCGTACCGGCCCTGGTGAACGTCGTGGGTCTGCGGATGCGGGCCGCCGTCGGCACCAGCCTGCTGGTGATCACGGCGAACTCCCTCGCCGCGCTGCTCGCCCGCGCGGGAACGGCACAGAGCCTCGACTGGGCTGTGGTGGCGCCGTTCGCCGGGGCGGCCGTCCTCGGCGCGTGGGACGGGAAGCGTCTCGCGGCCCGGGTGTCCGGCGGCACGCTGCAGCGGATCTTCGCCTGGGCCCTGCTGGCCGTGGCCGCGCTGATGCTCCTGGACGTCGTGCTGTGAGGCTCAGGCCAGCGACAGGAAGAGCTTCTCCAGACGGGCCCGCATCTGCTCCGTGGTCTCACCGTTCTTCGCGCCGTTCTCGACGCTGGTCAGACACTGCTGGAGCCCGGTGGCGATGATCGCGAAACCGGCCCGGTCCAGGGCGCGGGAGGCCGCGGCGAGCTGGGTGACCACTTCCTCGCAGTCGCGTCCCTCCTCGATCATCCGGATCACTCCGGCGATCTGCCCCTGCGCCCGGCGCAGCCGGTTCAGCACGGACTTCAGCTCGGCACCCGCGAGTTCCAGTTCCACGAACACTCCTTAAGCCATACCCCTAGGGGTATCGTACTCCGCCCCGCGGGGCACCCCCGAAGAGCAAGGATGACACTCCCCATGAACACCCCCCTCTCCCTCGACGTCGACCAGGCCCGCGGCCGTCTCGCCGAGCTGACCGTCATCGACGTGCGCACCCCCGGCGAATACGCCTCCGGCCATCTGCCGGGTGCCCTCAACATCCCGCTGGACCGACTCCACCGGGTGCTGTCCGTGCTCGGGGACGCCCGGCCCGAGCTGCTCGTGGTCTGCGCCTCCGGCGCCCGCTCGGCGAACGCCTGCGCCCTGCTGGCCGAGCACGGTGTGCCGGCGGCCACCCTCACCGGGGGCACCAGCGCCTGGGCGGAGGGCGGACATGAACTGCACCGCCCGGCAGGCTCCACGCGGGCGGGCTGGTCCATGGAACGCCAGGTCCGGTTCACCGCCGGCACCGTCGTCCTCGCTGGCCTCGGCCTCGGACTCCTGCACCCCGCCTGGCAGTTGCTCTCCGCCGGTGTGGCGGGCGGCCTGGTCTTCTCGGCGCTCGCCGACACCTGCGGGATGGCCGCGCTGCTCGCCAGGCTCCCGCACAACCGGCCCCGCCCGGCGGACCTCGACGCCACCCTGGCGGCACTTGGGGAGCGCGTGTCCTGAGTCCGCGCGGACTCGGGGCAGTTGGGATCGGTCCGGGCGTGTCGCCGACGTAGCCTGAGTGCTCCGTCTCAACTCCCGCAAGGAGCGCCGTGAGCCTGACCGAGGCCGAGCCCGAGGTGCCCGCGTGGCGCCTGTTGCTCGGATATGTACGACCGCACCGCTGGGCGCTGTTCGCGGGCGCGCTGCTGGCGCTCACCACCGGGGCCACCGGCCTGCTGCTGCCGCTGGTGGCGCGCGGGCTCATCGACGACCTGTCGCACGACCGGCCGATCGGACGGGCACTGCTCGGCATGGCGGCCCTCGTGGTGACCAACGCGGCCGTGGGGGCGCTGGGTTCGTACGTTCTGCGGCGCACCGCGGAGTCGGTGGTGCTCGGCGCTCGACGCGCCCTCTCGTCGTATCTGCTGCGGCTGCGCATACCCGCCGTGGACCGCAGCGAGCCCGGCGACCTGATGGCCCGCATCACCTCCGACACGACCCTGCTGCGCGAGGTCACGACCGATTCCCTGGTCGGCCTCGGCACCGGCGGCCTCACCCTCGTCGCGACGGTGGTGATGATGGGCCTGGTCGACGCGGTGCTGCTCGGCGTCACGCTGGGCGTGGTGCTGTGCGCGGGCTCGGTGCTCGGCCTGATCGTGCCGCGCATCAACCGGGCGAGCAGGCAGGCTCAGGACGCCGTCGGGGTGATGGGGGCCTCGCTGGAGCGGACCCTCGGCGCCCTGCGCACGATCAAGGCGTCCGGAGCCGAGCAACGCGAGGAGCGGACCGTCCACGAGGCCGCCGAGGAGTCCTGGCGGCAGAGCGTGCGCGCCGCCAAGTGGTCGGCGGCCGCGGGCAATACGGCCGGTCTGGCGATGCAGATCGCCTTCATCACGGTCCTCGCGGTGGGCGGCGCCCGTGTCGCGACCGGCGCCATCGACGTGGGCACACTGGTCGCCTTCCTGCTGTACGTGTTCTACCTGATGTCACCGATCCAGCAAGTGGTCGGCGCGATCACGCAGTACCAGACCGGCGCCGCCGCCCTCGCCCGTATCCAGGAGGCCCTGCGGCTGCCGGCGGAGCCTGCCGCCCTGCCCGCGCCGCTGCCGGCCCCGGACGCCGAACCGGCGGCGCTCGCCTTCGACGACGTCCGCTTCCGGTACGCCGACGATCTGCCGTACGTCCACCACGGGGTGACGTTCACCGTCCCGGCCCGTGGCCTGACCGCGTTCGTCGGCCCGTCCGGCGCGGGCAAGACCACCGTCTTCTCCCTGATCGAGCGGTTCTACGATCCCGAGGCGGGCCTCATCACCGTGGACGGCCGCGCGCTGGAGGAATGGGATCTGCCCCGGCTCCGGTCCGCCATCGGTTATGTGGAGCAGGACGCGCCGGTGCTGTCCGGCTCCCTGCGCGACAATCTCCTGCTCGGCAATCCGGACACCGACGAGGGCGAACTGACACGCGTCCTGAAGACGACCCGCCTGGACGGTCTGGTCGCCAGGTTGCCGCGCGGCCTGGACACGCTGGTCGGCCATCGCGGGACCAGGCTGTCGGGCGGCGAGCGCCAGCGCGTCGCCATCGCCAGGGCCCTGCTGCGCCGCCCCCGGCTGCTGCTCCTCGACGAGGCCACCTCGCAGCTCGACGCCGTCAACGAGGCCGCGCTGCGCGACACGGTCGCCGATGTGGCCCGCACGACCACGGTCCTGGTGGTCGCGCACCGGCTGTCCACCGTCACGACGGCCGACCGCATCGTCGTGATGGACGCGGGCCGCGTACGCGCCGTGGGCAAACACCGCGAACTCGTCGCCGCGGATCCGCTCTACGCCGAACTGGCCGCCACCCAGTTCCTCGCGACCGCCGGATGACCTCGGCACCATGACCTCAGCTCGGCGCCGTGTTCCGGACCTCGGCGCCGTGTTCCGGCGGAGGAAGCCGGCGACGGTGTCGCGGGTCGGCGGGCGGCGCCCCGGGTACGCCATCGGGCCCGCCCGGCACCCGGGCCGACCGCTCTGAAGGTGACCGCCGAGCCGGAGTACCCACCGAGCTCACCGAAGTCCCGGAAGATTCCGGTACGTCAGCGATCTCCTTGAATTCCTTGGCCATGGACCGGCTCTGCTCTATGGTGATGCCCTCTTTCCGCCACCCGGGGCGGTCGTCCGTCGGCGACCACCCTCAATCAGGCGGGGAGGCACGTCCCCCCGGATACACAGGCGACTGATCATGGTCAAAAACCGACACCCGGCCGGGCAGGCCATCTCCGAGATCATCTTCGCGGGCCCCGTCGGCACACCCGCCGGACTGGAAGTGATCTCGCTGGCCGCGCTGCGCACCCGGTCCCGTGCCCACGGCACCGATCCCGCCGTGCCGCAGCGCCCCGCCTTCCACCAGGTGCTCACCCTGGCCTCCGGCACACTGCGCCAGACCGTGGACTTCACGGCCCGCGACGTCGAGCGGGGCTCCTGGCTGTGGACGCGACCCGGGCAGGTCCTCCAATGGGGAGATCTCACGCGAGCAGAGGGGACGCTGATCGCCTTCGAACGGGACTTCCCGGGCGCGGCCACCGTCCGCGCGGCCCGGCTCGACGATCCGCACGCCCGCGTGCTGCGCACCCCGAAGGCCGAGGACGCCACGTCACTGCGGGTGGCCACGGCGCATCTGGAGCACGAGTTCCTGACACCGGGGCGACTGCCGCTCGACGCGCGCGTCGCCGTACTGCGTCACCTGCTGGACGTGCTGATCCTCCGCCTGGCTCACCTGGAGGAGCCCGACAGTTCGGCCACCGGACCAAGCGAAACCTTTCTTCGCTTCCGGGACACCGTCGAGCGGGACTTCGCGCACACCCGCCGGGTGGACGACTACGCCCTCGCCCTCGGCTACTCCGCCCGCACGCTGTCCCGGGCCGCCCTCGACTCGGCGGGGATCGGCGCCAAGGAGTTCATCGACCGCCGGGTCGTCCTGGAGGCCAAGAGGCTGCTCGCCCACACCGACCTGGCCGCCGCCCGCATCGCCGCCCAGCTGGGCTTTTCCAGTGCCACGAACTTCGCCAAGTACTTCCACCAGCGTGCCGGCCAGGCACCCATCGCGTTCCGCACGGCGGTACGCGGACAGGGCACGGGTATCCCGAGGGCACGAGACGAAGTGGATTTCACCCCGCGAACCGGAGCGCCCGACCGATCCGCGAGCGAGCCACCCGGTTCGTGAGCGGACCACCTGGTCCGTGAGCGGACCGGCCGATCTTTGATCGGACCGGCCGGGGTCGACCGGGCCGGGCCGTACCGGGGCCGCGGACCACGGGCGGCGGGCCCCGGCGGAACGTCACTGTTCCGCCGGTGCCCGCCGAAGCCGCGTCCGACGCGGCCGCCGCCCACTAAGTCGCGTTACCCACCAGCTCCCGTTACCGACTGGCTCTCGATGCCGACTAGATCCCGATACCGCCGAGCAGTCCGGTGACAGGCGCGGCGAGGTCGGTGAGCTGGTGCAACTGGTTCAGGTCGTTCAGCCGGTTCAGGCCGGCGAGCTGGGTGGAGGGCCGCGGCAGCTCGGCCTGGTGCTCGGCGGGGACGTCGCTCAGCGCGAGCGAGTCGAGCGTGGAGACGGGGTTCAGCTTCCCGGCGTCGTGGGCCTCGGAGCCCGCGGCCGTCGCCATCGGCGCGGCGAGTCCCGTGACGCCGACGGCGACACCAACGGCGGCGACGATACGTCGTGTTGAGATCATGCAATGAGCAACGGCGTCGGCCCCCGGACGGACACGGCCCGGTCCCCGCGCTCACCCGAGAGGCGCATCGGGCCCTTGCGTTTGCCGTGGGCCCCGGGGCAGAGGACGCTCGGTAATGAGGCGCTTCGCGGTCGGCTCCTGGCCGGTCCGCGCCTTCCTGAGGAGGTCACCCATGGGCACAGCGACAGCCCCCGCCTTCGACACCGAGGCGCTGCGCCGGGGCATTGAAGGACACAGTGCGGCAGATCTGCTGTCGCTCTACGCGGACGACGCGGAACTGCGCGTCGTGGACCGCAATACGCAGCCCAGTCACCCGATGGTCAAACACGGTCGCACCGAGATCGCCGAGATGCTCAACGACGTCTACAGCCGGGACATGACGCACAAGATGGACCAGTGCGTCGTCCAGGGCGACCACGTCGCCTTCACCGAAACCTGCGTGTACGCGGACGGGGTGCGGGTGATGAGCACATCGATGATGTCGTTGCGCGACGGGAAGATCATCGAGCAGACACTGGTACAGGCATGGGACGAGTAGGGAGGAACTGGCCGAAGGTCCAGGTCAAATCTCGTCTGACCTGGACCTTCTCGGCAACTACGGCGATGGGGAGGTCCCGTCCGAACCGACCTCGACGACGCCGACCGGTTTCCGCGGCAGGCCTCCGCGTGACCGCCTCCCTGCTGGACTCGATGCTGCGGACAGCGCGTTCGCACCCGCATCCTCCGACTCCGCGCGGGGCGCGGAGGCTGCGCATCCGGCCCCGGTGAGCCGCGCCCCTACCGGCGGCGGTCGGCCGGCGGGGCGCTCCGGATGACCGGTCCGGCAGCGCCCGGGAGGAACTCGCCTCCCGCGCCCAGCTCATGGACAGTGGCGGTCGCGCCTTCAGTGCTGGGCCGGAACCGCTCGGGGGATCGGCTCCGCCGCCTGAAGAAGCATCGGGGAGGCCCGGTCCACGAGGTCGTGCAGGACGGACAGATGGGCCGCGTCGCCGCCGAGTTCGCGCAGCAGGAGGTGCGCCCTGTCGCGGAAGACACTGATGTCCTGCTCGTACTGACGCAGCACGTCCGGTGCGAGAAGGCCGGCGGTGAGTTCCGCGCGGGCGTCGGGCGAGTGGCGTGCGGCGGCGTGCAGTTGCAGGACGCGGCTCGCCGCATCGGGATTCTCCAAGGCGCACGCCAGCAGATACGTCACCGTGCCGTTCGCGAGGTCTTCGTTGCGGCCGGTCAGGATGTCCTGCTGATCGTTGAACAGCTGCCACAAGATGCCGAAGACATTGCCGAACTCCCGCCAGCGTTCGACTCTTTCGTCCGCACGGCCCGCCAGTTGCGCGGCCATGGCCGTGACCATGCTGAACGGCGCACCGGACTTGCCGAGATACGCGGTGACCACGGCGTCGCGGGTGGCCGCGCCCAGGTCCGCGCGAAGGTCCCTCAACTGCCCCTCGGTCGCGGTGATCCAGCACTTCACGATCTCGGCCGACAGCGGCCCGCGTGCCGTCTCGGGAATCCGCGGGGACTGAACGACGAGCAGGGGGAGCGGAATTCCGCTGATGACCGTGGCGAGCAGCGCCTCGCTCTCGCCGAGAGCACCGGCGGCGAAGACGGCCTGACCGTCGGCGAGGTCGTCCAGGTAGCACGCGGAGGTCCACCACAATTCGTGGACGACGGCCAGCGGAACAGCCGGTCCGGGCGCCCCCGTCTCCACGGCGTGGACGATCACCGGCAGTACGGACAGGGGGTAGGCGAACGTCCGGTGTTTCAGAAGTTCGGCGACCGCGGCCCGGACCGAGGGGGCCGATGGCCCCAACAGGTCGAGTGCGGATTGCCGCTCCGCCTCGATGTCCGCGGACATCTCCCGATGCAGATCCATGTACGACTTCGCCCGCACGCAGTCCACCCCCACCACCGAATTAATCGAGCACCGATTCGATCATTCGCCATGATGGGGAGCTAGAGCAACATTGCGCCATGGCCTGTTCATTGCGAGCGCCCTTGCCCCTCCGGTGAAGCGGCGGACCTCCGGCCGCGAACCCCGCCATACTGACCGTCGTGCGAGTAGCGATCATGACCGCCGGCTCACGGGGCGATGCGGCGCCGTTCACCGGCCTCGGGCACGGCCTGGTGCGGGCCGGGCACGAGGTGACACTGGTGACGCACGGATGCTTCGCGGACCTGGTGTCGGGTTCGGGGGTGGGGTTCCACGCGCTGCCCGTCGATCCGCGGGCCGAACTGGAGTCCGTGCGCGGACAGCGGCTGCACCGCAGCGCCACGGGAGTCGGAAAGATCATCGGGCTCGTCGAGATGACCCGGTCGCTCGTCGGGCGGCTGACCGACGACATGATCACGGCCGCCCGCTCCAGCGACGTACTCCTGCTGTCAGGTTCGCTGGGGCCGCTCGGGTACACCGTCGCGGAGGGGCTGGCCCTGCCCAGCATGGGAGTACATCTCCAACCGCTGTCCCCCACAAGGGAGTTCGCTCCTCCGGTGACCGGCGTCCGCTCATGGGGGCCCGCCGTGAACCGAGTGGCCGGGTACGGGGTGAACCTGGCCGGCGAGCGGGTCTTCGCCGAGACCGTGCGGAGCTTGCGGAAACGGCTCGGCCTCCCGCCCGTCGGTCCCTTCGCGGCCCACCGCGCCCGCGAGCGGCAGGCGTGGCCGGTGCACCACGGGTTCAGCCCCCTGGTGGTGCGCCGGCCGCGGGACTGGCGGCGCGGTCTCGACGTGTCCGGGTACTGGTGGCCCTACGACGGCGAGGACGCCCGACTCCCCTCCGCACTGCGGGACTTCCTGGACGCGGGCCCCGCTCCGGTCTTCGTGGGCCTGGGCAGCGCCACCGTCCCCGATCCCGAGCGGCTGAGCACCGAGGTGGTGCGCGCGCTGCGGGCCGCCGGGCTGCGCGGCGTGATCCAGCGGGGGTGGGGTGAGCTGCGCGCCACCGGGGACGACATGTTCACGGTCGGCGAGGTGCCGCACTCCGTCCTGTTCCCCCGGATGGCCGCGGTGGTGCATCACGCCGGGGCGGGTACGACAGCGGCGGGGCTGCGGGCCGGGGTCCCCGCGGTACCCGTGCCGATCCAGTTCGACGAGGGGTTCTGGGCCGCCCGGCTCGTCGCGCTCGGCGTCTCGCCCGGCGCCCTGTCGCTGCGGGAGCTGCGTGCCGAGCGGCTGACGCCGGCTCTGGTCCGGGCGACCACGGAACCCTCGTACCGCCGGCGGGCGCAGGACCTGGCGGAGCACCTTCGCACCGAGGACGGGGTGGCGCCGGTCGCGGAGGCGCTCGCCCGGCTCGAACGACTCGGACGACACGAGAACTGACAGGGAAGCACCCGGCGTCGACGCGCGCCCTCCGCCACCTGCGGACGCGCGACCCACCGCGCCCGAGTTTGTGGCCATGTGCCCCCATGCGCTCACGCCCGGCCCAGCTCACGAGCTCCCAGCCATGTCCGCCTGCGGACGCGTGACCATCTCCGCTGGTGGGCTCGCGGCCACCGCCGCTGAAGGGCTGGTGGCCACGTCCGCCCAAGGGCGGGTGGCCGTCGCTCCGTCCATGGGCTCGTGGCCACGTCCGCTCGCGGACTTGCCGGCACCTGACCGTCCTCGCCTACGGCCTCGTCGCGCCCTCCCCGCCCCAGCCGACGGGGCGCAGGATCCCGAGCAGCTGGCGGACCAGTTCCTCCACCACCTCGTCCAAGGTCGCGTCCACCCATCCGGCGTTCCAGTCGTGCAGCAGACCGTTCACGCTGCCGATGAAGGCGGTCGCGGCGAGGCGATAGTCGCGCGGCGCCGCCTCCCCGCGGGCGACGGCGGTCGCCGCCTCGCCGCAGATGAACTCCACCCAGCGGGCCCGGCGGGCGAGCCGCTGCTCCTCCAGCCGCGCGCTCACGCCGATGATCTCCACGAAGGTGATGCGGATGCGGCGCGGATCGCTCGTCACGTTCGCCGCGTAGGCGTGGAAGAGGGCGGTGGCGCGCTCGGCGAGCGGCAGTTCGCCGGCCTCGGTGAGCGCGGCCAGGGCGGCTTCCTCGGCCCAGTCGTTGACCTGGAGATGGAGGGCCGCCAGTACGTCTTCGAGGCTGCGGAACTCCTCGTAGAACTGGCGCGTGGACAGTCCCGCAGCCTCGCTGAGGGCCGCCACGGTCGTGGACCGGTACCCGGGTCCGGCGCCGAACAGCTGGAGCCCGGCATCGAGAAAACGGCGGCGCCGCTCCGCCTGCCGCTCCTCGGCCGTTCTGCCGCCGTATCGGCCGGTGGGCTGTCTGAGCCTGCCCGCCACGTGTTCCTCCCTCGGCGCCGACACGAACCGGCGTTCGCCCCTTCGACGATTTTGTCGTGTGCCGCCCCTTGTGGAGAGGCTCCCCACTCCTTACTTTCCAGTAAGTGCACTTTGAAAGCGGGCGTGTTCAGATTTCAGCTTGTCATGCTCTCGACATTTCAGCACGTTGCCAGTCACCGCACGCTCCGGGTTCACCGTGCCCGTCACCCGCACTCCCCCACTACGACAGGGACCCTCCATGTCCGTCCTCAGAGCCAGGCACCTCTGTTCTCTCGCCGCGGCCCTCACGCTCACCCTCGGCGCCACGGCGACCGCCGCGTCCGCCGTCACCGCGCAGGTCTCCGCCACGGATCTGCGCGAGGTGATGTTCGTCGGCAACAACTGGGAAGGCACCGCGGACGTCATCCAGTCCACCGGCGACTTCGCGAAGGTCGGTCGGATCAACGTCATCCCGGACAAGGCCGAACGGCTCGCGGCGATCAACGCCGACCCCATCAAGTGGGCCTACTTCATGGGAATCCGAAGCGGCGTCGGCGAGGGGCACGACCAGTTCGTCGACGACATGTACTCGACGCCCGACGGCAGGTCGGTGGTGGTCTCCCGCCCGAGTTTCGCCGACGTCGTCTCGATCGACCTCGCCACCGGACGGATCAACTGGCGTTTCCCCGTCGCGGGTTACCGCTCGGACCACATGGCCGTGTCCCCCGACGGCACCCGGGTCGCGGTCTCCGCCTCGACCGCGAACACCGTGCACGTACTCGACATCACGACCGGCAGGCAGCTCGGTTCCTTCGCCACCGGCGACAAACCGCACGAGAACATCTTCACCCACGACGGCAAGTACATCTGGAACATGGCCATCGGTGACGTCACCACCGCACTCGACGACCCCTGGCTGGACTGGACGAAGGGCGACCGGAAGATCACCGTCGTCGACGCGACCACCTACAAGCAGGTCAAGGTGATCGACATGCGCCAGCGCCTCGACGCGATCGGCCTCACGGACTTCTCCGACGCCGTGCGCCCGGCCGTCTTCTCGCCGGACGAGTCGAAACTGTACTTCCAGGTGTCGTTCTTCAACGGCTTCCTGGAGTACGACGTCGCCACCGACCGGATCACCCGGGTCAAGACCCTCCCGAAGAACCCCGCCACCAGCAGCGACCGCACGACCTGGGTCAACGACTCGCGCCACCACGGCATTTCGATGAACCCGTCGGGCACCAAGCTGTGTGTGGCGGGGACGATGGACGACTACGCGACCGTCGTGGACCGCGCGACCCTCCAGGAAGGCCCGCTGGTTCCGGCCTCCAAGCCGTACTGGGCGACCGTCAGCGGTGACGGCACGGACTGTGTCATCTCCGAGAGCGGCGCCGACCAGGTCACCGCCATCGACTTCGCCACGGGGCAGAAGACGGTGTCGGTGCCGGTCGGCGACCACCCGCAGCGGGTTCGCCTCGGCCATGTGGAGGCGAACTGGAGTGGCCCGTCCGGCAGTTGACCGGTGCTCAGCCGAACCGCGCCGCGGCCCAGGCGGCCAGTTCGGTGCGGGCCCCGTTCAGCAGGGCGGAGGACGGGGCGCTCGCCCCGTTCGTGACCAGCGCGTAGTGCAGGGTTCCCGAGCCGGTTGCGGTGAGCAGGAGGCGGCGGCTTCCGGTGCCGCCCGGCTCGGGAGCCACGGCGACGGGTGTGGTCGAGGTGTAGGCGGGCGGGGAGACCGTCGCTCCGAGGTCGGACACCACCGTCGTGGCCGAGGCCGGGAAGGAAGCCGGCAGATGGAGTTCCGTCGGAGCGGTGCCGCCGTCGGAGCGCCAGACGAGCAGACCGTACTGCCCCGCTCCCACCAGCTGGGAGACCTGCGGCAGGGTCGAGGGAACCGGGTTCCAGGTCAGCGTCGTGGAGCCGTCGCGGGAGCGGTCCTCGTAGGTGAAGGCGAGGGCGGAGCCCGCGGTGGCGCTGGGGTAGAGGCGGTCGAGGAGCCGGGCGTCCTGGCGCAGCACGACCGTGCCCGAGTCGTCGAGGCGTACGGCGGAGAGATCCTCGTCGTTCCAGGCGTCACCCGAGGTCAGGACCTTGTCGGGGTTGTCGTTCATCAGCTCGTGGTGACGGCCGCTGTAGATGTCCCACTGCCATTGGGTACCCGACAGCACCGGTCCCGACGAGGCCGTTCCGGTCCACCAACTGGAGCCGGGGAGGCGGGAGTCGAGTGCCTGGTACATCGCCTTGTCGACGGTCGGGGCCTTGTCCGAGACCGTTCCCGAGAGCGGGTGGCCGAACTCGCTGACGACCGCCGTCGTCCCGGCGGCCGAGGCCCGGTCCCGGACCCCGGCGAAGTCGGTGGCGTACTGGCCGTCGCCCGCCTTGCCCCACATGAGGATGCCCGAGATGGCCTTCTGGTCGTAGAAGTGGGTGTTGAACACAAAGCGGGGGCCGAGTGTGCCCGCGTCGAGCAGGCCGCCCTCCTGCTTCTGGGAGCTGATGTTGGAGTTCCAGAAGAGGTTCGGTTCCACGAAGGCCGGCTTGTCCTGCCAGCCGGCCGCGTCCATGCGGGCCCGGAACTTCTCGTAGAACGGCCAGAGCAGGTCGCGTTCCCAGGTGCGGCTGGTCTGGCCCGAGTCGTAGGTGCCCGCGTAGGGCTCGTTGAACGGGTCGAAGCCGGCGACCCCCGCGAACTCGGCGGTGGTGAGGTGCTGTCGGACGTACGTCATGGCGGCCTGGGCCGTGGCGAGGAAAGCGTCCTGGAGCCCGTAGGAGTTGTGCCAGAAGTCGTACTGGGCCGCCTTGACGGCACTGTTCTGAGTTATGTTCTGGCCCCAGAAGAGGCAGATTCCACAGGACTCCTGAGGGTAACCGCCCGCGGTCACGGCCCACTTGGGGGCACCGTCGCCGGAGTACCAGCTGCCCGTGTTGAAGAGGTGGCGGGAGTAGAGGTCCTGGTGGAAATCGGGGAAGACGCGGATTCCCGCGTCGAGGAAGGCGCGCATCTGGCCGGTGGCCGCGGCGAGATAGGCGCTGTCGACCTGGCCGCGGGCGGGTTCGGCGTGCGCCCAGGAGAGCAGGAAGCGCACGGAGTTGCCGCCGCCGAGGGCGCGCAGCGCCGTCGCGGACTTCGCCGCGTCGGCGGCCGACGCGAAGGGCAGTCCGCTGTTCTCCTCCAGCTTGGTCTCGCCGGAGACGTTGTAGCCGCGCAGTACGACCTCGCGGCCGAGGCCGTCAGTGAAACGGCCGTTCGCGACCGTGAGGGTGGCGGCGGCGGGTTGGTCGAACCAGAGGGAGTCGGGGAGTCCGTCCGCTGCGGCGGGCCGGGCGCCCGCCGCCGTGAGGAAACCGGTGAGGAGTACGAGGACGCCGAGCAGACGCGCACGTAACTTCGTCATGTCCACAACAGTCCCGCCCGCCCCGGGAGGCGTCAACACCCCTGACTCATGAGTAAGTTTCTCGTTTCACCCGCCTCTTCGCGTGTCGCCCGCATCACGGTGGTCGGCTCACCCGCCGACCCGGCGCGTCAGACTCAGCAGGTACTCCTTGCGGTCCAGCGGGTTCAGATCGGTCCGGGGACGGTCCGGGATCGCGCCGTGCGCCACGGGCGCGTAGTGGTCGAAGGCGCACTCCAGCTCACCCTCGCCCCGCGTCAACCCCGGTAGCTGCTGCTCCAGTTCATGGGCCCGGACCACCGGCAGAACACCCTCCAGCACACACGAGGAGTGGTGCAGTCGTGTGGTCTGCCGTACGGCTCGCTGTCGGGCCAGCACCGGCAGCACGGCGCCGAGCGTGTCCGCCGGGGCCTCCAGGCGGAAGTGGTGCATCGGCTCGTACACCTGGCTGCCGGCCGCGCGCAGCGCGTCCATCAGCACCAGCGGGGTCAGGCCCCGGAAATCCGCACCCGTGCTGGACATGCTCTTGTCGAATCCCTGGTGCGCGTGGCTCTGGCGCGGCGAATAGCCCGAATGCGTCATCGTGACGACGCAGTCGGTGACCTGCCAGCCGTGCACACCCTGCCCCAGCGTCTCCTCGACGGTGTCCTCGACCGCCTTGAAGAACGCGTACGGCATCGATCCGAGTTCGACCTCCAGCCGGAATTCCACGCCGGAGCCGATCGGCGCCGGCTCGACGCGCAGTCCGACGGTCGCGAGAAACGGATTCTGGTCCTTCTTGTTGAACTCGACCGACGCGCCGGTGCCGACGGGCCGTTCGACGCAGAGCGGGGTCGTCTCGCGGAACAGGACGTCGATGCCGAATTCGTCCGCCAGGGTCGCCTGGAGGACTTCCTTCTGCACCTCGCCGTAGAGCGACACGGAGATCTCCCCGCGCAGGGCGTCGTGACGGAGGTTGATCAGCGGGTCCTGCTCGGCGAGCTGGGTGAGCGCCAGATGCAGCGCGCTCCTGTCGGCCGGTCGGCCGGGAGAGACGACGGTTTCGAGAGTCGGCGGGGCGAAGTGGTGTTCGACCGCCGCCGACGGCCGAGGTTCGCCGATGGTGTCACCGATCCGGATCGCGCCGAGTCCCCACAGCTTGCCGATGCGTCCCGCGCTCACGCACGCCTCACGGACCGCCGAGCCCTGCTCGAAGACACTGATCGCGGTGACCTTCCCCTCCTCGCCGTCGCGCAGGGCGAGCCGGTCGCGGGTCCGCAGGGTTCCCGAGAACATCCGCGCGTACGCGATCTTCTCCCCGGCCGCCCCCCGCTCGACCTTGAAGACGGTGCCCGACACCGGTCCGTCGGACTCCGCCTCCGCTGCGGGCAGCAACTCCCGGATCCCGGCGATCAGTTCGTCGACTCCGGCGCCCGTCATGGCCGATCCGAAGAACACGGGGTGCACGAGGGCACGCCCGGTCTGCGCGACGAGAGCGGCGCGCAGTCGCTCGTACGACACCCCGTCCTCGATGTACGCGGCCAGGAGTTCCTCGTCGTGCTCGGCGAGCGGATCGACGAGGTGCGGCCGCAGTCGGGCGGCCGGGTAGGGGGTGAAGTACGCGGTGCGCGTGCCCGGTTCGCCGACCTCGCCCATCGGGACGATCGCCGGGGTGAGCCGCTCGGAGATCTTCTCCAGGACCTCGTCGTGACGCGCCCCGCGGCGGTCGATCTTGTTCACGAAGATCAGCGTCGGGATGCGCAGCCGCTGGAGCGTCCTCATGAGTACGCGGGTCTGCGCCTGGACGCCCTCCACGGCCGACACGACGAGGACGGCGCCGTCGAGCACGCCGAGGACCCGTTCCACCTCGGCGATGAAGTCCGGGTGACCGGGGGTGTCGATCAGGTTGACGGTGAGGTCGTCGATCGCGAACGAGACGACGGCGGATTTGATCGTGATGCCGCGCTGCCGCTCCAGCGCGAGGAAATCGGTCCGGGTGTTCCCGTCGTCGACGCTGCCGATCTCGTCGATGACCCCGACCGTGTGCAGCAGCCGCTCGGTCAGGCTTGTCTTACCGGCGTCTACGTGCGCCAGAATTCCCAGGTTGAGCATATGCACCGGGTGTCATGTCCTTTGAAGTGAGAGTGATTCCTTCCTGGGTGGACATGAACGGTGCGCGCATTTCTGCTCCTCGATCCCGGTGAACGTGTCCCCGTAGTGGAGCAGGCGGCCGCCCCGGACGGCAACGCATTAACGCTCAACGAAATCCTGTCGCGGGGCGGATCCTTGAAGGTGACCGGATCCTGGTCCTTGAAGGCGACCGGATCCTTCGGACGGGCCCGGCCCGCGGCGAGAGGAGCGGACGATGCGTGACATCCTCCCCGCGCTGTACGAGTGGTACACCGCCGGATCGCCCTTCGGGCTGGCCACGGTGGTGGCGGTCAGCCGCAGCGCGCCCCGCGACCCGGGCGCGGCCATGGCGGTGGGCCCGGGCGACGAGGTCGTGGGCAGCGTGTCCGGCGGCTGCGTGGAGGGCGCGGTCTTCGAACTGGCCCAGGAGGTGATCGCCTCGGGGGTGGCGCGCCTGGAGACGTTCGGATACAGCGACGAGGACGCCTTCGCCGTGGGACTCACCTGCGGCGGTGAGATCACGCTGCTGGTCCGGCGGGTGTCACCCGCCGACGATCCGACCTTCGCCGCGGTGGCCGAGTCGGTGTCCGCGGGCCGCCCGGTGACGGTGGCGACGGTGATCGACGGACCGGCACCCCACGGCGCCACGCTCGCGGTGTGGCCGGAGAGGGAGCCGGGCCCGGACGGTGGGGTGCCGGCCTCACTTGGCTCGTCCGGCCCGGACGAGCCGGACGAGAACGCAGAGTCGCCCGGCGGGGTGGCCGGTTCGCTCGGCTCGACGGGCCCGGACGAAGAGACGGGGCCGCCCGGCGGGGTGTCCGGTTCGCTCGGCTCGACGGGCCTGGATGTCGCCGTCACCGCCGACGCGCGTGGCGAGCTGGCCCAGGGCGCCACCGGACGACGACACTACGGCCCGCACGGCGAGCGCCGCGAGGACGCCGTCACGGTCTTCCTGCACTCCTTCGCGCCGCCGCCGCGCATGCTGGTCTTCGGCGCGATCGACTACGCGGCCGCCGTGGCCCGCATCGGCGCCTTCCTCGGCTACCGGGTCACGGTGTGCGACGCCCGCCCGGTCTTCGCCACGCCGAGACGGTTCCCGGCGGGCGTGGAGGTCGTCGTGGACTGGCCGCACCGCTATCTGAGCGGCACGACGACGGACGCGCACACGGTGATCTGCGTCCTGACCCACGACCCCAAGTTCGATGTGCCGCTGCTGGAGGAGGCGCTGCGCCGCCCGGCCGCGTACATCGGGGCGATGGGCAGCCGCCGTACCCACGACGACCGTGTCGAACGGCTGCTCGCGTCCGGCGTCTCGGAGCGCGAGCTGTCCCGGCTGCGCTCCCCCGTCGGCCTCGACCTCGGGGCCCGTACACCGGAGGAGGTGGCCGTGTCCGTGGCCGCGGAGATCGTCGCGCTGCGCTGGGGCGGCAGCGGGCTGCCCCTGACGGCGCGGGGCGGGGCGATCCACCCGCGGTAGCCGTGGATCGGAAGTCGGGGTTCGGAAGTCGTGGATCGGTAGTCGTGGATCGGTAGTCGTGGATCAGCCGGTGCGCGGGGGCAGTCGGTGCAGGATCACATCCGTGAGCCGGCCGTCGTCGGTCACCGTCGCCGTCATGTACGTGCAGAACGGCTGGCTGCGGCGGTCGGTCGGCGAGCCGGGGTTGAGCATGCGCAGGCCGGTCGGCGCGGTGGTGTCCCAGGGAATGTGGCTGTGACCGAAGACGAGGACGTCGAGGTCGGGGAAGCGTTCCGCGCAGCGCTGTTCGCGGCGCTGCGCACCGCCGGTCTCGTGGACGACGCCGAAGCGCAGGCCGCCCAGTTCTGCGCGGGCGATCTCGGGAAGGCGGGCCCGCAGGTCGGGGCCGTCGTTGTTGCCGTACACCCCGATGACCCGACGGGAACGGGCCTCCAGCAGGTCGAGGGTGGCGGTGTCCACCCAGTCCCCCGCGTGGATCACGACGTCGGCGAGCGGGAGTTCGGCGAGCAGCGGGGCGGGGAGTTCCCTGGCCCGCTTCGGGAGGTGGGTGTCGGACAGCAGCAGAAGGCGCACGGTTTCAGGGTGTCACTTCGGTGTCGCCTCGAGTGTCCCTGCCGCTGCTTCCGGGGCCCTTTGGCCGTCCCTGTAGCCGCCTGCAGTCGTCCCCGTAGCGCCCCGTAGTCTCGTCCCCGTAGCTGCCCCGCAGTCGTCCCCGTAGCGCCCCGCAGTCGTCCTGTGGCCGTCTCCTCGGCCGTCGCTCCAGAGCGGGCCCCCTGCCTCCGGCACGGTCTCTCGTCACCCGTGCACGGTCCCGCGTCGCTCCCGCGCAGGACCCTTCCGCCGGTCCGGCACGGGACCGGTCAGTCCAGCGCGTCCAGCGCGATCTCGCTCCAGACCTGCTTCCCCCCGCTCACCGGAACGGTGCCCCACGCAGCCGACATCGCCTCGACGAGGAGGATGCCGCGGCCTCCGGTGGCCTCCCAGCCGATGCTGGTGGGCTTGATCGGCGTGCGGGGCGAGTTGTCGGCGACCGAGATGCGCAGACGGTGGTTGATGAGGGTGAGGTCGAGCCTGACCTGGCCGTCGGTGTGCACCAGGGCGTTGGTGACGAGTTCCGAGACGATCAGCAGGGCGGCATCCGTGTAGGCGCCGACGCCCCAGGCGCGCAGGGCGCGCCGGGTGTACCGGCGGGCGTGCCGGACCGCCTCGGGGACTCGCCAGACGGTCCAGCTCTCGCGGAGCGGGAGCACCTCCATGCCGTCGTAGCGCATCAGCAGGAGGGCCACGTCGTCGCTGCGGTTGGCGCCCGTGAGCAGTTCATCGGCGACGAGACCGAGGTGGGCGGGGTCGGACCCGGCCAGGCCCGCGGCGAGCCGTTTCAGACCGTCCTCGACGTCGACCTCGACGGACTCGACGAGACCGTCGGTGGTCAGCGCCACGATGGTGCCGGGCTGGAGCCGCAGCGGACTCATCGGGAAGTCCGTCTGCCGGATGACGCCGAGCGGCGGCCCGGGCTCCGACTCGGGGACCTCGGTACCGCCGTTCGGGTGACGCAGCACCGGTGGGATGTGTCCGGCGCGCACATACCAGGCGGACCCCTCCTCCATGTCGACGTCGACATAGCAGCAGGTGGCGAACAGGTCGGTCTCCAGATCGAGCAGGAGCCGGTTGGCGTGCGAGACCACCACGTCCGGAGGATGGCCCTCGACGGCGTAGGCGCGCAGGGCGGTGCGCATCTGGCCCATGAGGGTCGCGGCCGAGGCGTTGTGTCCCTGGACGTCACCGATGACGAGGGCGACGTGGTTGTCGGGCAGCGGGATCACGTCGTACCAGTCGCCGCCGACGTCCAGGCCCGACGTGGTCGGCAGATAGCGGGCGACGGCGACCCCGCCGGGAAGCCGGGGCAGCCGGCGCGGGAGCAGGGTCCGCTGGAGCATGCCGATCAGTTCGTGCTCGGCGTCGAAGGCGTGGGCGCGGACCAGGGCCTGCCCGGCGAGGCCGGCGGAGGCGGTGAGCAGGGCGCGCTCGTCGGGGCCGAAGTCGTGCGGGGTGTCCCAGCCGATCAGGCAGGCGCCGGCCATGCGTCCGCCCGCGGGGAGCGGCAGGACGGCAAGGCCGCCGGGGCCGACATCGGCGAGCGCGGGTTCCAGGTCCGCGCCGGCGGGCCAGATGGCGGGGCGCCCCTCGCTGAGGGCCGCCGCGAGCGTCGGCATGGCGCGGACCGGTGCGTCGGGCCACTCCGAGCGCCATTCGCTGCGCCACAGCTCCGGCCAGGACTCCGCCTGGGGCGGGTCCAGGAGCGTGACGACGAGCCGGTCGCCCTCCAGCTCGGCGACGGCGATCCGGTCGGCCTGGAGGGGTTTGCGCAGGGCGGTGACGACAGCCTGGCCGACATCGCGGACGCTGCCGGCGGTAGCGAGGGCGGCGGCGAGCCGCTGGACACGGCCCACGTCGTTCAGTCCGGAGCGCAGCTTGGAGGCGTCGGAGACGGTGCCCACGAGCCGTGCGGGGCGCCCCTCTCCGGAGGGCAGCAGGCGGGCGCGCAGCCGGAGCCACTTGTGTCCGCCGGACGGCTGGAGGATGCGGAACTCCAGCTCACGGTCGCCGACGGTCATGTGGTCCGGTTCCACCGCGGACATCAGCGAGGGGAGGTCCTCCGGGACCGTCATCGACAGCAAAGTCTCGACCTTGCCGTCGAAGGCGGTGGAGGCGAGCCCGAACAGGTCGAGCACCTCGTTGTCGACCTCGACCCGCCCTGTGTCCATGGCGAGGCTGAACGAGCTGGCGGGCAGGTCGGCCGCGTCCTCCGGCAGCGGGGCCGGCGGGCAGACGATGGCTTCGGCAAGCATCGCGAGGCAGGCCCGGTCCTCGGGGCCGAAACCGTCGGGGCCCTCGCTGACGGCGACCATGCAGCCGTTGTCCCGCAGGGGCAGCACGGCCAGCGAGAAGTCCTGGGAGGACAGCCGCCGGGAGTCGGAGCAGCGGGCGAGCTCCTCCGGGCCCAGCCAGCACGGCTGTCCCGAGCGCAGGGCCTCGGCGGCCGGGGAGCCGCCGGACAGGGGGTAGCTGTCGCGGAGCCCGTACAGCGTCCTGGGCACTCCCGCGGACTCGGCCAGATGCAGTTCGCCGCCACTCACACTCGGTGAGTACACGGCGGCGACGGCGGCACCGGTGAAAACGAGTGCCTGTTCGAGCAGGCGGTGCAGCCGTTCGCGCGGGTCGAGGTCCGCGGTAAGCGTCTTCAGGGCAAGTTCGGCGCGCGACGTTCTCGTTCCGCGTTCCGCAGCACCCTCACTGACCACGCCGCAATTACAGCGCTTCCCGGGCTCCGGCGCAGCCCCTGTGACCATTCCGGACCTGTCGGGCCTGCCGGGGAGCCCATGCGGTACGGCCAATCGAACGAAATCGAATCCATCTTTATTCATGCGTTTCGCACAGCGATCTCGTGACAGGCGTGACTGTCCGTGCCTCCTGCCGACTGGAAGCCTCGGTGACACCGGGCCGAGGGGAATGGGCATGGACAAGCGGTACGAGGTCTACGCACTCGCCGACCGACACTTCTACGAGACCCCGGACAGGCTGTCCGGGGGCGGGCGGAGCACTCCGCCCGCGTACGGGGCGGCGCTGCGCGAGGTGCCCGAGGGCTGGCGTTCGGCACGGATCGGCGACTGGCTGACGCTGACACCGGTCGACCGGGACGGCGACGCGCTCCCTGGGCCGGCCCAGGGCTGGAAGGTCCACGCCTCGGCCACCCGGGAGAACGCGGAGAAGATCGCCGCGATCGTGTGGGACTACTGCGTGCCGCGCGGCATCCCGTTCAAGTTCGTGCCGGGCCCGCACCTGCTGCATCTGCGGAACACCAAGTACGCGGCCCGCGACACCAGCGGCAAGTTCGTGACGGTCTACCCGGCGGACGAGGATCACCTCCACCAGGTGCTGCGCGAGCTGGGCGCGCTGCTGGACGGCTTCGAGGGGCCGTACATCCTCACCGATCTGCGCTGGAACGACGGCCCGCTGTACGTCCGGTACGGCGCGTTCGCCCGCGCCTTCGTCGTCGACGAGCAGGGGTCGCTCGTTCCGGCCGTGCGGGACGACACCGGAACGCTGGTGCCGGACCGGCGGCAGCCCTCGTTCCGGGTGCCGGATTGGGTGCCACTGCCCGCGTTCCTGGAACCGCAGCTCGCGGCGCGGAACACGACGACGGTCGGCGACCTCCCGTACCGCGTCGAGAAGGCCCTGCACTTCTCCAACGGCGGCGGCGTGTACGCGGGCACCGACACCCGCGACGGACGCAGGGTCGTGCTCAAGGAGGGACGGCCGCACGCGGGCCTCGCCGCTGACGGCGCCGACGCGATCACCCGTCTCGAACGCGAGAAGCGGGCCCTGGAGCGGGTGGCCGGACTGGACGTGGTGCCCGGGGTGCGGGACTGGTTCACCCTCGGTGACCACCGCTTTCTCGTCATGGACTTCCTGGAGGGGCGGCCCCTCAACTCCTACTTCGCCGAGCGCCATCCGCTGCTCACCCCCGAACCGGCTCCGGACGCGGTCGCCTCGTACACGGCCTGGGCGCTGCGCGTCCATCGCCGGGTCGAGGAGGCCGTCGAGGCGGTGCACGCCCGCGGGATCGTCTTCAACGACCTGCACGTCTTCAACATCATGGTGGCGCCCGACGGGGAGTCGGTGTCGCTGCTCGACTTCGAGGCCGCGGCGCCGGTCGAGGAGAACGGCCGCCAAGTCGTCGCCCACCCGGGGTTCTTCGCACCGCGGGACCGCAGAGGCACCGCCGTCGACCGGTACGCGCTGGCGTGTCTGCGGCTCGCGCTGTTCCTGCCGGTCACCACGCTCTTCGTGATCGACCGGGGCAAGGCCGCACATCTGGCGGAGGTCATCGCCGGCCAGTTCCCGGACGTGCCCGAGGCGTTCCTCGCGGAGGCGGTCGCCGAGATCACCGGGGACGCCGGTGACACAACGGCTCCCGCTCCGGACGGCGAAGGGGACGCCGGTGACACCACCACTACGGCTCCCGGCGACGAAGGGGCCGGCGCGCCCCCGCCCGTCTCTCGCCCCAGGGATCCGGTCCCCTCGCCCGGCCGTGAGCCACTCCCCCCGGGCCCGCGGGCAGCGGTCTCCGCGCTCCGCCGGGAATCGGGCCCCGCACTCCGCCGGAAATCGGTCTCCTCGCTCCCCGAGCCCGGTGACTGGCCGGCCTCCCGCGACTCGATGGCGGGGGCGATCCTGGCGTCGGCCACACCGGAGCGCGACGACCGGCTCTTCCCCGGCGACATCGCCCAGTTCTCCGACGGCGGCGGGCTCGGACTCGCACATGGCGCCGCGGGCGTGCTGTACGCGCTGACCGCGAGCGGGGCGGGCCGCTACGAGGAGGGCGAGCGCTGGCTCCTCGACCACACCGACCCGGTGCCGGCCGGGACGCCGCTCGGGCTGTACGACGGGCTCGCGGGCGTCGCGTACGTCCTCGATGGGCTCGGGCACCGCCGGCGCGCG
Organism: Streptomyces sp. NPDC026500; assembly: GCF_055567635.1. Taxonomy (NCBI): domain Bacteria; kingdom Bacillati; phylum Actinomycetota; class Actinomycetes; order Kitasatosporales; family Streptomycetaceae; genus Streptomyces; species Streptomyces sp. NPDC026500. The sequence goes on along the minus strand of NZ_JBVHQB010000011.1, from coordinate 210,850 downwards.
CTCGACCTGATCGACGGCATCCTCCGGGAGCGGTGGCAGAACCTCTCCTCCGACCTGCGCGGCGGCCTCGCCGGACTCGGTCTGGTGCTCGGACACCTCGCGCGCACGACGGGCGAGCCGGAACTGGCCGAGCGCGCCGCCGAGGCCGAGCGGATTCTCGTCGACCGGCTCACCGGACCACGCCCCGACGCCCCGCGCCGGAGGGCCGGTCTGCTGCGCGGCGCGAGCGGTCCCGCACTCTTCCTGCTCCGCCGCTACGAGCACACCGGGGACCGGGCGCTTCTCGCCGCGGCCGGGGAGGCGTTACGCAGTGACCTGGACCGCTGTGTCGTCCGCGAGGGCGGCGCCCTGGAGGTCGACGAGGGCGGGCGCACCCTGCCCTATCTCGGCGACGGCAGCGCCGGCGTCGGCATGGTCCTGGACGACCTGCTCGTCCACGCGGTGCCTGACCGCGAGGAGTTCGAGCGGGCGCGTTCCGGGATCCTCACCGCCGCGACCTCCCGCTTCTACGCTCAGCCCGGCCTCTTCCAGGGCCGCGCGGGGATGATCCTGCACCTCGCCCGCACCGGTACGCCGGGCGCCGTACCGGAGCGGCTCGCCGAACAGGTCGCCGGGCTCGGCTGGTTCGCGATGTCCTACGACGGCCGACTGGCCTTCCCCGGGCACCAGATGATGCGGCTCTCCATGGACCTGGGCACCGGAACGGCAGGGTGCCTGCTCGCGCTCGGCGCGGCGCTGGACGGCGCGGTCCCCGCCCAACTGCCGTTCCTGCCGCCGCTCTGCGGCGGTCCCCCGCACGCGGCTCCGCACCAGGCGGAGTCGTGACTCGACCAACCCCCGTCCCCGATCAAGGGAAAGGAAACGAGATGGCACTTCTCGACCTGCAGACGATGGAGTCCGACGAGCACACCGGTGGCGGTGCCAGCACGGTGAGCCTGCTCTCCTGCGTCTCCGCCGCGAGCATTCTGCTCTGTCTCTGACGGCAGCGTGCCGGTACGGCCCCGGGCGGTTCTCACCCCGAGAGGAGAGGCCGCCCGGGGTCCCGCCCGGCGCCGGGACACGAGGGACCTCCACCGCGTGACCACTCCAGCCGACACCTTCACCGCAGCCGAGATCCGGACGTCTCCCGGCGCGCCGCTGCTGCGCGCCGCCACCCGACACAGTGGCCACCGCTGCGTCGTCCTGTGCCTCGCGAGCACGGCCGCGACGGCCGCGAACCTGTTCCTGCCTTTCGCGCTGGGCCGGGCACTGGACCTCGTGCTGGCGGATCCCGAAGGCGCGCGGGCCACCCGCTGGGTGCTCGTCTGCACCGCCCTCGTGCTGCTTCTCGCCGTGCTCGACGCGGGCGAGACCGTCCTCGGCGCGACCACCACCGCACGCGTCACCGCCTGGCTGCGGCTGCGACTGGTCGGCCATGTCCTGTCCGCCGGGCCCCGGGCCGTCGGCCGGTTCGGGCCGGGCGACCTCGTGGCGCGGCTCGTCGGCAACGCCGCGCAGGCGGGCACGGCGCCCGCGACCGCCGCGGCACTTCTCGCGGCGCTCGCCGCGCCGGGCGGCGCGATCGTGGCGCTCTGGCTCGTCGATCCGCGACTGGCGGCGGTGTTCCTCTGCGGGGCCCCGGTACTGATGTTGCTGCTGCGCGCCCTCACCCGCGATTCCTCGCGCTGCGCGGCGCGCTACCAGGAGGCGCAGGGTCTGATCGCGGGCGGTCTGGCGGAGGCGATCGGCGGATTCCGTACGATCGCGGCCGGCGGGACGGTCGGCCGTGAGACAGCGCGGATACTCCGGCCGCTGTCCGACCTCTCCCGCGAGGGCCGCCTCATGTGGCGGGTCCAGGGACGCGCCGCCGCGCGGGCCGTCACCGTGGCCCCGCTCCTGCAGATCGGGGTGCTGGCCGTCGCGGGCGTGCTGCTCGTCCACCACCGGCTGTCCGTCGGCGATCTGCTGGCGGCGTCCCGGTACACGGTGCTGGCGACCGGAGTCGGCGTCCTGGTGGGGCAGTTGTCCGGACTGGTCCGCGCCCGGACGGCGGCACGACGGCTCGCCGAGGTGCCGGCGGTGCCGCCGATGTCCTACGGGACTCTCCCCCTGCGGTGGGGGCAGGGGGAGTTGGAGCTGCGTGGCGTGACCGTGCGGCGCGGTGGGCGTCCCGTACTCGACGGGATCGACCTCACCGTTCCCGGTGGCGGCACGCTCGCCGTCGTGGGCCGCTCGGGATCGGGCAAGTCCCTGCTCGCCGCGGTCGCCGGGCGGCTGGCCGACCCGGACGACGGCGAAGTCCGTCTCGACGGCGTGCCCTTGAACGCGTTGTCCCATGACGCGTTGCGCGAAGCGGTCGGCCACGCCTTCGAACGGCCCGCCCTCCTCGGTGAGACCATCGCGGACACCATCGCGCTCGGTGTCCGCGCGGCCTCCGCCGACCGTGTCCGGAACGCGGCGCGCACCGCCCGTGCCGACTCCTTCGTGCGCCGGCTCCCGCAGGGGTACGACTCCCGCTGCGCCGACGCTCCCCTGTCCGGCGGCGAAGTCCAACGCCTCGGCCTCGCCCGGGTGTTCGCCCACGGCGGCCGGCTGCTCATCCTCGACGACGCCCTGTCCAGCCTCGACACGGTCACCGAACACCACATCACCGAAGCCCTCTTCCGGCCCTCCCCCGACTCCAGCCGCCTGGTCATCGCCCACCGGGCGTCCACGGCGGCGCGCGCGGACCGGGTGGCCTGGCTGGACGGCGGACGGGTGCGGGCGCTGGGACCGCATACGGAGCTGTGGCGCGTACCGGAGTACCGCGCCCTGTTCGGCGCGGCCGAAACGGTGCGGGGCGCGAGCGGCACTCCCCGGGCGGCCGGCCCCGAGGAGGACGAAGGCGATGACCTCGCAGCGGCGGCCGGGCGGAAGGACGGCCCCTCATGACGGTGTACCGGCGCGGGCTGAGGTTTCTGCGTGCCCGTCGGCGTGCGGTCGCGGCGCTCGCCGCCTGGTCGGTGGTGGAGGCGGGGCAGACCTTCCTCATGGGCTACGCCCTGGCGCGGGCGCTCGACGAGGGATTCCTGGCCGGCCGGGCGCGTACGGGGCTCGGCTGGCTGGGCGTCGGAGCACTCGCCGTCGTCGTCGGGGCGTACGGCACGCGGCGGGTGTACGGGTGTGTCGCCGCGCTCGTCGAACCGCTGCGGGACCAGCTCGTGCGGCACGTGGTGGCGCGTGGAGTGCGGGAGGGCGACGGTGGCGCCCTCTCCGGGCTCACCCAGCAGGTGGAGATCGCCCGGGACACCTTCGCGGGCCTGGTGATGGTCTCGCGTTCCTTCCTCTTCACGGCCTCGGGCGCCCTGATCGGGCTCTGCTCGCTCGACCCGCTTCTCCTCCTGGTGGTGGCACCGCCACTGGCGGCCGGAGTGGCCCTGTTCGCCCTGACGCTGCGTCCGCTGGCGCGCAGGCAGGAGGCGTTCCTCGTCGCCGACGAGGAGATCGCCGCCCACCTGGGCCGGATCTGCCCGGGGTTGCGGGACATCACGGCGGCCGGGGCGGAGGCCCTGGTCACCGCCGAAGCGGGGGCGCGCGTCGCCGTCGAGCTGCGGGCGGCGCGGTCGCTGGCCCGCTGGGGGGTCCTGCGCGTGGCCTGCCTCGCCGTCGGCGGGCAGCTCCCCCTCGTCCTGCTGCTCGCGACCGCGCCCTGGCTGCTCGCTCACGGCGTCACCCCCGGGGCGCTGGTCGGCGCGCTCGCCTATGTCACCCAGTCCCTGCTGCCGGCCCTGCAGAACCTGGTCCACGGCCTCGGCACCAGCGGTTCCCGGCTCGCGGTGGTGCTGCGCCGGCTGACACCGGACCCGCCCCCGGCGGCGGCCGGCCCGGCCGTTGCGCGGCAGGCGGCAGGGCCAACGGCCGACGGACCCGCCCCGCCGTCCACGCGGCCCCGCCCTCTCGGCGTTCCGGCCTGCGCCGCTCACCACGCGGACTGCCCCGCGGTCTCCGTCAGCGCCCTCACCTTCGCCTACGGCCCCGGCGCCGTCCCTGTCATCGAGAACCTCGATCTCCGTGTCCCCCAGGGCGCCCACCTCGCGGTCGTGGGCCCCAGCGGCATCGGCAAATCCACGCTCGTGGCACTCGTCGCCGGACTCCTGGAGCCGACGAGCGGCACGATCCGGGTGCACGGACAACCGGTGCGCGGCCGGGCGGCACCCGGGCGGGAGGAACACGGTCGGGGGGCGCGGGGAGGGTCGGCGCGGATACAGCCGATGCGCGGTCCGACGGCTTGTGGACAGCGGGTCCTCATCCCTCAGGAGGCGTACGTCGTCACCGGCACGCTCGCGGAGAACCTGGGGCAGCTGCGGCCGCGTCCCGTACCGGAGACGGAGCTGCGCGCCGCGGCCGAGGCGGTCGGACTCGACGGTCTGATGGAGCGGCTCGGCGGCCCCGCGGCCGAGGTCGACCCGCGGGCCCTGTCCGCGGGCGAGCGACAGCTGATCGCGCTGACCAGGGCATATCTCTCGTACGCTCCCCTCGCACTGCTGGACGAGGCGACCTGCCACCTCGATCCGGAGGCCGAGGAACGCGCGGAGCGTGCCTTCGCCGCACGACCTGGCGGCACCCTCGTGGTGGTGGCGCACCGCATCAGCTCGGCGCGCCGTGCCGCGCGGGTGCTGGTCCTGGACGGCCGCCGGGCCGTCCTCGGCGACCACGACGAACTCGTGGAGCGATCACCGCTCTACCGCGATCTGACCGGCAGCTGGTCGCGGACGGACTCACAGCCAGCCCTCCCCCTGCGAGATCCGGATCGCGTCGATGCGGTTACGGGCCCCGGTCTTGCGGGTGATCGCCGCCATGTAGTTGCGCACGGTCCCGTGGGACAGATGCAGGCTGCCCGCGATCTCGGCGATGGAGGCACCCGCGGCCGCGAGGGATAACACGCTCAGCTCGCGCCGGGTCAGCGGCATCTGCGCGGCCTTGAGGAAGCCGAACCCCAGCGACTCGTCGACGAAGCGTTCTCCCTCGGCGACCCGGCGGATCCCCGACAGCAGGCGCTCGGGCGGGCCCTCCTTGTCGACGTAGCCCACGGCGCCGGCCTCCGCGGCCCGCCGGAGCAGTCCTGGTCTGTTCGCGCTGGCGAGAACGAGAAGTCTCGGCGCCGGGGTTCCCGTGCCCCGGCCGCACAGGTCGGAGAGCGGGATGCCGTCCGAGCCGGCGCAGTCCAGGTCCGCCGCGCACACGTCCGGTACGACCGACCGGACCCGGCCGGGCGCGCTGTCCCACGGGGTGTCGTACACGCCGAGGTCCGGCGTTCGGTCCAGCCACTCGGCCAGCACCTGCCGCACCAGACACGCGTCGTGCACCAGTAGTACCCGGATCACGTCGACTCCTTCGGGTGACCTCGCGACGGCGTACTCGCCCTGTGCGCGTGCCCATTGTTCGGCGCTTGCGACCGCGCGCCGTCGCGAAGAATCGGCCAAAAGGTGGCTCGGGGGCGCGCGCGAGGGCCGGCGCGCCGCTCCGTCCCTCCGCCCGGTGAGCGTGGCCCTGAGCCCACCGGGCGGTGCCCTGCGGGTCCGCCGACTCCGCTCGCCGTGCGCGATGGGCCTTCAGGGGGGAGCCTTGATCCCTGGAAGTGCGGAGGCCGTCGACGGCCCCGCGAGGAGGTGGTCGGCGTGTCCGACGGGCAGGAGGCCGCACAGGCGCCGGCCGGCCGACCGACCCCGGTGGGGCGGCCGCTGCTGTCGCTGACGCTGGCCGCGATGCTGGACGATGTGCACGCCCACTCGGGAGCCGTGTACCTGCTGGCCTCCCACGAGCCGGTGCTGGAGATGGCGGTCTCCGCCGGGCTGCCGCGGGCCTTCGCGGCGCCTTGGGAACGCGTGGGGCTCAGCGCTCCGATCCCGGTCGCCGACGCGGTACGGGAGCGGCGGCTGATCTGGGTGGGGGGCGAGCACCAGATGGCTCGCAGGTATCCCCGGATCGCGGTGGTGCTCCCGTACCCCTTCGCCCTCGCGGCGCTTCCGGTGGCGACGGCGACCACCGTGTACGGCGCCGTCTACGTGACCTGGCCCGGCTCCCATCCATCGGACCTCTCCGACCGGGAGCGGGAACACCTCACCGCGGCCTGTGACCGGCTCGCGCTGCGCCTGGAGCGGGCCGCCGTGGAGAACCGCCCGCCGCACCCCGAGCCCGACCTCCTGCGGCCGGGCGCGGCGGCGCCGGCCGGCACGCTCGGCACGGTGGAGGCGACGCGGATGGTGGCGCGACTGCCGTACGGGCTGTGCTCGCTGGATCTGCACGGACGGGTCGGTTTCGCCAACGCGGCGACGGCCGAGCTGCTCGACGTGCCCGTCAGCCAGCTCCTGGGCACCCAACTGTGGGCGGCCGTGCCCTGGCTGAACGACCCGGTCTACGAGGACCAGTACCGGGCGGCCCTGATCAGCCAGCACGTGACCTCGTTCGTCGCACTCCGCCCCCCGGGCGAGTGGCTGTCGTTCCGCCTGTATCCGGGTACGACCGGGTTGAGCGTCCGTATCTCGCGGGCCCGGCCGGTGTCCGAGATGACACGGGCGGGGCCGCAGCCGAGCGACGGCAGCCCGCGCCTGGTGACGATCTCCCACGTGCTGAGTCTGGCGAGCGCGCTGACCGAGGCGGCGGGCGTGCAGGACGTGGTGCAGCTGATCGCGGACGAGATCTCGCCCGCCGTCGGCAGTCAGGCCCTGGTCGTCCTCGGCACCCGGGCCGGCCGCCTGCACGTGCTCGGGCATCGCGGCTATCCGGACGCACACACCGTGGAACGCTTCGACGGGCTGCCGATGAGCGAGCAGACCCCGGGCACCCAGGCGCTGAACACCGGTGTGCCCGCGTTCTTCGACTCGCGCGAGCAGCTGGAACGGCTGTATCCCTCGCGGTACTCGACACCCGACGGCATGGGCGCGTGGGCCTATCTGCCCCTGATCGCCTCCGGGCGACCGGTGGGCACCTGCGTCCTCGGGTACGCGCAGTCCCACCACTTCGCGACCGACGAGCGGGCGGTGCTGACCAGTCTGGGCGGGCTGATCGCCCAGGCCCTGGAGCGTGCTCTGCTCTACGACGCCAAACTCCAGCTGGCGCAGGGTCTGCAGGCCGCGCTGCTGCCGAGCTCGCTTCCGCCGCTGGCCTCGATCGAGGCGGCCGCGCGCTATCTGCCGGCCACCCGGGGCATGGACATCGGCGGGGACTTCTACGACCTGGTGTCCTCGCAGGGCCGGGCGGCGGCCGTGATCGGGGATGTGCAGGGGCACAACGTGACGGCCGCCGGCCTCATGGGGCAGATCCGCACCGCCGTACGCGCGTACACGGCGGTGGGCCAGGCGCCGGAGGAGGTGATGGGGAGCACCAACCGGCTGCTCATCGACCTCGGGGCCGAGCTGTTCGCCAGTTGTCTGTATCTGCGTCTGGACCCGGCACGCGGGGTGGCCGTGATGGCGCGCGCGGGGCATCCGCCGCCGCTGCTGCGCCGGCCGGACGGCAAGGTCAAGGTGCTCGACCTGGCCGGTGGGCCGCTGCTCGGGATCGACGCCGACGCCGTCTATCCGACGACGGAGGTGCCGCTCGTCCCCGGGTCCGTGCTCGCCCTCTACACCGATGGCCTGATCGAGTCCCCCGGCGTCGACATCGAGGACGCACTCGCCGACCTCGCGCGACGCCTCGCCGCGACCGGGGACCAGCCCCTGGACGAGCTGGCCGACAGTCTGCTCCAGCGGGGCGAGGTGGGCGGCCAGGAGCGGCCGGACGATGTCGCGCTGCTTCTGCTGCGGGTACGGACGCCGGCTGACACGGCCCGCCCGTAAACGCTGACCCGGCTCGTAAACGCTGACCCGGCCCGCGAGAACCGGCACGGCTCGTGAAAGCCGGCACGGCTCGTGAAAAAAGGAGCGGTCCGACCCTCCCGCCGGAGGGCCGGACCTGTCCACTGTCGACCGGAATTCCCTGTTCCGTTGGCCGGTCAGTGGGTCTTGATCGCCGGAGTCACCGGCTTCAGGGAGTGGCCACCACGCTCGAGCCGTCGTTCATCCCGGCACCGGACTGGTCGCCCGCCGCGCCGGACTGGTCGCCCGCCGCGCCGCTCTGGTCTGCAGCGCCGCCCGCCGCGTCACTGGCGCTCGCGCTCGGGTCCGCCGCGCCGCTCTGGTCTGCTGCGCCGCCCGCCGCGTCACTGGCGCTCGCGCTCGGGTCCGCGGAGCCGGCCCCGGCGCCCGCGTCTCCCGCGCCCAGCGTCGCGCCGACCGCCGCCAGCGCGGTGGTGACCGGCTGGAAGAAGGTCTCGCCGCCGGCGGTGCAGTCGCCGCTGCCGCCCGACGTCAGGCCGACCGCGCCGCCGTCCTGGGTGAACAGGGAGCCACCGCTGTCGCCCGCCTCGGCGCACACATCGGTCTGGATGAGACCGGTGACCGTGCCCTCCGGGTAGTTCACGGTGGCGTCGAGGCCGGTCACGTTGCCGTTGTGGAGACCGGTGGTGCTGCCCATCCGGAAGACCTGCTGGCCCACGGCGGCGTCGACGGCCTGGTTGATCTGGACGCTCTGCCCGTTGCCGACGTTGACCGCGCTGTTCGTCTGCGTGGCCGGGTCGTCGTACTTGACGAGGGCGAAGTCGCCATTGCCGGGGAAGGTGGCCTGGTCGACGGTGGCGATGGACGCACCGGTCTGCGAGTCCGACCACTTGGCGGCGGCTACACCGCAATGACCCGCGGTGAGGAAGGCGGGGGTGCCGTCGCCCGCGGTGACGTTGAAGCCGAGCGAACAGCGCACATTGCCGCCGAAGATGGCGTCGCCGCCGTCGACGAAGGTCTTGAAGGTTCCCGCGGACTTCTTGAGGGTCGCCACGCCCGAACCGAGGTTCTTGACCGTCGACTCCACGGTGTTCCACTTGGTGCCCGTGACGGTGGAGTCCGCGGTCACCTGGATCTCGTTGGTCTTCGGGTCGACGGCCCATGCCGTGCCGGGGATCGTCGCGTCGGCCTTCAGCGTCTTGGCGGCGGCCTGCAACGCCGAGGTGCTGTTCTGCACCTGGTGCGCCACGGCGCCGGCCTGCTCGATCTGATTGACGACGTTGCTGTTGTTACCGACGACATTGATGACGAGCTGCTTCTTCGCCGCGTCGTAGTACGACCCCGCGAAGGCGTCGCCCAGTTGGGTGGCGAGCATGTTGGCGACACCCGAGACATCGGTCGCCTTGAACGTTCTGGGAGCGGCGTCGTCCCCGTGCGACTGCGACGCGTTGGCGTGGGGCAGCAGAAGAGCCGCTGCTCCGAGGGCCGCAACGCTGCCCACCGCGATGGCGGCCTTGCGCTTGGGTATCCGTTTGTGACTCAACTCTTGACCTCCTGGGGACGGGGTCGATGCCGCGTCCGGCAGCTGACTGGGGGGCGCCTGGTTGCCTGTTGATACGCGTGCGTCACCCGGGGCGTTCAACTGCCATTGCAAATTGCGGGAGTTGGTCTCACCAAAGGCATTGATTGCGGAGACAATCGGGCGATTTCCTCCGTACGGGGCCGGGAATTCGAAGCAATGCGCCGTATGACATTGACGCTCCCGGAAGCCGACGAGATCCTCGCCGCCAACTTCGCCCCCTGGGTGCTCGACCTCGGTCTGTCGGTGGCGGAGCTGGACGACCACCGCGCCGTCCTGCGCCTGCCGTGGTCCGCGCGACTGGCCCGGGAGGGTGGTTCCCTGTCGGGCCAGGCCCTGATGGCGGCCGCCGACACGGCGACGGTGATCGCGGTCTCCGCGGCCCGCGGCGCCTTCGTCCCGATGACGACCGTTCAGCAGTCCACGAGCTTCCAGCGGGCGGTGACGGACGCCGACGTGCTGATCGAGGCGGTCCTCACCAAACTGGGCCGCCGCATGGCCTTCGCGGACATCACGATGACCGCCGAGGGGTCGACGGAGATCGCGGCGCGGGCGAGCACGGTGTACGCGATCCTCGGCTGAGCGACGACGGCCGCGCCCCCGGGCCGCCCGCGCCCCGCCCACCGGGCGGCGAGTCCTGTGCACGGCGGGCGGCCCTCTCCCTGCCCGGGCGGGCGGAGTTCGCCGCCCACCCGGCCGACGGGCGCCCGCCATGCCACCCACCCGTCGCCACGGTGCGCAACCGAGTGGCGACGCTCCGTCGGCGATCAAGAACGGAATCCCGGGTTCAGGGAATCTGCACAGCCCATGCTCATGGAGGGCACCGCGTACGAGAGATCTGCACAGGCGTGCGCCCCCCTGCGTGCCATTGGACCGGGACTGTCCCATTCGGTACGGGAGCGGCAAGGGTTCGCGTGGATCGATGCCGCGCAGCATGTGAAGAAGTGGCCGCAGAGGCGTGTGGACACCTGCACGGTTCACCGCCCGCGGAGCACAAGTGCCCAGGTGAGAGCCCTGGTTGATTGGAAGCGCGCCCCGCGCCCGTGCTTTGATCCGTTGCACCGCGGAGGTCGCGGCACCGCTCCCAGGAACGGGAGCCGCACCCCTGCGGTGGCGGCCGTCATCTGTCCCCCAGAGGGGGGCCGCTCTCCCCCTTGTGAATATCCATATGAAGGGAAGTTCCATCATGAACTCCACCCCCCGTGTCGAGACCGCCGAGATCTCCGACGCCGACCTCGACAACGTCTCCGGCGGCCTCGCGCTGAACGCCGTCGGCACCGTCACCGGCCTGGTGGACAGCGTTGCCCCGGTCTCCGGCATCGTCGGCACGGCCGTCGGCACCGTCGAGGGTGTGACCGGCCTGAACACCGCCCCGGTCACCGGCCTGGTCGCCGGTCTCTGATCGCGTTTCACGCCGCCGAGTCCCGGAACCGCCCCACCGGTTCCGGGACTCTCGGGTGCCATAGGCCTCTCGAACAGGTGAGGGAAGTCCCGTGCAGTTCCGCCAACAGGCCCTCGCCAAGCTGCGGTCGCCCGAAGAGCTCGACCTTCCGGTGCGCTTCGCCCGCCCGCAGGGCTGGCTCGTCCTGTCCGTGACGGTCGTCGCCATGGCCGCCGCGTCCGTCTGGGCCGTGACCGGCAGCGTCGCCTCCACGGTCGGCGCGCCCGCCGTCCTCACCCACGCGGAGGGCAGCTACATCCTGCAGAGCCCCGTCGCCGGCCAGGTCACCGCGGTCCTCGCGAAGGAGGGCGAACGGCTCCCCGCGAACGCCCCCGTGCTGAAGGTCCGTACGGCGCAAGGGGAGACGGCCGTCGTCCGCACGGTCGCCGCGGGCCGTGTCACCGCGCTCGCCGCCACGATCGGCGCGATCATCTCGACCGGCGCGAACGTGGCCGCCGTGGAGAAGGTCGCCCACGCCGACGACCCGCTGTACGCGACGGTGTACGTCTCCGCCGGAAGCGCCGCCACGATTCCCGCCGACGCCGCCGTCGACCTCACCGTCCAGTCGGTGCCGGCCCAGCGGTACGGAGTACTGCGCGGCCATGTGAAGACGGTGGGCCGCCAGGCGCAGACCGGGCAGCAGATCGCCGCCTACCTCGGCGACAGTCAACTGGGCCAGCAGTTCACCGACAAGGGCAGGCCCGTGGCCGTCCTGGTCCGGCTCGACCGTTCGTCCGCCACCGAGAGCGGCCTCAAGTGGTCGTCCGCCGACGGGCCGCCGTACGCACTCACCTCCATGACCCTCGCCACGGCTTCGATCCGGCTGGCCGGTCAGCGCCCCGTCGATTGGCTCCTGCCGTGACCACCGCACCGGACACCCGCAGCAGACGGCGCGCCGCCCCGCCCCGGCGCAGCGTTCCCAAGGGCCGGGTCAAGAGCGTCCGCACCCCCACCGTTCTCCAGATGGAGGCCGTGGAGTGCGGTGCGGCGTCGCTCGCCATGGTGCTCGGCCACTACGGCCGGCACATCCCGCTCGAAGAGCTGCGCATCGCGTGCGGTGTCTCGCGGGACGGTTCGCGGGCGAGCAACCTGCTGAAGGCGGCGCGCAGTTACGGCCTGACCGCCAAGGGCATGCAGATGGACACGGCCGCGCTCGCCGAGGTGCGGGGGCCCGCGATCCTGTTCTGGGAGTTCAACCACTATGTCGTGTACGACGGCATGGGGCGCCGCTTCGGGCGCCGGGGCGTGCACATCAACGACCCCGGCAAGGGCCGTCGTTTCGTACCGATGGAGGATTTCGACACCGGCTTCACCGGAGTCGTCCTGGTCATGGAGCCGGGCCCCGACTTTCGCAGGGGCGGCCGGAAACCGGGGGTGCTGGGCGCCATGCCGGCCCGGCTGCGCGGCACTTCGGGCACGATGCCCGCCGCCGTGCTGGCGAGCCTGCTCCTGGTGGCGGTCGGCGCGGCGGTGCCCGCGCTCAGCCGGACGTTCATCGACCAGTATCTGATCGGCGGTCAGAGTTCGCTGCTCGGAGTGCTGTTCGCGTCGATGGGCGCCTCGGTGCTGCTGACGGTGGTGCTGACCTGGTTGCAGCAGGCGAATCTGCTGCGCGGCCGCATCATCTCCTCGACGCTCTCCAGCGCCCGTTTCCTGCGCCATCTGCTGCGGCTGCCGGTCACCTTCTTCTCCCAGCGCAGCCCGGCCGACCTGGTGCAGCGGCTCCAGTCGAACGACGCGGTGGCCGAGACGCTGGCCCGCGATCTCGCCGCCGCGGGTGTGGACGCCGTCGTCGTCGTCCTGTACGCCGTGCTGCTGTACACGTACGACCCGCAGCTGACGGCCGTCGGCATCGGTGTCGCGCTGCTCAACGTGGTGGCGATGCGGGTGGTGATCCGGCTGCGCGCGACCCGCACCGCCAAGCTCCGCGCCGACACCGCCCGGCTGACCAACACCGCCTATACCGGGCTCCAGTTGATCGAGACGATGAAGGCCACCGGTGGCGAGGACGGCTACTTCCGCAAGTGGGCCGGACAGCACGCCACCACACTGGAGGAGCAACAGCGGCTCGGTGTGCCGAGCGCCTGGCTCGGGGTGGTCGCTCCGACGCTCGCGACGCTCAACAGCGCGCTGATCCTGTGGATCGGCGGCCTGCGGGCGGTCGAAGGTCATGTCTCCGTGGGTCTGCTGGTCGCCTTCCAGGCACTGGTCACCCGCTTCACCGCGCCGATCACCCGGCTCAACGGCGTCGCGGGCCGTATCCAGGACTTCGCCGCCGACGTGGCCCGCCTCAAGGACGTCGAGAACTTCCGGGCCGACCCGCTCTACGCCCGCCCGGGCACCGGCGACTCGACCCGGCGGCTGCAGGGTCATGTGGAGCTGGAGAACATCACGTTCGGCTACAGCCCGCTCGACAGGCCGCTGCTCACCGGGTTCTCGCTGACGGTCGGCCCGGGGCAGCAGGTCGCGCTGGTCGGCGGCTCGGGCAGCGGCAAGTCGACGGTCTCCCGGCTGATTTCGGGCCTGTACGCACCGTGGGAGGGCACGATCCGCATCGACGGCCGACGTCTGGAGGACATCCCGCGCGGCGCGCTCGCGGCCTCCGTGTCCTTCGTCGACCAGGACGTCTTCCTCTTCGAGGGAACGGTCCGCGACAACGTGGCGTTGTGGGACCCCTCGATCCCGGACGACGCGGTGGTCGCCGCCCTTCAGGACGCGGCACTGTACGACGTCGTCACGCGCCGTCCCGGCGGGATCCACAGCCGGGTCGAGCAGGACGGGCGGAACTTCTCCGGCGGTCAGCGGCAACGCCTGGAGATCGCGCGGGCGTTGGTGCGCAGGCCCAGCATCCTGGTGCTGGACGAGGTGACCAGTGCCCTGGACGCGGAGACGGAGCAGACCGTCATGGACAACCTGCGCCGGCGCGGCTGCGCCTGCGTGGTGATCGCCCACCGGCTCAGCACCGTGCGGGACAGCGACGAGATCGTCGTACTCGAACACGGCACGATCGTGGAACGCGGGCGGCACGAGGCACTGGTGGCGGCCGGCGGTCCGTACGCCGGTCTGGTCAGGGAGCGTTGAGATGACCACGGTTCACGAGGGTGTCCACGAGCAGGACGTCGTGCTCGGCGCGCTCGGCGGTATGGGTGTGCCGGTCGGGTGCGTGGGGCTGAGCCGTCTCGATCTGGAGGGCCCGCAGGTCCTGTGGCTGGTGGCCGCTGGCGCGATGGACCTGTTCGCGGTCGACGCCGCGCAGCAGGGGCACTGGCATCACCTCGGCCGGCTCGAAGCGGGCTCTTTGCTGCTCGGTCCGGTGACGGGTCCTCAGCACACGCTGGTCGGCAGGCCGTTGCGCGACTGCGAGGTGCGCAGGATCGGATTGCGGGAGCTGTATCAGCAGGCCGACACGACGACCTGGTCGTACGACGCCTACGGCAACCCGCAGTACGTGCCGCCGACGGAGAGCCCGCTGGAGTACGCGCTCTCCCTCGGCGTCGGACGCAGTCTGTCCATCCTCATCCAGGCCCCGACGGCCACGGAGCACGCGGCGGCGCCCACCGACGACGATGTCTTCTGGATGCAGGTCCCGCCGGGAAGTGTGCAGTACGGCTCCCTCTACGGGGCCGAGGCGGCGGCCGATCTGCTGATGGACTCCGGGGTCTGGCAGGGCATGGTCGACCAGCAGTACCGGTTGCTGTCCACGCTCGACCGCTGGATCGAAGAGCTGGAGGCCGGTCACGAGGACCGGACGGCGGCGGGTATCAAGGCCGGTGAGGCCGTCCGCGCCCAGGCCGACCGCACGCTGCTCGCCTCGATCGGCAGACCGTCGGCGAAGCGCCCGACCGCGGCCGAGACGGACGCCACGTACGCGGCCTGCGAACTGGTCGCCCGCGCGGCCGGGATCACCCTCGCCGAGCGGGCGGGCAGCGGCACGGAGAGCGACCGGCTCGACCCGGTCGAGCGGATCGCGCTGGCTTCGCGGGTCCGTGCCCGTGCGGTGCGTCTCGACGGGCGCTGGTGGCGCGACGACATCGGCCCGCTGGTCGGCCACCGGGCGGTGTCCGGTGCGCCGGTCGCGCTGCTGTGGCGGCGCGGCGGATATGTGGCCGTGCAGCCGTCCTCCGGGCGGGAGACTCCGGTCGAGAAGGCCAACGCGGCGGAGTTCGAGCCGCGGGCCGTGATGTTCTACCGCCCGCTGCCCGAACGGAAGTCGACTCCGCTGCGGCTGCTGCGCTTCTGTCTCGCGGGCACCGGCGGAGATCTGCGGAACCTCGCGGTCAGCGGGCTGGTGACCGTCGCGATCGGCGCGCTGGTGCCGATCGCGACCGGCAGGGTGCTCGGCGAGTACGTTCCGAAGGCCGAGCACGGCCTGATCGTGCAGGTCTGTCTCGCGCTCATGGTCACCAGCGTCGTGTCGGCGGCGTTCATGCTGTTGCAGAACCTCACGCTGCTGCGGATGGAGGGCCGGATCGAGGCGAGTCTCCAACCGGCCGTCTGGGACCGGCTGTTGCGGCTGCCGACGGCGTTCTTCGCCGCCCGCTCGACCGGTGAGCTGGCCAGTGCCGCGATGGGCATCAGCGCGATCCGCAGGCTGCTCGCGGGGGTCGGCCCGACGCTCGCGCAGGCGGCCACGGTCGGCGCGATGAACCTGGGTCTGCTGCTCTGGTACAGCGTGCCGATGGCGCTGGCCGCGATCGGCATGCTCGTGGTGATCGCCGCCGTGTTCCTCGGTCTCGGTCTGTGGCAGGTGCGCGGACAGCGCCGTCTGGTGGTGCTCGGCAACAAGCTCAACAACCAGGCCTTCCAGACCCTGCGCGGTCTGCCCAAGCTGCGGGTCGCGGCGGCCGAGAACTACGCGTACGCGGCCTGGGCGGGCGAGTTCGCCCGCAGTCGTGAGCTCCAGCAGCAGGTCGGCCGCGTCAAGAACCTGACGACGGTGATGGGCGCGGTGTATCTGCCGCTGTGCTCCCTGCTGATGTTCATGCTGCTGGCGGGCCCGGCGCACGGCTCGCTGTCGGCCGCCGGCTTCCTCACCTTCAACACGTCGATGACGATGCTGCTGACCTCGGTCACCCAGATCACCGGCGCGTTCGTGTCGGCGGCGGCCGCGCTGCCGATGTTCGAGGAGATCAGGCCGGTGCTCGACGCGACACCCGAGGTGCGCGGGGCGAGCACCCGTCCCGGTGTCCTGTCCGGCGGGATCGAGGCGCGGCGGCTGTCGTTCCGGTACGCCGACGACGGTCCGCTCGTCCTCGACGACGTGTCGTTCGCGATCCGGCCCGGAGAGTTCGTGGCGATCGTCGGCCCGAGCGGCTGCGGCAAGTCCACCCTGCTGCGGCTGCTGATCGGCTTCGACAGACCGGTGTCGGGCAGTGTGCTGTACGACGGCCAGGATCTGGGGGCCCTCGACCAGTCCGCCGTACGCCGTCAGTGCGGAGTGGTGCTCCAGCACGCGCAGCCGTTCACCGGGTCGGTCCTCGACTGCATCTGCGGCACCGAGCCGTACACGCCGGAGGAGGCGATGGAGGCGGCCGAGATGGCGGGACTGGCCGAGGACATCAGGCGGATGCCCATGGGCCTGCACACCCTCGTGTCGGGCAGCGGCGCGATCTCGGGCGGCCAGCGCCAGCGTCTGATGATCGCCCAGGCGTTGATACGACGGCCACGCATCCTCTTCTTCGACGAGGCGACCAGCGCGCTCGACAACGCGACGCAGCGCACGGTGATCGAGAGCACCAAGGCTCTGAACGCGACCCGGGTGGTGATCGCGCACCGGCTGTCGACGGTGCTGGACGCGGACCGTGTCATCGTGATGGAGAACGGCCGGGTGGCTCAGCAGGGCCCGCCCGCACAGCTGTTGGCGGACACGGGCGGGCGGCTGCACGAGCTGGTGCGGCGGCAGCTGGCCTGAGCGGTCAGTCCGTCCCCGGGACCGGCGCGCCGGAGGGGACACCGGCCTCGACGTAGGCCTCGTAGATCTCCTTCCAGGCCGTCCTTCCCCCGGCGTGCGGGCCGTCGGACCGTTCGCCGCGGGCCGTCGCGTCGAGGGCGGTGAGGCACACCTCCCAGCCGGCGCCGTTGCGGGCGGCCGTGTTCCGCTCGGCGAGCACGTTGGTGAGCGTGAAGCGGGTGTGCCCGCCGTCGACGGCTTCGAGGTCGAAGCGCAGCTCGTCGCCGCCCCATTCGAAGGAGAGATGGCGGGGCGGGTCGACGGCGAGGACGCGGCCCGTCGACTCCGGCATGTTCGGATCGCCGCTGAACGTGATCGTGCCGCCGGGGCGCAGCTCCATCTCGGCGCGGGAGGGGAACCACGCGGCCAGTTCGTCGGGCTCGGTCACGAACCGCCAGACGCGGTCGACGGGGTGGTCGTAGGTGCGGCTGAAGCGGACGGCGGGGCGGCCGTCGTCCAGGGTGAGGTACGTCCCGGTGCGGGATGTGGCTTCGGCGGACATGGCTCAGTCCTTCGGTGAGGGTGCTTCCGATGAAGGTGCGTCCCCTGGGGGTGCTTCGCCGTTCGGCCGCCTTCGATCGTGCGGGAACGGCTCTTCGGGGTGGTCCGACGGCTCGCCCGCCGCGGCGTCCAGGCGGTGGCCGAGGGCGTCCAGGCTCTGGTTCCACAGCGTGCGGTACGGGGTGAGCCAGGCGTCGAGTGCGGCGATCGGGGCCGGGTCGAGGGCGTAGACCCGGCGTTGCGCGTCCTGACGTACCCGGACGAGCCCCGCGTCGCGCAGCACCCGCAGATGCTTCGAGGTGCCCGGCTGGCTGAGCCCGCACGCCTCGACGATCTCACCGACGGCCCGGGGGCGCTCCAGGAGGAGCGCGACGATCGCCCGCCGGTGGGGGTCGGCGAGGGCGGCCCAGAGAGAGGCGTCGTCGGACATGGCTTCAATATGCCTCAACGGTTATATGACCGTCAAGGAATAGATGGGACGGGGGTCACACCCGACCCCCTAGCGAAACGTTGCCGTTTCGCTCGACGGGGCTTAAGGTCGAAACGTCGATGTGTACGAAACCGTTTCGTTTACGTACACGCAATGAGCGACTTCCCTGGAGTGCTTCTCCCATGTCCCAGAGCCTGACCAAAGTCACCCACGCGGGTGCCGCGGACACGACGTCCGCACTCGCGTCGAAGCGGCGATGGTGGATCCTCTCGATCATCGGCATCGCCCAGCTGATGGTGGTCCTCGACGCCACCATCGTGAACATCGCCCTGCCCTCCGCCCAGGCGGACCTCGGCTTCTCCGACGGCAACCGGCAGTGGATCGTCACCGCCTACTCCCTGGCCTTCGCCTCCCTGCTGCTGCTCGGCGGCCGTATCGCGGACCTCTTCGGACGCAAGCCCGCCTTCCTGGTCGGGGTCGCCGGATTCGCCGGCGCGTCCGTCCTGGGCGGTGCCTCGACCGGCTTCGGGATGCTGGTCACCGCCCGCGCCCTGCAAGGTGTGTTCGGCGCCCTCCTCGCGCCGGCCGCCCTCTCCCTGCTGAACACGACGTTCACCGACGCCAAGGAACGCGCCAAGGCCTTCAGCGTCTACGGCGCGATCGCCGGTGCCGGTGGCGCGGTGGGCCTGCTGCTCGGCGGCGTGCTGACCGACGCGCTCGACTGGCGCTGGACGCTGTTCGTCAACCTCGTCTTCGCGGTCGTCGCCTTCGCCGGCGGCTGGGTCCTGCTGAACGGTCATCGTGACGCGGCGAACTCCAAGCTCGACCTGCCGGGCACCCTGCTGGTCTCCACCGGCCTCTTCGCCGTGGTCTACGGCTTCTCCAACGCCGAGACGCACGACTGGAGTTCACCGGCCACCTGGGGCTTCCTCGTCGCGGGCGGAATCCTGCTGAGCGCGTTCACCTGGTGGCAGACGCGGGCGAAGCACCCGCTGCTGCCGATGCGCGTCCTGCTCGACCGCAACCGGGCCGCCTCGTTCCTCGCGGTGCTCATCACCGGCGCGGGCATGTTCGGCGTCTTCCTCTTCCTCACCTACTACCTTCAGCTGAACCTCGGCTTCAGCCCCACCAAGACGGGTGTGGCGTTCCTGCCGATGATGGCGGCCCTGATGGTCATGGCCCAGGTCTCCACCACGGTCCTGGTGCCCCGGATCGGGCCGAAGGCGGTCATCCCCGCGGGCTTCGCGGTCGCCGCGCTCGGCATGGCCTGGCTGACCGGCATCGGCATCGGCTCGTCCTTCTCGACCGACGTCCTGCCGCCGCTGCTGCTGATCGGCGCCGGCCTCGGCATGGTGATGCCGCCCGCCATGTCACTGGCCACCGGCGGGATCGCCCCCGAGGACGCGGGCGTCGCCTCCGCGACCGTCAACACCATGCAGCAGGTGGGCGGTTCGATCGGTACGGCCCTGCTGAGCACGCTCGCCGCGAGCGCCTCGACCAGCTACCTCGCGGGCAAGGACGCGACGGACAAACTGGTCCAGGCCCGGGCGACGATCGAGAGCTACACCACCGCCTTCTGGTGGTCGGCCGGATTCTTCGCCGCCGGAGCGCTCATCGCGCTCGTGCTCTACCGCCGCGGCAACCCGGTCCAGGTACCGGACGCCGCACCGGTCGTGCACATGTGACCGGGTCCTGACCCGGTCACCCATCAGGTCGAGGGGCCGCCGTCCGCAGGGAGACGGCGGCCCCTCACCCGTCGCCGGTAGCGGGCCGTCGCGGCGACCCGGCGCGCCTCCAGGACCTGTTCGCTGCGCGGCCGGGCGGGCCGGTACACGACCAGGGCGCGATGCTCCTTCTCCAGCCGCAACCCGGCCGCGCCGGGGTGGACCTCGCCGTCGTACGCGAGGGTGTCCGCGCCCAGGACCCCGTCCAGCTCCACCCAGGGAACCCGCTCGGCGCCGTAGACCCGTGAGCGCCCCAGGGTCCCGAGGACCGAGGACGCGACGAGGCGAGTACGGGCGAGGCGGTGGTCGGCGTCGACCAGGCGTACATCGAGCAGCCCGTCGTCCAGTCGCGGCCGGAAGGCGGGGGCGAGGCCTTCGGGGACGTACCGGCCGTTGCCCGCGAGGAGCAGCCACACGCGGCGGGGCCGGCCGTTGACGTTCAGCTCGACGGGACGCGCGGTGCTCAGCACCCGGACCAGCGCGACGGCCGCCGCCGGCCCGCTGCCCAAGCGCGTCTCCAAGTCCTCCCGCAGACGCACGAGTGCGGGGTACGGCCCGATGCTGAACGTGTTGAGGAACGGCATGTCCTGACCCGTCGCCGAGCGGGCCACACCGATGTCCACCGACACCGCCTCGCCCCCGGCGACCGCGACGGAGGTGTCCTCGAAGTCCCGGGCACCCACGTCCAGCGCGAAGTGGTTGAGCGTGCCGCCGGGGAACACGGCCAGCGCCAGGCCCCGTTCGGCCGCCGCGCGGGCAGCGGCGTTGGCACTGCCGTCGCCGCCGCAGACGCCGAGCGCGCCACCGATCTCCGCGGCCCGGTCGGCCGCCGCGGCGAGCAGCTCCGCGAAGTCGTCGCCAGGACCTCGCTCGATCAGCTCGGCCTCGGGCAGCAGGGCGCGCAGCCGCCCGGCGGGCGACATCGGTGCGGCGGGCGCGCCGGCGCCGACCCCGGCCCCGGCCCCGACACCGGCCCGGTCGTTGACGAAGACGACCAGCCCCTTGCCGAGCGGCAGCGCGGGCGCCCGCGCTGCGGGCCGTTCCCGCGCCGGTACGACGGGGCGCGGCGGCCACCAGCGGCAGGTGAGGGCGGCCGCGCCCGCGCCGATGGCCACGCCGGCGAGCACGTCTCCCGGGTAGTGGACCCCTACGTAGACACGCGAGAAGGCGACGGCGGCGGCCACGGGCGCGACCAGGGCGCCGTAGCGCGTGGACTCCATGGCGACCCCGGTGGCGAAGGCCGCGGCGGAGGCGGAATGCCCGGACGGGAAGGACGTGGTGTGCGGCTGACGGGTCAGCTGCCTGATCGCGGGGACGCCTTCCAGCAGCGGGCGGGGGCGCCGGGCGCTCCACTTCACCAGCGTGTTGACGGTGAGCGAGGCCAGCGCCAGTGAGCCCAGGCCGCGGAGCGCCGCCCGGCGCCCGGCGGGCCCGCCGACCAGGCTGATCCCCGCCGCCGTGCCCAGCCACAGGCGTCCGTGGTTGGCCGCATGGCTGAGCCGCCGCAGCGCCGGATCGGCTCCGGGCACCCGCACCGCGGCCACCCGTGTGAACAGCCGCTGGTCCCATTCGAGGAGTACACCCATGCTCCACCGCTACGCCGCCTCGGCCGCGTCGGCATCCCGAGTGACTCGCAACGGTGACGCGCGTGGGCCGTGCGGCGCACGGATCGCACCGGTCGGGGCGGACGGACCGGTCGCGGAACGCGGGGCTCCTGGGAGAGACGCCTCGCGGAACGCGGGGCCCTCCGGGAGAGCCGGGTCGCGGAACGCGCGGCCCTCCGGGAAAGCGGGTCGTGGCACGGCATCACACCTCGGGGTGTGATGCCGTGCCACGGTCGTTCCGGTCGTGCACGCAGAAATGCCGAGGGCCGGCCGACGGCCCCACTCCGTCTGACCGACCCTCGGTGCGAAATCACATGGCGCCTCGCGACGGGGCCCGCACTCCCCAGCTACGGATCCCGGTCCATGTCCACGACGGCCACGCGATCCCGGTCTCTCAGAACGCGAAGACGGTCATCCCGTAGGAGTTCTTCACGCACTCGTTGGCGAAGGTGTGCTCGTACGAGACGCGCTTGCCCTGCCAGACGCCGACCGCCGTGACGACCACAGGGTCGTACTGCCTCGTACAGAAGACGTCGTTTCTGGGTGTCAGTTCGTCGAAATCGCCCTTGACCGCCCGGAGTTCGGCACAGGCGTCGACCGCGGCCGGGTGGGTCCCGGAGGCCGTCGGGGCGCAGTTGAGGGTGACGGCGCGTTCTGGAGTGGTGACGGCCGCGCTCTGGCCGTGGCCCGTGGTGAGCACCAGGGCGGAGGGGGCGTAGAGCCCGGACGGGCCGAGGGCGGGGGCTGCGTGGGCGGACCCCATGAGGGGGCCGCAGACGGCGGTGGCCGTCAGGGTGAGAGTCGCTGCCCAACGCGCGGTGTTCGGCATTGTGTGCATCCTTCCGCTCGATCGAATGCGATACCGGCTCGGTCGAGTGCCGGTTCGGCGAGCGCGAGTCTGCCGAGTCCGCACAGGAAACACACATCGACCCCACGCGTTTCGGTAACTTTGAGTATTGAATCAGTGGCGCGAAGTTACAGAATTCGAACGTCTGGGGCCCGGAACTGAGCGGTTGTTGATCGCCGCCGACGGCCACCTGGCCGGATTGACATGCCTCAGCAATAGGCCTGAAACATTCCGCTTCACCCGGCATGCCGCCTCGACTTCCGCTTACGGCGGACTTCTTCCCGGAGCTCTTGCATCTTGTTCGCAATGGAGTAATCGTCATTACATGATTACAACGGAGCAACGCGAGAAGCTGCGCGGCTGGTTCGCAGGCCGCCTGCCCGACGATCTCTTCGAGAGCCTGGCGGAGGTGACGGTCGACCGTGAGGAGATCACCGTCGTCGGCCGCATCCCCGAGCCGAAGCTCGCCGAAGGCGCCTCGGACGCCGAGAAGGAGGCGGCGCTCCAGGCCCGTATCCAGGAGTTCCGCGAGCGCACCCGGGACGACCGCGTCGAGGTGGCCCGCGAGGCGGAGCACCGCTTCCGCAAGAAGGTCTCCTGGGGTGTGGAGTGCGGCACCGAGCGTGCCCTGTTCACGCATGTCGCCGCGCCGGTGATGACCCGGCTGCGCCAGCCCGAACGCGAGGTCCTCGACACGCTCATCGCGGCCGGGGTCGCCCGCAGCCGCAGTGACGCGCTGGCCTGGTGCGTCCGTCTCGTACAGCGGCACACCGACGACTGGCTCGGCGAACTGCGGGACTCCCTGGAGCATGTGCAGCGGGTCCGCTCACAGGGCCCGGACGCCGAACCGCAGGACGTTCCCGGCGACGAGGAGTGACCCGGCCGGCGGTGCCCTGACCGCGCCGCTCCGGGATACCGCGCCACACTGGCAGCAGGTGCCGACGGGACGAGGCAACGCGGAGGTCGGCGCCGCCGCGTCCGTCCGTCCATCGCGGACGGCGGCACGGCCCGCGGAGAACCGGAGCCGCTCGTGCCCGACATGGACGAGGACCAGGCGCGCCGCCACTTCCTGGCGGCGCGGGTGGCGACTCTCGCGACCGTGGACACCGAGGGCCGGCCGCATCTGGTGCCGCTCGTGTTCGCGCGCTGCGGCGACGAACTCGTCTCCGCCGTCGACCACAAGCCCAAGCGGTCGCCCTTGCTGCGGCGGCTGCGCAACATCGCCACCCACCCGGCCGTCTGTCTGCTGGTGGACGCCTACGACGAGGACTGGGAACGGCTGTGGTGGGTGCGGGCGGACGGCTACGCGCGCGTCGTGCCACCCCCCGGCGGGCGGGAGCCCGGTGACCCGCCGGGTGAACGGAAGCCCGGTAACGGGGAGCCCGGTGAAATCCCGCACGCCTACGCCGCCGCGATCCACGCGCTGCGGGACAAGTACCCCCAGTACCGGAACCGGCCACCGGACGGTCCGGTGACCGTGATCACCGTCCACCGCTGGCGCGGCTGGCAGGCCGCACCGGACCGTTGAGCGGCGCCCCCGGGGTACCGAGGGAAGTTCGCCCCCTCCGCCCCTGCCCGTCCCGTCCTGGGGCTCCGCCCCGGACCCCGCTCCTCAATCGCCGGAGGGGCTGAACTCTCCCGTCCGGCGCTGGGTAGTGGCCGAAGCGAGGGTCCGGGTGCGGCAGCCCCCGGGGTCGGGACGGGCAGGGGCGGAGGGGGCGAAGACAGCCCGGCCGGTGCTCAGTCGCGGATCGTGCGGGCGATGTCCAGGGTGAGGCGGTGCCACGGGTCGCGCGGGTCGCGGCCGGTCAGTTCGTGGATGCGGCGCAGGCGGTAGCGCAGGGACTGCGGATGAAGGTGCAGGGCCCGCGCGGCGGCGTTCGCCGATCCCGAGTCGATGTACGCCGTGAGCGCCTCCAGCAGATGGCGCTGAGCGGCGTCGGTGAGCGGCCCGAGCACCAGCCGGGCGATGTGATCCGGCGCGGCCGCCGGGCGCCCCGCGAGTAGGGCGAGGACCTGCGCGTCGGCATCCGTGAGGACGTGCCCGGACCGATGGGCGTGGGCCGGCGCGGTGTCGAGGGCGTCGGCGGCGAGCCGGTGCGCGAGGGCGACCCGGTCCAGGCCCTCGCCGGTGATGACACACCCGCGCCAGGATCGTTCGCCGAGGACCGCCCCCACGTGTGCCGCAGCCGCGAGCGGCAGCAGCAGAACGGCCCGGGAGCCCCGTACCGTCGCCAGGGATGTCACCTCGCCCCCGGGACCGGCCAGCGCGTCGAGCAGTCCCGTCGCCGTCTCGTGCGCGAGGTCGGGCCGCTCCGCGGCGACCGGTTCCGCCGCCAGCAGGCAGCAGGGGTCCGGAAGCTGGATGCCCAGCCGGGCGGAGCGGTCGGTGAGCGCGCCCACCGAGGCGTGCCGCCCGGCGATCAGGTCGTCGAGCAGCAGCCGCAGCGCCCGGGTCCGGTCACCGGCCAGGTCCTCGCTGGTGGCGGCGTACGCGGTGGCCATCTCCTCGGAGAGGGTGTCGAGGGTGACGAGCAGCATGCGGGTGAGTGCGAAGGCGTCGGCGGCGGCGAGCCGGGGCGCGCGAGCGGCGACCTCGTCCGTGAGGACGGTGCCCGCCACCCGGTAGGCGCGCAGCACCGCCTGCACCGGGCGCCCGTCCGCAGCACGGGCCGACGCGATGCCGCGGAAGCGCCGCAGATCGGCCGGCCCCAGTGTGCCGTCGGTGGCCCACAGGTGCAGCAGCCGCTCAAGGCCCCAGGCGGCGATGGCGCGTACCTCGGGCAGCCGGCTGTCGTCGAGTGCCGCGTACACCGGGACCTGTTCGTGGACCGCCGCGACGATCGCCTCCACGACGCGCGGGTCGGCGACCATCTCCTGCCGGATGCGTTCGCGGACCTCGGACAACTTGTTTGTCACAGGGTGATGATTCCAGCCGCACGTTGTGCGCACCACAGTGGACGGGACTTGTCACAGTCGCCAGGATCGACCTCGTACAGCGCGGTCTCAGGGACGAGAGGCGGGACGTACGGATGGCGAAGCATTGGGCCGACTTCCAGTACGAGATCTATCTGAACGGAATGACGGGCGCCGTACCGCGGCTGCCCACCGATCTGACACGGCTGGAGGAGCTCACCGAACAGCGGCTCGGCCCCGGACCGGTCGGCTATGTGGCGGGCAGCGCGGGCAACGGCAGCACGGCGCGCGCCAACCGGGACGCCCTCGACCGGCGCCGGATCGTGCCGCGCATGCTGCGGGACGTCCACGAACGCGACCTGTCCGTCGAGGTGCTGGGGCGCCCGCTGCCGGCGCCGCTCGCGCTCGCGCCGATCGGCGTGCTGTCGATCATGCACCCGGACGCGGAGTGCGCCGCGGCGCGGGCCGCCGCCGCGCAGGGCGTCCCCTACATCCTGTCCTCCGCCTCCAGCACCCCCATGGAGCAGGTCGCCGAGGCCATGGGGGACGCCGAACGCTGGTTCCAGCTGTACTGGGCGAAGGACCGCGAGGTCACCCGCAGCTTCCTTGACCGGGCGAAGGCGGCCGGGTTCACCGCGCTGTTCGTCACGCTCGACACGCCGCTGCTGGCCTGGCGCCCGCGCGATCTGGACCAGGCGTACCTGCCGTTCCTGCACGGCGTGGGCACCGCCAACTACTTCTCGGATCCGGCGTTCCGGGCCGGTCTGGCCAAGCCGGTGCACGAGGACCCGAACGCGGCCGTGATGCACTTCGTGAACATGTTCGCGGACCCCGGCAAGACCTGGCCGGATCTGGCGTTCCTGCGGGAGAACTGGGACGGGCCGATCGTCCTCAAGGGCGTCCTGCACCCGAACGACGCCCGGCGCGCCGCCGAGGCCGGGATGGACGGCGTGGTGGTCTCCAACCACGGCGGCCGGCAGGTGGCGGGGTCGGTCGCGGCCGCCGACGCGCTGCCCCGCGTGGTGGAGGCGGTGGGCGACCGGCTCACCGTGCTCTTCGACAGCGGTATCCGCACCGGCGACGACATCTTCAAGGCGCTCGCCCTCGGGGCGCGGGCGGTGCTCGTCGGACGTCCGTACGCCTATGGGCTCGGCCTCGACGGGCAGGCGGGCGTCGAACACGTCGTCCGCTGTCTGCTCGCCGAGTTCGATCTCACCCTCGCCCTGTCC
Source organism: Streptomyces sp. NPDC026500 (assembly GCF_055567635.1). Classification (NCBI taxonomy): domain Bacteria; kingdom Bacillati; phylum Actinomycetota; class Actinomycetes; order Kitasatosporales; family Streptomycetaceae; genus Streptomyces; species Streptomyces sp. NPDC026500. The sequence goes on along the minus strand of NZ_JBVHQB010000011.1, from coordinate 184,854 downwards.
GGGCACGCCCGCCCGGACTCCCTGCGCCCCGACGACCTCATCGAGGAAACCGCATGACCGTCACGAAGAACGTGCTCGCCGTCGTCTCTCCGCATGTCGGCGGCCGTACGGCGGGAGCCGCGCTCGCCACGCTCTTTCCCGGGCAGGTCCGCGTCACCGTCGTGGAGTCGACGGACGAGGACCCCGCCGCGCTGCGCGAGGCCCATGTCGTCGTCACGGGCCTCGGCCCGGTGACCGCCGAACACATCGCCGCGGCACCGGACTTGGAGCTGATCCAGTGCGCGAGCCACGGCTTCGACTACGTCGATCTGGACGCGGCCCGCGAGCGGGGCGTCCCCGTGTGCAACATCGGTTCCAGCGGCGCCGAGAAGCAGAACGTGGCCGAGCAGACCTTCGCCCTCATGCTCGCCCTGGCCAAGCAACTGGTGCCCGCCCACACCGCGTTGACCGAGGCCGACTGGGCGCTGCCCCGGCTCCAGCAGTCGATCACCGAGCTGTCCGGCAAGACGCTGGGCATCGTGGGACTCGGGCACATCGGCGAGGAAGTCGCCCGGCGCGCGGTCGCGTTCGACATGAGCGTCGTGTACTCCGGGCCCACGCCCGCGTCCGCCGAGACGGAGGCCCGGCTCGGCGCCCGTCATGTCGAACTCGACGAACTGCTGCGCATATCGGACTACGTCAGCCTGCACGCGCCGCTCACCGAGGCGACCCGGCATCTGCTGGACGCAGAGCGGCTCGCTCTGCTCAAGCCGACCGCGTTCGTCGTCAACACCTCGCGGGGCGCCCTGATCGACCAGGACGCCCTCGCGGACGCGCTGCACGCGGGCGCCCTCGCCGGAGCGGGCCTCGATGTCTTCGACCCCGAACCGCCCACCCCGGCCCTGCGGTTGCTCAAGGCGCCGAACGTGGTGCTCTCTCCGCACGTCGCCGGTGTCACCCGCGAGACCCTGGTACGGATCGCGCTGGCCGCCGTCCAGAACGCCGCGGACTTCCTGGCGGGCAAGCCGCCCCAGGACGTCGTCTCCTAGGGCCTGTCCGACACTTCGCGTCGGATCAGGCAGCGGCGTCCGGTGCCGTGCGTCGCAAGGCGGAGGGCCGCCCTCGTACCGGGCGTACTCGGGCGTGCCCGACACAGCGGCGTGGGGGTCCCCCCTGCTCGAAGAGCTTGGGGGAGTGCGGTGCCAGACGCCGCGGGCCCGGCGGGAACGGTCAGACAGGCCCTGGCCGCGCTCCCGTCGGCCCTGGTCCGCGACGGGCGGCAGCGGATCGGGGGGCCGCTAGCCGGCCTCGGTCCGCCAGCGCTGTATGTCGGAGTAGTCGCGGACCTTGACCACGATGTCGGCGCCGGGGTCCGTGGACGCGGGTGCGACGGCCAGTCCGTCGCGCCCGCGGGACAGCAACTCGCCCTCCTCGGTGAGGTCGTAGCGCATGTCCTCGCGCTGCTTCGCGTCCTCGCCGGCACAGCGGTCGAGCAGGAGGACACCGTCGTCGGCACGCGCGTCGAGGCAGAGCCCGGGACTGGCGACGCTGCGCAGCAGTCCGTCCCGCTCGTACACCCACTGCTGGGTCCAGGCGGACGAGCACACGTCCAGCGTGGCCTCGGCGCCTTCCACGGCCCTGGAGTCCCGGACGTCGAGGCACATGTCGGCGTCCATGTTGCGCAGCCGGGCCCGGTCCCCCTTGACGAAGACTCCGGCCGCGGTGGACGGGGTGGACATCACGGGCGGGACCTGAGAACCCTGGGTGGGTGACAGTGTCCGGCTGCTGCTCGCGCCGATGGCGGCCGCGGGGTCGGCGGCGCCCTCCTCGTTCGGCCACAGGCTGACCGCGAGGACGGTCGCCAGCAGGGCGGCCGACAGACCGGCCCCGGTGACCAGTGCCTGCTGCGGTACTTCCACCGGCCCGGCGGCGCGGCGCCCCGTCGGGGCGAACGGGGACACGCGACGACGGCGGCCGCCCGCACCGGGGCGCCCACCGGACGCCGGGCGCCCACCGCCTTCCGGGCGCACGTCGTCCCCGAAGCGTTCGCCCACCACCGGACGCCCACCGTCCGCCGACGCCTCACCACTCTCCAAGCGCAGGTCGTCTCCGAAGCGCTCACCCGCGCCGGGTCGCCCACGACCCGCCAGGGTCTCACCATTCTCCAAGCGCACGTCGTCCCCGAAGCGTTCGCCCACCACCGGACGCCCACCGTCCGCCGACGCCTCACCACTCTCCAAGCGCAGGTCGTCCCCGGAGCCCCCACCCGCGCCGGGTCGCCCACGACGTCCCAGGCGTCCGTCGTCCACGGGACGTTTGCCCTTGCCGGGGCGCTCACCGCCTCGCTGTCGTCGGCCGCCAAACGGGGACGCGCTCCGGTGCCGTAGTGCCTGCCGCCCGCGGCTCCGGCGGGAGTCGAAGTAGCGACGAGCGCCCCAGCCGAGCACGGACTCGGCGATCAGGACCCCCAACCCTCCCTCAAAATGGCCGAGTTGAGCCGCCGCGTAGCGGCAGTAGGAGCACTCCGCCAGATGCTGCTGGACGTCCGGCAGCAAGGCTCCACCGCGCCGGATCGGCGCGTCGAGGAGCCGGTTGTGGAAACCGCATTCTCTGGTCGGGGCGAGTTCCAGATGGGCGCGCAGGCAGGCCTGGCGAAATTGCTCGCGGGCCTGATCCCAGGCGGCGAACGCGGTGTCGGCGTCCATTCCCAAAAGGCCGGCCGGCACGGACAGCGACTCGTCCTCCACCTCGGTGTGCCACAACAGGCATCGGGCGGCGCCCGGAAGAGCGAGGAAAGCATGTTCGGCGAGCTTGCGGTTTTCGGCCGTCATGGACTTCGCCAGGCGCATACCGCGGCCCCCCGCGGGTTTCCTCAAGGCCGGCAGGGCTTCTGATATCCGGTCGTCCGCCGCCCAGTTCCGGACCGTGTCCCGTACCGTCACGAGGAGTCGGGGCCGCAGCGCGAGAGCCTGCTCGCCCTCGGCGAGGCGGTCGAGCACGTGATGGAAGGACGCCTCGGTGACCATGGAGGCGACCTGCGACGAAGTGGCGAGGCAGATCACCGCGTAGTCGTACGCCGGCCGCCAGTGCCGAGCCGTCAGCAGAGCGACGGAACGGGTGGCGTCAGCCTCCGCCCCGCCTCTCAGCACAGCGGCGAGCTCCTCGTCGGATTCGCCGAAATATCCGCCGGGCGGATGGGCGGGAAGCGGTGGGTGGGGGGTACGCACGGCGAGCGGGTTCCTTCCGAGGTGCAAAGTGGCACACAGTATGTGCTTGCCCGTCGAAAAGGAGTCCTGATTGGTGTGGACCTTTTTGACGGAGCGCCGGGAAACGGCCGGGGACGAAGGCCGTGCGGCGACCGTCGGTCAGGAGCCTCTTGAGCTCGTCGACAGCCAGGAATGGCGAACAGCGATTCAGACCCGGCCATTGGCCAAGCGCAGGAGGCTCACCTTCGCACAACACACTCGTGACCAACAAGGCGCACCAGTGAGATCGACCTTATTGAAAGAATGTCAAAAGCGGTCGGCAACTCAGCCAGGTCGTACCGGCTTTCGATATTTCATGCGCCCCGTGTGAACCGTGCGCACGCGCCGGGCTCTCTCGCACGCTCCCGGCGCACAGAACTCCGTAGTCCACTGAGACCGGCCCTTCTCGAAGGCCCCGCGCGGGACGGCGGCTCTCCCGCGCGAAACCGGCCGCCGACCCCGATCTTCCCGCCCTCGGTCGGCGGCCCCGAGAAGGCTCGGGTTCCCCGTATGGGAGCCCGAGCCCCCGGCGCCCCGCACGGTCCGGGCGCCCCGCACGGGCATCCCCGCACGGTCCAGGCGCGCCCCGCACGGGCACCCCGGACAGTCCAGGCGCGCCGCACGGTCCGAGCGCCCCACGCGGTTCCGGCGCCCCGCGCCACCTCGGCGCGAACCCTGCCTCGGATCTGCCCGCGCCGCCGGGTCAGCTCCCCCACACACCGCGCCTGCGGTAGCCCGGCTCCCAGACGAGCCGGTTGAGGACGCGGACCGGCGGGGGCAGCGCGCCGAGGAACACGGCGCGGTCGGCGGGCGGGATGCCGTCCACGATCCACGGCACGAACACGGCCGCCCCGCGCAGGCCCTGCGTCCTGCGGATGGCTCCGGTGAAGGCGGCCCAGTCCGCGGGGGTGAGCACCTCCTGGATGAGCGGCAGGGCGCTCCCCTCCTCGTGCGCGAGGTGGTCGTCGAGCGTGGTCGCCAGGGTGTGCACCAGCGCGGGGAGTTCGGCCGAGCCGTCCCGCAACGCCCTTTCCACGGCGGCCAGTTGCGGGTCGAGCCGGGCGTGTTCGGCCTCCATCTCCGCGAGCAGGGCGAGGTCCCGGGGGCGGCCCTCGACCCTGCGTGACACGCGCGGCCACAGGTCGCTGTCCTCGGCGGTGTGGTGGATGTGCAGCTGGTGCGTGAAGTCGGCCCAGCCGGCGCGGACCGGTGGGGTGAACGCGGTGCCGTCCGCGGCCGCCTTGCCGAGCCGGTCCAGGTCGCGCCGGAAGGCGTCGTGGGCGGCGTACATGATGGTGAGGTCGATGCTCATGAGCTCGCTTCCTCCAGTTCGGGTTCGTACACGGGCAGGGCGTGCGGGTTGGCGGACGGGCCGCGGTGACGGCGTACGGAGAGACAGGCGAGCGCGCCGGTCAGCAGGACTCCGGCGGAGACCAGGACGGCGGGGCCCATCGCGTCCACGAAGCCGTGGCCGAACACCTGGCCGCCGAGCTCCCGCATGCGGTCGGCGATGTCGTGCGGCACGCCGGCCGGGGCGCCGGTCGTCTGCCGGGCGGACACGTCGGACTCGGCCCGGGAGAAGGCCGCGACGAAGCCCTCGCGGTATCCGGCGGGGAGCTGTCCGGCGCGCTGCCGTGCCTGGTCGGTGAGCGAGTGGGCGAGCTGTGCCTGGAGCACGGCCCCGACGACGGCGCCCGCGAGGACCGAACCGACCTGCCGCAGCGCGTTGTTCACGCCCGCGGCCGCGCCGGACAGCGGTGCCGGGACATTGCGCATGACCTCGGTGGCCATCGGCGCGAAGGTGCAGCCGGCGCCCAGCCCGGCCAGGAAGAGCGGGAAGGCGACCGCCGTCCAGCTCGATCCGACGTCGGTCGCGGCCACGATCCAGACCAGGGCGGCGGCCCAGGCGAGCAGCCCGCTCATCAGGATGTACTTGCCGCCGATCCGGTCCGCGAGGACTCCCGCGGGTCCGGCCATGACGAACGAACCGAGGGCGAGCGGCAGCATCACGAGTCCGGACTTGAGCGCGCTGAAGCCGAGGACGGACTGGAGGTAGATGGTCAGGGGCAGGAACATCCCGATGACGCCGAAGGAAACCGTGACGCCCACGAAGTTGATGAGAGTGAAGTTGCGGTCCTTGAAGAGCGAGAACGGGACGAGCGGATCGCGGGTCTGCCGGCCGCGCTCATGGACGAGGAACCCGGCGAAGAGAGCCGCGGCCGCGCCGAACAGCGCCCGGATCCAGCCGTTCCAGTCGTAGCGCTGCCCCTCGGTCAGGCCGAACGCCAGACAGAACAGGGCGCCTGAGGCGAGCACGACGCCGAAGGTGTCGAAGCGGTGCCGTACCGAGCGTCGGGTGCCCGGGATGATCGCCAGGGCGAGCACCAGCACCAGGACGCCGAGCGGCAGATTGACGTAGAAGATCCAGCGCCAGTCGAGATGAGTGATCAATGCGCCGCCGATGATCGGCCCGAGGGCTCCGGAGATCCCCGCGACGGCACCCCACACACCCATCGCCGCGCCCCGCCGGTCGGCCGGGAACACCTCGGCGATGATCGACAGGGTCTGCGGCATGAGCAGCGCGGCGCCGAGGCCCTGCACCGCGCGGAACGTGATCAGCTGCGCCGGGCTCTGCGCGAGGCCGCAGGCCAGGCTCGCGACCGTGAAGAGGGCGACGCCCGCGACGAAGAGGTTCCGTTTGCCGCGCAGGTCACCGAGGCGCCCCGCGGTGATCAGCAGGACGGCGAGGGCGAGGGTGTAGGCGTTGACGACCCACAGGATCTCGTCGAGGGAGGCGTCCAGGTCCTGGCCCATGTCGGGGATCGCGATGTTCACGATCGTCAGGTCCAGGAGCGTCATGAAGAACCCGAGGGAGAGCGTGACGAGGATCGCCCAGGGGTTGCCGTGCCATTTCTTGAACACGATGCGTGTCTCCTTGTGCCGGGGCATCGGAGTGCCGCGTAGGCGGACTCGCGATCAAGAGGGCGGTCGGCGCGGCCGGTGTGACGCACGGAACCCGGCATGAGACGTACGTCACATTTCGGCCGTCTGATGTCACATTCGGGCCCTCTTCTCCCCTCGCAGTGGTGAGCGCATCAAGGGAGGCGAGCCATGTCCGAAAGTCCCGAGGCCGTCGTCGACGGCCCGACGCGGGTCTTCGTCGAGCACCGCGAGCTGCTGTTCGCGATCGTCTACAACATCCTCGGAACCGTCGCCGACACCGAGGACGTGCTCCAGGAGACCTGGCTGTCATGGACAGGCCGCGCCCGGCGCGCTCCCCTCGAGGACATCGGCAACCCGCGCGCCTACCTCGTGCGCATCGCTGTCAACCACGCGCTCGCCCGGCGCGCCGCCATCACCCGCCGACGCGAGACCTATGTGGGCCCCTGGCTGCCGGAGCCCCTGCTCGACGAGCCGGCCACCGCCGAGCGCGCCGACGACCGCGCCCTGCGCTCCGAGTCCGTCTCGCTCGCGATGCTGGTCGTCCTGGAGTCGCTGACCCCGCTGGAGCGCGCGGTGTTCGTCCTCAACGAGGTGTTCGGCTATCCGCACACCGAGATCGCGCAGGTCATCGACCGCAGTCCCGCGGCGGTCCGCCAGCTCGCGCACCGCGCCCGGGAACACGTGCACGCCCGCCGTCCGCTCTACCGGGCCCATCCCCGTGTCCGCAGGCAGGCGACCGAACGCTTCGTGGACGCGGCGCTCGGCGGTGACATCACCGCGCTGATGGAGATCCTCGCGCCCGATGTCACGGTGTGGACGGACGGCGGCGGCAAGGCCCGCTCGGCCGGTCTGCGGCCGGTGCGCGGACGGGACAAGGCGGCACGTCTGCTGGCCGGCTACGCCACCCGCCGTGGTGCCGGTCTCGACGTCCGCTACCGGCGGGTCAACGGCGACGACTCCGCGGTGGTCTTCGACGGCTCCTCGCCCTACGCCGTCATGGTCATGGACCTCACCCCGGACGGCGAGCAGGTGTCCGACGTCTACATCGTCACCAATCCCGAGAAGCTGACGCACGTCCGGCGCGACGAGGAAGCCGATGCGGACGGGTTCGGCGAGGCGGCCGAGGGGAGGCGCGCATGACGGCCCCCGGCACCGGACGAACGGGCGAACGGGCGGCCTCCGGCGGGCGGGCGGCCTCCGGGGAGCGGGTCGCCGACTGGCTCGACGGCCGCCTCGGTCTCCACTCCCTCGGCAGGCGGTACCTGCGCAAGGTCTTCCCGGACCACTGGTCCTTCCTTCTCGGCGAGATATGCCTCTACAGCTTCGCCGTCCTCGTCCTCACCGGCGTCTACCTCACTCTGTTCTTCCATCCGTCGATGAACGAGGTGGTCTACCACGGCAGTTACGTCCCGCTGAACGGCATCCGGATGTCCGAGGCGTACGCCTCCACGCTGGACATCAGTTTCGACGTGCGGGGCGGGCTGCTCATCCGGCAGATCCACCACTGGGCCGCGCTCGTGTTCGTCGCCGCGATGCTCACGCACATGATGCGGCACTTCTTCACGGGCTCGTTCCGCAAGCCCCGCGAGGTGAACTGGGTCTTCGGCTGGACGCTGCTGCTCCTCGGCATGTTCGAGGGCCTGTTCGGCTACTCGCTGCCGGACGACCTGCTGTCCGGGACGGGGCTCAGGTTCGTGAACGGGGCGCTCCTCGCGACGCCGGTCGTCGGCACGTACCTGTCCCTCTTCCTGTTCGGCGGGGAGTTCCCGGGGCATGACATCGTGGCCCGCTTCTACGCGCTGCACGTCCTGCTGATCCCGGGCATCATGGCGGCGCTCGTCGTGGCCCATCTGATCCTGGTCGTGTACCACAAGCACACCCAGTTCGCGGGGCCGGGAAGGACCGAACGCAACGTCGTGGGAACGCCGTTCATGCCGGTCTATCTCGCGAAGGCGGGCGGCTTCTTCTTCCTGGTGTTCGGTGTCCTCGCGGTGATCGCGGCGGTCGCGACCATCAACCCGGTCTGGGCGTACGGCCCTTACCACGCCGACCAGGTGTCGACGGGCGCCCAGCCCGACTGGTACCTGGGATTCGCCGAGGGACTGGTGCGGGTGATGCCGGGCTGGGAGATCACGTTGTGGGGCCACACCCTCGTGCTCGGTGTGCTCGTCCCCGTCCTCGTGTTCCCGCTGCTCCTGATCGCCATCGGCGTGTACCCGTTCGTCGAGGCCTGGATCACGGGCGACCGGCGCGAGCACCATCTGCTGGACCGGCCCCGCAACCGGCCGGTCCGCACCGCGCTCGGGGCGGCCTGGATCAGCCTGTATCTGATCCTGCTCGCGGGCGGCGGCAACGACATCGTCGCGACCCGCTTCCATCTGTCGATCAACACGGTGACGTGGACGGTGCGGATCTCCCTGCTGGTCGTCCCCGTCGTCGCGTTCGTCGTGACACGGCGCTTCTGTCTGGGTCTGCAGCTGCGGGACCGCGAGCTGGTGGCGCACGGCCGTGCGACGGGCGTCGTCAGGCGCCTGCCGCACGGCGAGTACGTCGAGGTGCACCGTCCGCTCGGCCCGGCCGAGCTCCACACGCTCACCGAGCACGAGCGGCGGGCCCTCGCCCCCGGCCCGTCAGACGACCGGGACCTCCAGCCGGCTGATCCGCAGTCCGCCGTCGGCGGCGCCCGGGTGCCCGCTCGCCATGACGAGACGCAGCCGTGAGCCGCGTACCGCGTCGAAGGTGATCACGGTCGGCGCGTCCGCCGTCGTGGCCCAGTCGACGGCCGCCCCTCGCACCGGCACATACCGCTCGCCGTCCCACACCGAGACCTCCACGCCGGCCGGGCGGGTGTGGGTCGCGTCGACGGTGAAGGAGACCTCGACCCGGTCCACGCGGCGGGGGCGCGCCCAGGTGACCGAGACCCAGTCCTCGGGGCGGGCCCCGCTGAACGCGGGAAGCAGCGCCGTGGCGGACTTGTAGAAGGCGTTGGACCAGCCGGTGGCCGCGTCGCCGTCGAGCATCGCGGCCGGCAGCGAGTCCGGGCGGCCCGAGTAACCGGCGTCCGCGTAAGGGTAGTCGGGGGCTGCCGGGTGGTCGGACGGGAACGGCGTCGCGGGCGTGGTCGCCCGGGACCCGGCGGGGGTGGCGCGTACGGTCGTGGAGCCCGTACGCAGTCCCGGAGCCCGCGCGGTCACCTTCAGGGCGCACGGCTTCGTCCCGGAGCGGACGACGGCAAGTGCCTTGCCGTGGAAGGCGGTTCGGGTGCTCGCCTGATAGCGCTCGGCGCTCTCCTGGCGGCCGTTGTCGAGGCCGGCGAGGGATCCGCCGTCGACGTCGAACGCGATCGGGTGTTCCGCGTCGGGCACGACGACACCATGGGCGTCGACCACTTCGGCGGTCACGAACACCAGCGAACGGCCGTCCGCCCCGAACGAGGTACGGTCCGGCGTCAGCCGGATCGCGTGCGCGGCCCCGGCCGTGTGCAGGACGTCCGTCGCGACCGTCCTGCCGTCGTGCCGGGCCACCGCCTTCAACTCCCCGGGCGCGTACGGGACTTTCCAGACGAGATGCAGTTTGCCCGCGCTGCCGTTCGGACTTGTGTAACTCCCGGGATACGGGCCGTCGGTGAAGGTCTTGTCGTCGCCGGTCGCTTCCGTGGTCTCCAGGTACGTACGCCCGTCGGTGGTCTTCTTGGTGTCGAACGTCCGCGTGCCGAGCGACTTCCCGTTGAGGAACAGTTCGACGGTGTCGACGTTCGCGTAGGCCCAGACCTCGACGGTGTCCCCCACCGTGTGGTTCCAGCTCATGGGCAGCAGGTGGACCATGGGCTCGCTCGTCCACTGGCTCCTGAACAGGTGGTACATGTCCTTCGGGAAGCCGGCGGTGTCGACCGCGCCGAAGAAGGAGGCCTTCACCGGGAAGACGTCGTACGGCGTGGGCTCGCCTATGTAGTCGATGCCCGACCACAGGAACTCGCCCGCGAACCACTTGCGGTCCCGGTCCTTCTTGTGACCGTACTCGCCGCTCATCGTCCAGGAGGCGAGGTTGTTGTCATAGGAGGAGACCGCGCGCCTGCCAGGGGTGTGGTTCTCCCCGGTGTTGAGGTGTTCCGGCTCCTGGTACGCGGAGCGGGTCGAGGTCTCGGACGACGACTCGGACTCGAAGAGGAACAGGCGGGGGTAGGCGGCGTGCAGCGCGTCCACCGACTTGGCGGTGTTGTAGTTGAGGCCGAGACCGTCGAGCTTGGCGAGCATGAGGTCGGCCGCGGAACCCTTCGCGGGCACGCGGCGGTACTTGTCCGAGCCGATGACCAGCGGGCGGGTGTCGTCCGCGGCCCTGATGGCGCCGATGACCCGGTCGGCCATGGCGAGCCCGGCGGTGGAGGTGGAGTCGGGAATCTCGTTGCCGATGGACCACAGCACCACGGCGGGCGAGTTACGGGCCGCGAGGACCATCTCGGTGGCGTCCTTCTCGCACCACTCGTCGAAGAAACGGCCGTAGTCGTGGGCCGTCTTGCCGGTCCGCCAGCAGTCGAAGGCCTCCACCATCATCACGATGCCGAGCTCCTCGCAGACCTGGACGATCTGCGGCGAGGGCGGGTTGTGGGAGGTGCGGAACGCGTTGACGCCCATCGACTTCATGATGGTCATCTGGCGGCGTACGGCGTCGATGCTGATCGCCGCGCCGAGGGCGCCCTGGTCGTGATGCAGGTCGACGCCCTTGATCTTGGCGTACGTTCCGTTGAGGTGGAATCCCTCGTCCGGGTCGAAGCGGACCGTGCGGATGCCGAACGGCGTGCGGAACGTGTCGACGACGGCGCTGCCGACGCGCAGTTCGGTCTCCAGGGTGTAGCGGTGCTCCGGGGTGGCGAAGTCCCACAACTTCGGTTTGTCGACGGTGAGTTCGTGGGTCTCGTCGGTCCGTTCGCCGACGGTGACCGTGGTGGCCGTACGGGCGGCGGTCCGGCCGTCGGGGCCGACGATCCGTGAGACCACCTGGACGTCGGCCGGGGCACCGGTCTCGTTGACGACCGTGCTCCGGGCCCGGACGACGGCACGCTCCCCGTCGACCTCCGGCGTCGTCACCCGGGTCCCCCAGCGCGCGACGTGGACCGACTCCGTCACGACCAGTCGGGCGTCGCGGTAGATGCCGCTGCCCGAGTACCAGCGGCTGCTGGGGAGTTGGTTGCGCACCTGGACCGCGATGACGTTCGCGGTGCCGCCGTCCGTGTGCAGCAGGCCGGTCAGGTCGAACGCGAAGCCGGTGTACCCGTAGGGGTGGCGGCCGACTTCCTCGCCGTTGCAGTAGACGGAGGCGTCCATGTACACCCCGTCGAACTCCACGGAGATCCGTTTGCCGGCGAAGGCGGACGGCAGAGTGAAGGCGGTGCGGTACCAGCCGAGGCCGCCGGGGAAGAATCCAGTGCCACTGGTGGTGCCGTATTCCGTGGTGGGGGCCTGCTCGATGCTCCAGTCGTGCGGCACGGCCACCGCGCGCCACGCCGAGTCGTCGTAACCGGGCTGCTCGGCCCCCGTGTAGGCGCCGGTCGGGTCGGTGATGTTGCCCGGGTCGACCAGCGCGAAGCGCCAGCCGTCGCGCAGCGCGAGTGTGCGCCGTCCCCCGGCGTTCCCGGCGGACGCCGGCCGGGCGTCGGCGGCGCCCGGGAGCGCGACGGCGGGTACGGCCGTTCCTGCGATCAATACCGATCTTCGAGTGACCGTCACGGCGGCTCTCCCTCATCAGGTCCCATAAGTGATCACAACTGATCGCGAACAAACAGATTCTGACGGAGGGACACACAGCGGCGTCAAGGGTCAGGCCGTCACTTCCGTACGGCGAGCCTCAGCGGCCGAAAACGCGCCGTACGAATGGCTGTCCGAGCCGTCCACGTTCGGGGGTGCGCGAGACTCCCAGCCACTAGGCTGGAACCCGGACGACGCGCTTGTTCACGGTGAGTGTGCACAAGGGAAAGTGGCGACGATGAGCCCGGTCCACCCTCTCGACGAGGCCGCCACCGCGCGGGCGGTCATCGACGGGAACGGCACCCTGATCCGCTGGAGCGAGGGCGCCCGTCGGCTCCTGGGCTACGCACCCGAGGAGGTCGTGGGCCGCCCGGCGGCGGATCTCCTCGCCCCCGCGGACACCGCCCCGCCCACGGGGTCCACCGGCGACCGCCGGAACGGGGTGCTCGCCCTGCGCCACCGCGACGGCCGGGTCCTGTCCGTGTGGCTGCTCGCCCACCGCCTCGACCGGAGCGGCGAATGGCTCGTGCTCACCCCGCTGGACGGCCGGGAGCCACCCACCGTGGACGACCCGCTGATCCGCGCGGTCCTCGCCCAGGCACCCTGCGCCATGGCCGTCTACGACGAACGGCTGCGGCTGTACGGCATCAATGACGCGATGTCCGAGGTGGTCGGCCTCCCGGAGGACCGCATCCGGGGTCTGCGGATCTCCGAGATCGGCGACCGGCGGGCCGGCGAGCAGCTGGAGCGCGAGATGGCCGCGGTCCTCGCCTCCGGCCGGGGGCGTGACGTGGAGACGTACGCGCGCAGCGGCGGTGAGGAGCGGGCGCACCACTGGCTCGCGCGGATCGCCCCGTTGACCGACACCCACGGGCGGGTGCTCGGCGTGTGTCTGGCCGCGCACGACTTCACGGAGCAGTACCGGGCCCGGAAGCGGCTTCAGCTCGTCAACGAGGCGAGCGAGCGCATCGGCACCACCCTCGACGTCACCCGGACGGCCCAGGAGCTGGCCGACGTCTGCGTCCCCGCGCTCGCCGACTTCGTCAGCGTCGATCTGCTGGACCCCCCGGAGAACGGCGGCGAGTACCGCGTCGAACCGCCGACCGCCCCGATCATGCTCCGCCGCGCCGCCCACCGGTCGGTGCACACCGGCGATCCGGAAGCGGTCGTCGAACCCGGCGACGTCGACGTCTATCCCGCGTCCTCCCCGCAGGCCGACTCCCTGATCGCCGGCCGGCCGCTCGTCGCACCGAACGCGACCGGCACGCTGGAGGAATGGCTGAGCTGGGACGGACTGCGCGGCAAGCAGGTCCGGGAGTACGGCATCCACGCCACCATGTCGGTACCCGTCCGGGCCCGCGGCCGGACCCTCGGGGTCGTCGTACTCAGCCGGTTCCGGCGGCCCGAACCCTTCACCACCGACGACGTACTGCTCGCCGAGGAGGTCACGGCCAGGGCCGCCGTCTGCATCGACAACGCCCGCCGCTTCTCCCGCGAGCGCCAGACCGCGCTGGCCCTCCAGCGCAGCCTGCTCCCCCAGTCCCTCCCCCGGACGGCGGCCCTGGAGGCGGCGTCGCGCTATCTGCCCGCGGCGCGGGCCGGGGTGGGCGGCGACTGGTTCGATGTGATCCCGCTGTCCGGGATGCGGGTCGCCATGGTCGTCGGCGATGTCATCGGCAACGGCATCCAGGCCTCGGCGACGATGGGCCGACTGCGCACCGCCGTCCGCACCCTCGCCGACATCGACCTGGCCCCGGACGAGCTGCTCACCCACCTCGACGACCTCGTCGTACGGCTGTCCGCCGAGGCCGGGTCCCAGGGGACCACCGGGGAGGTCGGCGCCACCTGCGTCTACGCGGTGTACGACCCGGTCTCCCGGCGCTGCACCCTCGCCAGCGCGGGCCACCCACCGCCCCTCGTCCTGCCGCCGGACGGCCCGCCCCGGCAGATCGACGTACCGCCCGGTCCGGCGCTCGGCCTGGGCGGGCTGCCGTTCGAGTCCGTCGAGCTCGACCTGCCGGAGGGCACGGTGCTCGCGCTGTACACCGACGGCCTGCTCGAAAGCCGCGAACGGGACGTCGACACCGGCCTCCGGCTGTTCTGCCGGGCGCTGGAGGAGTCCTCGCGGTCCCTGGAGGGGGCGGCCCACGCGATCCTCCAGACGCTGCTTCCCGCGGGCGGCGCCCCGGACGACGTGGCGCTGCTCCTCGCCCGTACCCATGGCCTCGCCCCGTCCGATGTGGCGACCTGGGACATTCCCGCCGACCCCGCCCTCGTCGCGCCGATCCGCAAGCAGGTCGCCGATCAGCTGGAGGTCTGGGAGCTGACCGTGGCCACGTTCACGGCCGAACTCGTGGTGAGCGAGCTGGTCACCAACGCCATCCGCTACGGCGAGCCGCCCATCCGGCTGCGGCTCATCCATGACGCCGAGACCCTGATCTGCGAGGTCTCGGACAGCAGCCACACCGCGCCGCATCTGCGCCGCGCGAAGACCTTCGACGAGGGCGGACGCGGGCTGCTCCTCGTCGCCCAGCTCACCCAGCGCTGGGGCAGCCGGCACACCCCGGAGGGGAAGACCATCTGGGCGGAGCTGTCGCTTCTCGGCGAGGAGTGAAAGCCGTTCGGGGGTGACGTGCGGGGCGGGTCGGCGACGCGGGGGCAGGGCGTAGGCGGGCGGGCGGCGGGGTGTCTGATGTGATGGAGGGCGCCGCCATCACCGCCCGGAGGACCCGATCCTGAACAGCCCACTCGTCCAAGCCATCTCCGGCACGGCCGGCACCCCGCTCGTCGGGGCGCTCTCCACGGGGCCCGGCGATCACCTCGCCGGAACTCTCTCCACCGGGCCCGGCACGCATGTCGCCGCGCACCTCGCCGCGCCGCTCGCCACCGCTCTCGGCAGCCCGTTCGCCGAGGCACTGTCCGTCGTCCTGCTCGCGGCCGTCCTGGTCTGCGCGGTGGTGCGGCCGTTCGACTGGCCCGAGGCGGCGGTGGCCGTGCCCGCCGCCGGTCTTGTCCTGGCCACGGGGGCGATCTCCTGGGATCACGTCCGCGAGGAGGCCGCGCATCTGGGTCCGGTGATCGGCTTCCTCGCGGCGGTCCTCGTCCTGGCCAAGTTCTGCGACGACGAGGGGCTGTTCCAGGCCTGCGGCGCGTGGATGGCCCGCTGGGCCGCGGGACAGCCCGGCCGCCTGCTGACCGCGGTCTTCGTGCT
Source organism: Streptomyces sp. NPDC026500 (assembly GCF_055567635.1). Taxonomy (NCBI): domain Bacteria; kingdom Bacillati; phylum Actinomycetota; class Actinomycetes; order Kitasatosporales; family Streptomycetaceae; genus Streptomyces; species Streptomyces sp. NPDC026500. The sequence goes on along the minus strand of NZ_JBVHQB010000011.1, from coordinate 169,735 downwards.
CGCCTCGGCGATCACGGCGGTGCTCAGTCTGGACGCGACCATCGTGCTGCTCACCCCCGTCGTGTTCGCGACGGCCGCGCGGATGGGAGCCCGACCGAAGCCGCATGTGTACGCGTGCACCCACCTGTCGAACACCGCCTCGCTGCTCCTGCCGGTCTCCAACCTCACGAACCTGCTCGCGTTCACCGCCAGCGGTCTGAGCTTCACCCGCTTCGCCGCGCTGATGGTGCTGCCCTGGCTCGTCGCGATCGGCGCCGAGTACGTGGTCTTCCGGCGCTTCTTCGCCCGCGACCTCGGGGCGGGCGCGTTCCCCCGCCGGGCCGAGGAGCCGCCGGAGCTGCCGCTGTTCGCGCTGGTCACCGTGGGCTGCACCCTGGCCGGTTTCGTCCTCGCCTCGGCGGTCGGCGTCGATCCGGCCTGGTCCGCCGCGTCGGGGGCGCTCGTCCTGGCCACCCGCGCCCTCGTCCGCCGCCGCACCACCCCGCTCACCGTGGTGCGCGCCGCCGCGCCGTCCTTCCTCGCCTTCGTCCTCGCACTCGGCATCGTCGTCCGCGCGGTGGTCGACAACGGTCTGGCCGACGCGCTCGACAGCCTCCTCCCGGACGGCGGCTCACTGTCGGCCCTGCTCGGCATCGCCGCGCTCGCCGCCGTACTGGCCAACCTGATCAACAACCTGCCCGCGGTCCTCGTCCTGCTGCCGCTGGCCGCCGACTCGGGCGCGGGCGCCGTGCTCGCCGTGCTGCTCGGTGTCAACATCGGGCCCAATCTGACGTACGCCGGTTCCCTGGCGACGCTGCTGTGGCGACGTATCGTGCATCAGCACGAACACGGCGTCGATCTCAAGGAGTTCACCCGGCTGGGCCTGATCGCCGTACCCGCGGCACTCGTCCCCGCCGTACTGGCGCTGTGGTTCTCGCTCCACGTCATCGGAGGCTGATGGACATGCGGGTGGTCGTCTGGCTGGTCGAGGGAACATGGCCCGCGTGCGTGGACGCCGTACGTACGCACGCTCCCGGCGCGACGGACGTGGTGCTGCTCCATGTCGCGGATCCCGGTGTGCCCGGTCTCGCGCACGGCGCCTTCGCGGGGCTCCTCGGCCGCGGACGCTCCGAGCCCGATCCGGGGGACCTGCTGGAGACTCTCGGTACGACTTCCGGCGCCGAGCTCCTCGACGCGGCGGCCGAGCGGCTCGCGGGCCCGGCGACGCGGCTGGAGCGCACCGGCCGGGTCGAGCGGGAGGTGGTCGCCGCGGCCGAGGGCGCCGGACTGCTCGTCCTGGCCCGCGACGGCGACCGCAGCCGGCTCGGCCCGCACAGCCTGGGACCGGCCGGTCGTTTCGTCGTCGACCACGCGCCCTGCCCGGTGCTGCTCGTCTGGCCCGAACCGGCACCGGACGTCACGACGCTGCCGCCGCCTCCCCCGCATCCCCCTCGCCCCTAGCGCCTGTCGGACAGGCCCTGGGACGGCCCACGCCCCGACCTGCGGAACAACCGCCGGAGGGCGCCCCCGACGGAAGCCGGCCCTTGACGAAGTCGGGCAGCCGCGATTGGATCCTGGCGTGCCGTGGTGCGACCCGGCACGCAGAGGTACGCCCAGCCGGTAACGGACCAGGTTCAAGTCCGGCCAAAGTCGCCAGGATCGCTCGCAGCGTCCGAGGCGGGGACGTACTCGCGATTGATGGAGCGGACATGCCCCCCGTCAAACGTGTTCTCCGCGCCGGAGTTCTGGGCACCGTCACGGCCCTGGCCGGTCTACTGACGCTCGCGGGCTGTGATGCGGGCAAGGACACGAGCGCCTCGCCGAAGAGCCCGAGCACACCGTCCAAGGCCCCGGCCGCCTCACCGTCCGCCTCCGGAACCGCGGCCGATCCCTCGGCGCCCGTCGAAACGGCGACCACCTCGCCGAGTCCGACGCATCGGCCCGGTCCGACGGCGACCGCCGTCGAACTCCCCCCGCTGCACGCGGGGTTCGACTACCAGATCGGCGGTGCCTACCCTCCGGCCTCCGGTGTGCGGATCGTCAGCCGCGACCGCTCGTCGTCCCCGGCGCCCGGCCTGTACAACATCTGCTACGTCAACGCCTTCCAGGCGCAGCCGGAGGAACGCGGACAGTGGCCCGCCGACCTGCTGCTGCGGGACGCGCACGGCAAGGTCGTCGTCGACCAGGACTGGAACGAGGCACTGCTCGACATCCGGACGCCCGCCAAACGACGGCGGGTGGCCGCGCGCGTCGACCGGTGGATCGACGACTGCGCCAAAAAGGGATTCGACGCGATCGAGCCGGACAACTACGACAGTTACACCCGCTCCCGGAAGCTGCTGACCCCGGACGACGCCACCGCGTTCATCACCCTCCTGTCGCGGCACGCGCACGCCCGGCATCTGGCCATCGGGCAGAAGAACACCGTCGAACTGGCGGCGCTCAGATCACGGACCGGGCTCGACTTCGCGGTCGCGGAGGAGTGCGGCGAGTACGACGAGTGCGGGGAGTACGCGAAGGCGTTCCACGACCGGGTGGTGGTCATCGAGTACACCGACAGCGGTCTGCGCAAGGCCCGTTCGGCCTTCGGCGACCGGCTGAGCATCGTGCGCCGGGACGTGCTGGTCTCGACACCCGGCAGCGCGGACTACGTCCGCAAGACCCGCTGAGGGGGGCCGGGATGACACGCGCGATCGCGCGGCGCCGGCTGCTCCTGGGCGCGGCGGCGGCCGGGGCCCTCGCCGGCTGCGGCGGCCCCTCGGACGGCGTCGGCGCCGACGGCAGGGTGACCGTCGAGCTGTGGCACGGACAGAACGACACGGCCAGGAAGGCCGTGGAGGCGCTGGTGGCCGAGTTCAACCGCACACATCCGCGCATCCGCGTGGACAGTTCGGGCGGCGGAGTGCTGGCCGACGCGATGCTCCAGAAGGTGACGGCCGCGCTCGCCGCCGGCTCGTACCCCGACATCGCCTACATCTTCGGCTCGGACCTGGCGAGCGTCGCACGCAGCCCCCGGGTCGTCGACCTGACGTCCGCGCTGCGCGAGGGCACTCCGCCGTGGAACTCCTTCTGGGCGCCGGTACGGGACGCGGTCACCGTCAACGGCAAGGTGCGCGCCGCCCCGGCTGTGCTCGACTCGCTGGCCGTCGTCTACAACAAGAAGCTGTTCCGGCGGGCCGGGGTCCCCTTCCCGAAGCCGGGCTGGAGCTGGGACGAGTTCGTCGACACCGCGCGGAGGCTCACCGACTCCGGGCGCGGGGTGTTCGGCACGGGCTGGCCGGGCACCGGCGACGAGGACACCGTCTGGCGGCTGTGGCCGATGATCTGGGACCTCGGCGGCGAGGTGGTCTCCGCCGACGGCAAGGGCATCGGCTTCGCCGAGCAGGGCACCGAGGCACTTGGGACCCTCGCCCGGCTGGCCCACGACAAGAGCGTGTACGTCGACCCGAAGCCCGGCGGCGAGCAGATGTACCAGGTCTTCCTGGGCGGCCGGATGGCGATGGTGGCGACCGGGCCCTGGGAGCTGCCGGACATCATCACCGCGAAGATCGACTACGACGTCGTCCCGCTGCCGACGTACAACGGCAGGCCGATCACCATCTCCGGGCCGGACACCTGGACCGTGTTCGACAACGGTTCCGCCCGTTCCCGGGCGGCCGTCGAGTTCGTGAGCTGGATGATCCAGCCGGCCCAGGACGCGCGCTGGGGCATCTCGGAAGGCAGCCTCCCGCTCAGCTCGGGCACCGCCCGGCGGCCGGAGTGGCGCGAGCACTCCGCGACGACCGCGGGACTCGACGTGTTCACCGACACGCTGACCTCCGCGCGGGTCCGGCCCGTGCACGCGGCCTATCCGCAGATCTCCCAGGCTCTCGGCGAGGCGATCGTCTCGGTCCTGCTCGGCAAGGACTCCCCCGCCCACGCCATCCGCCGGTGCGCCGACACGGCCGACGCGGCCCTGCTCATCCCCCGGTGACCTCGACTTCAGACGTTCCCAGCTGACTTCCGGCTGAAGGAGGCCGTCATGTCCACCCTTCCCCGCGCCCTCACGCTCGCACCCGGCGCCGCGCAGGCCCCGGCCGCCGCGCGACGAGCCGCCCGCCGCCGTACCCGCCGCGAGACGGCCACCGCCTGGGCGTTCATCAGCCCGGCGGTCGTCGTGATCCTCGGCCTGAGCATCGTGCCCGTCGTGTGGTCGCTGCTCCTCTCCTTCCGCGCCGACGATCTGGTCACCCCGGGCCGCTGGGTCGGCCTCGACAACTACCGGGCACTGTTCCAGGACCCCAACTTCCATACGGCCGTGGGCAATACGCTGCTGTACACCGCCCTGTACGTGCCGCTCAGCCTGGTCGGCGGGCTGGCGCTCGCCCTGGCACTGAACCGCCGCATCCGGTTCATCGGCCTCTACCGCACACTCGTCTTCGTTCCGTTCGTGGTGTCGGCGACCGCGCAGGGCGTGCTGTTCTCGTTCATCCTCGACCCGGAGTTCGGTGTCGCGAACTCCCTGCTGCACAAACTCGGACTCTCCCCGCAGGGCTTTCTGACCGACCCGGACCAGGCGATCTATCTGCTGGTGCTGATCTCGCTGTGGAGCGGCGTCGGCTTCTGCGTCGTCGTCTATCTGGCCGCGCTCCAGGACGTCCCGCCCGAACTCGTCGAAGCCGCGCGGATCGACGGGGCGGGCCGCCGGCGGGTGCTGCGGCACATCATCCTGCCGACCCTCACTCCGGTCACCGTGTTCCTGCTGCTGTGGCAGCTGATCACGGCGCTCCAGGTGTTCGACCTCATCTACGTGACGACGAAGGGCGGGCCGCTCGGATCGACCGGCGTGGTCGTCTACTTCGTCTGGCAGCAGGCGTTCCAGATGTTCACCGCGGGCTACGGGGCCGCGGCGGCGTACGTCCTCGCCCTCGCCCTGCTGGTGGCGGGCGGGGCCCTGCACCTCGTACGGCGCCGGCAGGAACGTATCGAAGGAGCGGTCCGATGAGTTCACCCGCGACCTCCCGGAGGCCGAGCGGCTGGCATCTGCTGCTGGCGCCGCTGACCCTGTGCTTCGCGCTGCCGCTGGTGTGGCTGGCGCTCAGCTCGGTGATGTCCAACGCGGAGATCAACCGGTTCCCGCCCGCGCTGTGGCCCAGCGGGATCGACCTGGGCGGCTACCGGTATGTGCTCGGGAACGCGATGTTCCCCCGCTGGTTCGCCAATTCACTGATCGTCGCGGCCGCGGCTGTCCTGTCGAATCTGCTGCTGGGGGCGCTCGGCGGCTACGCCTTCGCGCGGATGCGGTTCGCCGGGTCGCGGGCGCTCCTCGGGCTGATGCTGGCGACGATGGTGATCCCGTTCCAGCTCACGATGATCCCGACCTTCCTGGTGATGAAGGAACTGGGTCTCATCGACACGCTCGGCGCGCTGATCGTGCCGTCGCTCGTCACCCCGTTCGCGGTCTTCCTGTTCCGGCAGTTCTTCCTCGCGCTGCCCAGGGAGATGGAGGAGGCCGCCTGGATCGACGGGTGTTCGCGGCTGCGGGTGCTGTTCTCGATCGTGCTGCCGCTGGCCCGGCCGGCGCTGGCCACGGTCGCGGTGCTGACGTTCCTGAGCACCTGGAACGATCTGTCCTGGCCGCTCATCGCGATCAACCACGACACCCAATACACGCTGCAACTCGGTCTGACGACGTTCCAGGGACAGCACCACACGCGGTGGTCGGCGGTGATGGCGGGCAATGTGATCACGGTGCTGCCCGTCCTGGTCGCGTTCCTGCTCGCGCAGAAGACCTTTGTCCAGTCGCTGACTTCGAGCGGTCTGAAGGGCTAGGCATCATGAAATCCTTCGATCTCCTGGTCGTCGGCGACGCCAATCCGGATGTCGTGGTCGGCCCGCTGCGCGGCCCGCTGGAGTTCGGGCAGCGCGAACAGCTCGTCGAGCACGCCGGGTTGGTGCTGGGCGGCTCCGCGGCGATCATGGCGTGCGGGGCCGCGCGGCTCGGGCTGCGGGTCGCGTTCGCGGGCCGGGTCGGTGACGATCCCGCGGGCGCCTTCGTGCGCGAGGCGCTCGCCGGGCGCGGCGTCGACGTCGGCTTCCTGGTCACGGACCCGGTCCTGCCGACACCACTCACGACGGTCGTCACGGCCGGGGACGGGGACCGGGCCATCCTCACCGCGCCGGGCTGCCTCACGGCGACCGGTCCCGAGGACGTGCCGCGGGACCTGATCGCGGCCTCCCGGCATGTGCACGCGGCCTCGTTCTTCCTGATGCCCCGTCTGGCGCGTTCACTGGCCTCGGTGTTCGGCCTGGCGCGGGAGACGGGCGCGACGACGTCGCTCGACACCAATGACGATCCCGCGGGCCGATGGGACCACGAACTCCTGGACCCGGTACTGAAGTTCACCGATTTCCTGCTGCCCAACGCGGCGGAGGCCCGCGCGCTGGCCGGGGAGAGCGACCTGATCCCGGCGGCCACCGTCCTGGCCGGCAGGGGACCGACGGTCGTCGTCAAGGACGGCGCGAACGGCGCCCTCGCCTGCACGGGGACACGGCTGTCGCGCGCGCCGGCCCCGCCCGTCGAGCCGGTGGACACCGTCGGGGCGGGCGACAGCTTCGACGCCGGATTCGTCGCCGCGACCCTGCGGGGACTGGACCTGCGCTCCGCGCTCACGATGGCCGCCGTCTGCGGTTCGCTATCGACACGGGCGCACGGCGGTACGGCCGCACAGCCCACCTGGGACGAGGCCCGCGCCGCGGCCCGCGCGGACATCCCGGGCCTCCCTCCCGGCGCGAACGCCCCGAACACCGCCGAAGACCCGGGCACTTCGGAAACCCCCCGCACCAGCGACACCAGGAGCCGCTCATGAACGACGTCACCCCCGCGAAGATCGCCTTCATCGGAGCCGGGAGTGTGGTCTTCACCCAGGGCCTGCTGGCCGACCTGTTCACGTTTCCCGAACTCGCCCACGCGCGGATCGCGTTGCACGACATCGACCCGGAGCGGCTCGCCACGGCGGAGGGCGCCGCCCGGTACATCGCCGGCGTACGCGGCGCCAAGCCCACGATCACCGCGCATCCCGACCGCCGAGCGGCCCTGGCGGACGCCGACTTCGTCATCAACATCATCCAGGTCGGTATGGACGGGGCGACCCGCACCGACTTCGACATCCCCGCCCGCTACGGACTGCGCCAGACCATCGGCGACACGCTCGGCATCGGCGGCATCTTCCGCGCCCTGCGCACTTTCCCGGTGCTCCGCGCGCTCGCCTCCGACATGGCCGAACTGTGTCCGGACGCCCTCTTGTTGAACTACACCAACCCCATGGCGATGAACGTCCTCTATCTGAGCCGCATCGCCCCCGCCCTGCGCGTCACCGGCCTGTGCCATTCGGTGTACTGGACGATGCACGACCTCGCCCAACTCGTCGGCGTCCCCTTCCAGGAGGTCACCCATCTGGCCGCCGGGGTCAACCACCAGGCGTGGGTGCTGCGTTTCGAGCGCGCGGGCCAGGACCTCTACCCCCTCCTGGACGAGGCCGTCGCCAAGGACCCCGGGCTGCTGCGCCGGGTCCGCGTGGACATGTACCGCCGCCTCGGCCACTACCCCACCGAGACGAGCGAGCACTCCTCTGAGTACGTGCCGTGGTACCTCCACCACGACAGCGAGATCGAGCGGCTCCGGCTGCCGGTGGGCGCCTATCTGGAGATCATCGAGGAGAACGCGGCGAGCTACCGGCGCACCCGTGACGCCCTCGCCTCCGGGGCGCCCCTCCCCGTCGAGGGCACTCTGGAGTACGCCCCGCAGATCATCCACAGCACGCTGACCGATACCCCGCGCACGATCTACGGCAATGTGCCCAACCGCGGCCTGATCGACAACCTCCCGTCGGACTGTGTCGTCGAAGTCCCTTGCCTGACCGACGCGTTGGGGGTGCAGCCGACCCGCGTCGGCGCGTTGCCGCCGCAGTGCGCGGCGCTGAACAGCGCGTACGTCGCCGTCAACGACCTGGTGGTGCGCGCCGCCACCGATCACGAGCCGCGCCACATCCGGCACGCCGCGATGGCCGACCCCGCGACGGCCGCCGCCCTCCCCGTCGAGCGCATCTGGGACCTGTGCGACGACCTCGTACGGGCCCACGGAGATCTGCTCCAGCCCGAGCTGAGGGTGCTGCTGGGCCACTGAGCCTGCGGCTCTCGGCCCGAGGGAGCGGCCGGGGCGCCGGTCCGGCGGCCCGCGAAGCCCCGACCCGGGCAGCGGATGCCGGGGGCGGAGCCGCGAACCCCCGGCATGGAGCGCGGCGGCCGTCCGGCCAAGCCCGCGAATGCCCGGAGGGCACGGGCTGCGGCGGCAGCCCGGCCGAGCCGCGGATCCCCGACACACGGGCAGTGGCGGCCATGGGGCCAAGCCCGCGAACGCCCGGTCGGGCCGCGGATCCCCGACACGGGCGACGGTGGGCGTCCGGCCGAGCCCGCGAACCCCCCGGCAAGGGCGGAAGCGCCCGGTGCCGGGCCGGACCCGTCCCCCCTCCCTCGGCCTCTCCCCTCGTACCCCAGGCCCCGGGTCCCTGGTCCCGGCTCCTTGGTCCCTGGTCCCGGCTCCCGGGCTCCGCGTCCCGGGTCCCGGGCTCCTGGGCTCCGGGTCCCGGGTCCCGGGCTCCTGGGCTCCTGGTCCCGCGGACCGGGTCCGTTCATCGTCACCCTCAGGGGGTGAGGCCGGAGGGGGCCGGCTGTCGCATGCTCGGTGGTGAGTGGCTGCGGTCGCAGCCGTGCAACGGAGGTTCTGCCATGGCAACCACCCAGCATCACACTCACTCCAAGACCGCCCTGACGGCGGCCGGCGGCTTGATGATCTTCGCCTCGGTGATGCTGTTCGTCGCCGGCGTGCTGGACATCCTGCGGGGCGTCATGGCGATCGCCAAGGACGACGTCTTCGTCACCAGCCAGAACTACGTCTTCAAGTTCGACCTGACGAGCTGGGGCTGGATCCACCTGGCGCTCGGCGCGGTGGCCGTGGCCGTGAGCCTCGGCCTCTTCGCCGCGGCCACCTGGGCACGCGTGATCGGCGTGGGCATCGCGGCGCTGCTGATCATCGCCAACTTCCTCGACATCCCGTACTACCCCGTCTGGTCACTGACGCTGATAGCCCTGTACGGATTCGTCATCTGGGCGCTCTGCGTGGCACGGCCGGACACGGACACCGACTAGCCCGGACGGCACCGCACGGCACCGGGCGGCGACACCGGACGGCACGGGTCCGCGGCTCACAGGAGGTGCAGGTCGCGGGCCCGTCGTACGGCCTCGCCCCGGCGGGTCGCGGCGAGCTTGCGGTAGACGCTCTTGAGGTGGGTCTTGACCGTGTTGACCGACAGATGCAGGTCGGCGGCGATCTCGTCCCTCGACATCATCTGCGCCAGGCGTTCCAGCACCTCCTGCTCGCGATCGCTGAGCGGCTCGATCACCGGCGCGTGATCCGGCCGCGGGGCGGCCTCGGTGCCCCTGACCGCGGCCATCACCGGGAGCCACTCATGGCCCTGGGCCAGCACGGGTCGGCGTCGCACGAACGTTCGTAGCCATGGGTCGGCCTCCACGAACGGCCGTCTCAGATGCTCCGGCCTGGCCAGGCGCAGGGCCCGCGCCACCAGCCGCTGGGCGGTGAAGTCGTCGCCCAGCGCGTCCGCGGTCTGCGCCCGTACCAGCAGCACCGGGACGGCGATGCCGGGCCCGTCGTCCAGTTCGGTGGAGAGTTCGTCGAGCAGGGCTCGTGCCGCCTCCCGGTCGCCGGTCGCGAGCCGGGCGCGGGCCGCGGCCGCCGCGGCCGCCGGCCCGGTGGCTCCCTCCTCCACGAGCACCTCCATCGCGGCGGGCGGATCACCCAGGGCCAGGTGCGCGGCGGCCATGACCAGCGCGGCCCGTTCGCTGACCCACGGCGAGGGCTCGACCCCGTGCGGGGGTCGCTTCAGCTCCTGAAGGACGCGCAACGCCTCCTTCGGATGCCCCTTGGCCAGCAGCATCCGGGATCGCAGGAGACCGAGGCCCGCCGTCGCGACGGGATCGTGCGAGGCCGTGGTGGAGGCGGTCGCCTGGTCCAGGTGTGTCTGCGCCGCGGCCAGATCGTCACGGTCGACGGCGACCGCGGCCATCACGAGCTGGGCGACCCCCGTCCGGGCGGCCGGGGGAAGGCCGGAGCGCTCCGCCTCGGCGACCGCGGCCCGCGCGTGCGACTCCGCGCGGCCCGGCCGGCCGCACACGAAGTCGATCAGGGCGAGCCGGCTGAGCGATTCGTGCCGGGGGTACGCGGTGGACGGTCCGTCATCGACCTGCGCGGCGGCGGACAACGAGGTCCGGGCGGCGTCGAACCGCCCCGCCCACAGCTGCGCCGAGCCCAGGTCCGTGAGCATCAGGGCCCGCAGCTCCGGGTGCTGTTCCAGCCGTTCGGCCGGAAGGGACAGCTCCGCCGCCGTCATGTCCTCGGCCGCCTCCTGCGCCCTGTCGGCCGAGCCGGTCAGCCGGGCGGCGAACACCCTCAGCAGCGCGTGGCTCAGCCGCAGGGCCGCCGTGTCGGCGCCCTCGTCGGTCAGCTTCTCCCCGGCCCGGCGCAGAAAGTCGAGGCCCCGGACGACGTCGTGGCGGACCAGCTCACGGGCGGCGCGCACCAGGCACGCGGCCGGACCGGCGGCATCCGGAGGCATCGCGGCGAAGAGTCCGTCCAGGCGCTCGGCGTCGAGTCCCGTCAGCAGCTGGCCGATGGCCAGCTCGTCGACGAACCGGCCCGCCGCGAGCTCCCATTCGCCCGCCCCCGCCGCATGCGGCAGAGCCTCCGCCAGCAGTCCCGCGTCGCTCAGCCAGCGGGCGGCCCGCCGGCGCAGCTCGGGCTCCATCCCCGGATGGCGCACCCGCAGATGGACGCGCAGGATCTCCGCGAACAAGGGGTGCAGCCGGTACCAGGAGTGGCCGATGGCCTCGACGAACGCGTTGGCGTGCTGAAGCCCGGCCAGAATGGGTTCCGCGTCGTCCCGGCCGGTCAGGGCGTTGGCCAGATCCGGGTGGATCTGTTCGAGGATGCTCGAACGCAGCAGCAGGTCCTGTGTTTCGTCCGACTGCGCTTCCAGCACCTCGGCCAGCAGGAAGTCCGCGAGCGTGCTCTGGCCCGCCTCGAAGTTCTTGATGAACGTGTCCGGATCGTCCACGTTCTGCGCCGCGAGGATGCACAGTCGCAGCCCGGCCGCCCAGCCTCCGGTCCACTCGGTCAGCGACCGCGAGCCGTCGTCCGACAGCCGGATGCCGTGGCGGCTCAGCAGGGCCGCCGTCTCGCCCGGAACGAATGCCAGGTCGGCGCCCCGGACCTCGGCCACCGCTCCGGCGGCGCGATAACGGTGCAGCGGCAACTGCGGCTCCGTACGGCTGACGATCACCAGGCGCAGACCGCCGCCCGCGTGGCGCAGCACGAACTGGAGCTCGTCCGCGACCTCTGCCGGGGCTCCCACCCGGTCGAACTCGTCGAGCACCAGGATCACCGGATCCGCGCGCTCGCTCAGCCAGGCCGCGAGCCGGGTCAGCAGCGAGTGGTCCACGTCGCCGGGGCTGGAGGGGCTGCCGATGTCGTCCGGAACCACGGCTCCGTGCCGCCGCATGGATTCCAGGACGTACGTCCAGAAGATGCCGGGGCCGGTGTCCTCGTGTTCCACGGTCAGCCAGGCGACGTCACCCGGATGGTCCATCGTGGAGATCCAGTGGGCGACCAGGAGTGTCTTTCCCGCGCCCGCGGGCCCGTTCACCAGGGTCAACGGGCCCTGGACACCCTCGGCCAGACGTCCGACCAGACGAGGCCTGCGCACGAAGGTCTCCGTCAGGTCCGGAACGGTGAACCGGACGGCGAGCAGGGGGTCACCACCTGGGGTCAGCAGCCCGGCCATGGGGTTCTGCCTCCGCGATCTATCGGCTGCGGCGACGTGTTCGGTCCGATGTGGTCCGGGTCCACAGCTCCCTCCCCGGCGTAACCCCCGCACACTGATCGTCACCCGCTGTGCCGAAAGTCGCAAGGCAGGCTCCGGTCGCCCGCGGTGGGTGAGGCGGGAGACGCCGTCTTCGGGTCTCATGGGAGCGGAGCGGGGGCCGGATGTCACTGCTCGGCGCACCAGCGTCGCGGGCCGACTCGACGAGGTGGTTACCGGTGAAGCACTGGCGCGCCCTGATGGTGCTCGGCACGGCACAGTTCCTGATGGTCCTGGACACCTCCGTCATGAACGTGTCCATCAGCCAACTGGTCGAGGACTTCGACACCGAGGTCACCGCCATCCAGGCCGTCATCACGCTCTACGCGCTGGTCATGGCGGCCTTCATGGCCACCGGCGGGCGGCTCGGCGACATCGTCGGACGCCGTCGCATGTTCATCATCGGACTGATGGTCTACGGCGTCGGGTCGGCCCTGACCGCCGTCGCCCCCACCGTCTGGGTTCTCGCGCTCGGCTGGTCGGTCATCGAAGGGCTCGGTGCCGCCATGGTGCTGCCGGCCATGGCGGCCCTGGTGGCGGAGGCCTACACCGGACGGGACCGGGCCGTCGCCTACGGCGTCATCGGCGGGCTCGCCGGCGCGGGCATCGCGGTCGGACCACTGCTCGGCGGCTGGGTGACGACGTACCTCACCTGGCGTCTGGTCTTCGCGGGTGAGGTCGTGGTCGTCATCGCGATGCTCCTCTTCCGCCGGGTGATCGACGAATCGCCCCGGCCCGATCCCCGCCCCCGGCTGGACGGCGTGGGCTCCGCCCTGTCCGCGGCCGGGCTGGGCCTTGGCGTGCTCGGTGTCCTGCAGAGCAGTTCCTGGGGATGGGTGCAGCCCCGCAACCCGCCCTTCACCGTCTTCGGCTTCGCTCCGACGCTGTTCGTCGTCGCCGCCGGGGTGCTCGTCCTGGCCGTCTTCGCCAAGTGGGAACGCCGGAGGGAGGAGCACGGCACCGACCCCCTGATCCATCTGTCCCTCCTGCACAAACCGCCGCTGCGCTCCGGGCTGCTGACGCTGCTCAGCCAGAACCTCATCCTGCTGGGGCTGTTCTTCGCCATCCCGCTGTATCTCCAGGTGGTGCAGGGCTTCGACGCGTTCCAGACGGGACTGCGGCTGCTCCCGGTGTCCGTCACCATGCTGCTGGCCTCCGTACTGGCCTCCCGGCTGGGGCGGGTGATGGGGCCGCGCCGTGTCGTCAGGCTGGCCCTTCTGACCCTCCTCGGAGCGATCGCGTGGCTGCTGTCCACCATCGACCCGGTCATCGACGACGCACAGTTCGCCGGAGCCATGGCCCTGCTGGGCGTCGGTATGGGCCTGCTCGCCTCGCAGTTGGGCAACGTGGTGCAGTCCAGCGTCGGCGAGGAGGAACGCAGCGAGGTCGGCGGACTCCAGTTCACCGCCCAGAATCTTGGCTCCGCGCTCGGTACCGCGCTCATCGGATCGATCCTCATCGGCGCCCTGGCGCAGGCGTTCACCACCCAGGTGGCGAACAATCCGGACGTGTCGCCGGAGGCACGCCAGCAGACCGGCGTCGCGCTGGAAGCGGGCATCAGTTTCGTGCCCACCGACGAGGTGCGTTCGGCGGCCGAACAGGCCGGGCTGCCGCCGGCCGAGGTCGCCGCCGTCACGGACTCCTACGCGACCGCGCAGCTGAACGGCCTGAAGGCGGCGATCCTCGCGGCCGGCGGCATCACGCTCGCCAGCTTCCTGGTCACGACGCACCTGCCGACCGGGGCGGGCCGGAAGAAGTCCCGCGACACCGGCGCCCCGAGCGACTCCCTCGAACAGGCGTGAGCGCGCGAGGCGGCGCCTCGGACGAAGGTTCACCTTTTGCGGGTGAGGGCGGACGGCGCGGTGCACCGGATGATCGTGGGGAAGGGCCGTCCGCCTGCCCCAGGCCGCTCGCCGGGGGGAGCCCCACATGCAGTACGAGATCCGCGTCGAGGGACATCTGTCGGAGACGCTTTCCGAGGCGTTCCCGGAGATGGATCACGTGCTGATCTCCGGCCAGACGATCCTGTTCGGCCCGGTTGTCGACGAGGCACATCTGTACGGGCTGCTGGCCCGCTGCCGGTCGCTGGGGCTGCGTGTCGTGGAGATGCGCCAACTGCCGGAGCAGCCATGAGGTCGCGGCTGGAGCAGCCATGAGGATCACCCGTCGGGGGTGACCCGCGGGACGTCGGCGCACGGGAGTCTGGATTCCGGGAATCCACCCACCGTCCCGTACGCGGTCCGGCAGTGGTCCGCTCGACCGCGTGAGGAGGAACCATGACCGCATCGCATGGTTCGGCACCGCACACCGGACCGGACCCCTGGCACAAGGGCTCGGCCTCGGCGCCCCCGGGTGACACCGCGGTGCTGCTGGACCGCGTCGGCGCCTCCTGGACCTGGCTCCTCGGCTCGGCCGTCGCGACGCTGGTCCCGGGCATCCTGGTCCTTGTCTGGCCGGACGAGACCCTGCACGTACTGGCGGTTCTCCTCGGTCTCTATCTGCTGGTGATCGGCCTGTTCCGTTTCGTGTCGGTCTTCGGCCACCAGGAGCAGGGCAACCGGTTCGCCGCACTGCTGATCTCGGTGCTCTATGTGCTGGCCGGCGTCCTGTGTCTGCGCAACCCGATGCAGACCATCGCCGCACTGTCCCTGATCATCGGCGTCGTCTGGCTCGTGTCCGGCGTCCTGACCGCGTACACGGCTCTTGCCAGCAAGGACCTGCCGCATCGCGGCTTCGTCCTGTGCGGGGCGGCGATCGGCATCATCGCGGGAATCGTCGTGCTGGCGCTGCCGACCGAATCGGCCCGTGCCCTGACCCGGCTGCTCGGCCTGTGGATGGTGCTGATCGGTCTGGTCGAACTGGTCGTGGCCTTCGCCTGGCGGGCCGCCCTGCGCCGGGCGGTCTCGGCCGGGCCGCGTGACCCGGCCTCTCCTTACTGAGGCGAGGCCGAGACGGAGGAGGCCGAGCACGCCGCTGCCGTCCGCACACAGCCGCCCAGGATTCCTTGAGTTGTGCGGAGGGCGGGGCATACTCGTGACTCCCCTGCCTGGGCGCCGGCGGATCATCCGGCCGGCGCCTCGACGCGCACCCGAATCCGCGGGCCGGCCGATGAGCAGGCTGGTACGGAGCGGACGTAACAAAGGGCATGCCGACATTCATGGCCAGCCGGGTCGACGACCGCGTGCTGGTGAACAGCGCCGTGGCGCCGCCGAGGTTCTTCGAGCGGCTGCGGCGGCACAAGCGGGCCGCGTTCGTCGTGGCCGTGGTCCTGCTGCTGGTCCAGATGGCCGTCGCCATGGTCAGTACGGCCGTGGAGCAGACCCCGACGATCGACGAACCCGTGTACGTGGGCGCGGCGACGGTCTACATCCAGCAGCACGACCTGCGGTACAACCCCGAGCATCCGCCGCTGGGCAAGCTGATCATCGGGAGCGGGCTGCTGTTCGCGCACCCGCACCTCGACCCCGCGTTCAAGGGCGATCAGACGGAGCTCGGGCGGCGTGTGCTGTACGAGTCCGGCAACGACCCCTGGCGGGTGATGCTGTGGGCACGGTTGCCGGTGATCCTCCTGACGCTGCTGTTCGGTCTGGTCGTCCTCGCGTTCGCCCGTGAACTCGCGGGCCGCGCGGGCGCGCTGGTGGCCCTCGCGCTGTACGCGTTCTCGCCCGACGTGATCGCGTACGGCTCGCTGGCCACGCTCGACGTGCCGGCGTCGGGTTTCCTGCTGACGTCGGTGTGGCTGGTGTGGCGGGCCAGGCGGCGGCCGCTCCGGTACCTGCCGCTCGCCGCCGTGGCGCTCGGCGCGGCGGTGGCGACGAAGATGAGCATGCTTCCGGCCGTTCCGGTGCTGCTGCTCCTCGCGGTCGCGTCCGTGTGGCACGCGGGCCGCCCCGCCCCCGCCGCGGCGCCGTGGAGCGACACGCGGGCGAAGGCCCGGCTGCTCGGACTCGGTGCGGCGGCCGCCGTGGGCATGGCCGTGGTGGCTGTCGCGGTGGTGTGGGCGACGTATCTCGCCGTCGATCCCCGGCTGCGCTGGACGGCGCCCGCGGACCTGCCCGCCGTGCACGGACTGCGCGCGCTGCTCATCGACCACCTGCCCGTTCCGCAGGCGTACCGGGACGGGATGCGGGTCCAGTTCGGCTACGAGAACGCGACCTGGCAGGGCTTCCTCTTCGGCCGTCTCTACCAGGGTTCCCTCTGGTACTACCTGCCGGCCGCGCTGCTGGTGAAGACCCCGCTCGGCATGGCGGCGCTGTGGACGGCCGGTTCGGTCGCGCTGCTCGCCGTGCGCCGGCTGCGGCCCGCCGCCCCGTACCTCCTCGTCCCTCCGGCGCTGCTGCTGGCTTCGGCGATGACCGGCTCCCGCGATCTCGGCGTGCGCTACGCCATTTACATGCCGGTGTTCCTCGCGGTCGCGGCGGGATGTGCCGTCGTCGTGCGCCGGCGCCGGGCGGTGATCGTCACGGCGGCGCTGGTCCTGTTCGTCGCCGTCAGTTCGCTGCTGACGTATCCGTACTACCTGCCGTACTCGAACGAGGCGTTCGGCGGCCCGGAGAAGACCTATCTGCGCCTGCACGACTCGAACGTCGACTGGGGCCAGGATCTCGGCCGTCTGGCCGACCGGCTGAGGGCGCACTACCCGCACGAGAAGGTGTGGTTCGTGTACAAGGGCGCCGGTGTGCCGTCCGCCTACGGCATCGAGGCGGCCGATCCGCGCACGGTGCCCGCAGATCGGGTGCACGGGCTGCTCGTCGTGTCCGACACCTCGATCGACAAGGCCGACGCCCCGCTGAAGGCCCTGCTCGCCACGAGCCGGCGGGTCGAGGAGGTCGGCCACTCGATCACCATCTTCCGCCGGCCGTGAACCGACCCGACCCGACGGCACCGTCACCGTTCCGTCACTGGTCGGAGGTGACGCAACCCGCCGTCACTCGTCGGGCGTGAGCAGATCCAGCACCCGCTCCCACTGGAAATCCCTTTTCGCGCCGTCCTGTTGGACCTCCCCGGCGTACGGGTCACCGAAGCGGACGCCCATCCCGCTCAGCCGCTCGACACTCGCGCGGTAGGCGGGATGAGCCGCCAACGCCTCGTTCACACAGGGCAGTACGGCGATCGGGACGCCGAGTCCGTAGGCCTCGCACAGCGTTCCGAGGGCGAGGGTGTCCGATATGCCGGCCGCCCACTTGTTGACGGTGTTGAAGGTGGCCGGCGCGAGGGCCACGGCGTCCGGTGCGGGGAAGGGGCGCGGGTCGCCGGGGGCCCGCCAGGCGGAGCGGATCGGGCGGCCGGTCCGCCGCTCGACCTCCGCCGCGTCGAAGAAGCCGAGGCCCTGGGGCGTGGCGATGACGCCGACCTCCCAGCCCCGCTCCCGCGCCGCGGTGATCAGCGTGCCGATGTCCTCGGCGATGCCCGCCGCGCAGACGACGACGTAGAGGAAGGGCTTCTCCGTGGGTTCGCTCACGCGGGAACCCTAGTAAAGATCCGGTCGCGCCAGTGGAGGGGACGGTCTCTCCTCCACTGGCGTAAGGGACGGTCTCCCCTGCTGAAGGGGGAAGGTCTCCCCGCGTTCCGACTCCGGGCGCGGGCACGGATGCGGCTCGGGTGCGGGCTCGGGTGCGGGCTCGGACACGGGCTCGGATACGGGCTCGGATGCGGTTCGGATGCGGGCTCGGATGCGGATGAGCGGGCGTTCTCCCTGACGGCCGACGAACGGGGCGGGTACCGAGTTCCGAGCGTTCCGAAAGGGCGTCCTGGGCCGGCGTCGAGCCGCACGCCCCACGCGCGTGCGCATGGCGTGCGGCGAGCCGGCCGCCGCCATGCGCACGGAGGACGAGGAAGTGTCTCAGGTCTCCGTCACCGTGATGGCGCCGACCGGACAGGCCCGTACCGCCTCGCGCAGCATCGGGTCGCCGCCGCCGTCCGCGCGGCCCGGCAGCAGCGCGCTGAATCCGTCGTCGTCCTGGGTGAAGACGCCCGGGGCGGCGAGGGCGCACTGGCCCGCACCGATGCAGACGTCCTTGTCGATCGCGATGCCGATGTCCATACCCACCAAGCCCCTCACCAGGTCACGGGGAGTTCCAGCATCCCCTGGATCGTGTCTCCGGGCTTGAAGGCGACGGCGTCGGCGGGGGTGGCGAGCCGCAGGCCCGGAAACCGGTCGAAGAGCGACAGCAGCGCGATCTCCATCTCGGCCCGGGCGAGGTTCTGGCCGAGACACTGGTGGATGCCGAAGCCGAACGCCACATGGTGCCGGGCCGAGCGGCGCCAGTCCAGGGCGTCGGGCTCGGGGAAGGTGTGCTCGTCACGGTTGATGACGGACGTGGAGAAGACCACGCCCTCGCCTTCGCGGATCGTCGCACCGGCCACCTCGATGTCCTCGGTCGCGACGCGGAGCAGGCCGTCCGCGATGGACAGGAACCGCAGCAACTCCTCGACGGCGGCGGGCATCAGGGCCGGCTCCGCCCGCAGTTCGGCGAGCCGCTCCGGATGCCTGAGCAGGGTGAACGTGCCCAGCGAGATCATGTTCGCCGTCGTCTCGTGCCCGGCGACCAGCAGGATGGTCGCCAGTGAGATCAGTTCCTGCCGGTCCGCCCTTCCCTCGCGCAGCTGATCGTGGATGAGTTCGTCGAGGAGTCCGTCCCCGGGATCCTTCTGCTTGCGGTCGATCAACGAGTCGAAGTAGGCGTCCAGTTGGTCGCGTGCGTCCTCGATGTCGGCAGCGTCCGGGCCGCGCAGCAGCCGGCGGGACTGTGCCTCGAAGAAGTCGTGGTCGCCGTACGGAACTCCGAGGAGGGCGCAGATCACCATGGAGGGCACGGGGAGCGCGAAGTCGTTCACCAGCTCGGCCGGCGGGCCCTGTTCGGCCATGCGGTCGAGCAGCCGGTCGACGGTCTCCTGGATGCCGGGCCGCAGCGCGCCGATCCGCTTGAGGGTGAAACTCGGTACCAGCATGCGGCGTTGGACGTGGTGCTCGGGATCGTCGACGCCGAGCAGCGCGACCCGGCGGTTGCGCGACGCCGCGAACCGCTCGGTGACCGCCGGGAACGCGGGCAGCGTGCGGTCCGAGGACAGCCGCGGGTCGGTGAGGAGTTCACGGGCGACGGCGTGACCGGTGACCGCCCAGACTCCGCGCCCGTCGAAGAGGGAGATCCGCGAGAGCGGACGCCCCTCGCGCAACGGCGCGTAGGCGGCGGGCGGGTGGTAGGGGCACGTACGGTCCCGCGGAAAGGCGACCGGGGGTTGGGTCAGGGGGGTGGTTTCTGTCATGAGTGACCTCGCAAGCGACGGTTCCCTCTTGCCGATCTTCATTAGATGCCCCAGGCACCTATACGGCCACACGAAGTTCGGCCAGATGAGCCGATCGCACGATCTGGCCGAAGCACGACGGGCCCGCTTCCGGTTGCCCCGGAGTACCGCCCTCGTCGCCGCCCCGCCTGCGCGGTCATGGCTCGAACCCCTCCAGAACACCCCTTCCGAAAATCGGTTGCGCGGGCATGTCCGGTGGCCCGAACATCGGCCCATGTTCACGATCGAAGCCCTCCTGCCGCCGACCTCCACCGCCGTTCGCCCGGTGCGGGTCCAGCAGCAGCCCGGCCGACCGCGGAGGCCCGAGCTTCCCCGGTCGTGACCGCCGCGCTCGTCGCGGGGCTTCTCGCGGGATATGGCATCGCCATGCCCGTCGGAGCGGTCGCGACCTACCTCGTCTCCCTCACCGCTCGTACGTCCCTGCGGATCGGCGCCTCGGCCGCGCTGGGCGTCGCGACGGCCGACGGCCTGTACGCCCTCGTCGCCGCCCTCGGGGGTACGGCGCTCGCGGCCGAGCTCCAACCGATACTCCTCCCGCTGCGCCGGGCCTCCGTACTGGTCCTCGCCACGCTGGCGGTCCGCGGTGCGATCGGCGCGGTCCGCCAGTACCGCGAGCGCCGGCTCGCCGAGCGGAGCGGGCAGGATCCCCCGCACCTGTCCCGCGCCTACCTGGCGCTGCTGGGGATCACCCTGCTCAACCCCACCACGGTCGTCTACTTCGCCGCGCTGGTGCTCGGCAGCGGTGCGGCGGAGGCGGCACATCCGCTGGACCAGGGGGTGTTCGTCCTCGCCGCGTTCGCCGCGTCCGCGAGCTGGCAGCTCCTCATTGCCGGCGGCGGCGCCCTGCTCGGCCGGACCCTGACGGGGCACCAGGGACGACTCGTGACGGGTCTCGCGTCGAGCGGCGTGATCATGCTGCTGGCAGTACGCATGCTGGTGGCCCCGCATTGAGATCCCGGGCCTGCCGGTGTGCGCCCGGTACGCCCCACCGGGGGATCGTCCCCGCGCGGAAAGCCACGCGGGGACGGCGGTGCGGAAGATTCGCGTCCGTACTGGTGTTGAATCGTGCCGAGACACGACCAGTCCGACGCGACGATGGGACGGAAGTCATGCCACTTGAGGGCGAGTACGAGCCCAGCCCCACGCAGTGGGTGCGGGACCAGGTGGAGTTGTACGAGAGTTCCGGTGGGACCAAGGGAACGACGCTGATGGACACCGGAATGCCCGTCATCATTCTCACGACACGCGGTGCCAAGAGCGGCAAGATCCGCAAGACCCCGCTGATGCGCGTCGAGCACGACGGACGCTACGCGGTGGTCGCGTCGCTCGGCGGTGCTCCCAAGCACCCTGTCTGGTACTACAACGTCACGTCCGATCCCCGCGTCGAGCTCCAGGACGGGCCCGTGCGCAGGGAGTTCACGGCCCGGGAGATCACCGGCGAGGAGAAGGCCCAGTGGTGGGAGCGCGCGGTCGCCGCGTATCCCCCGTACGCCGACTACCAGACGAAGACCGACCGGGAGATCCCCGTCTTCGTGCTGGAGCCGACCGGCTGACACCCGACTGCTACCAGGTCGCACGCGCACAGGGAGAGGGCCCGTACCGCACACACGCCGGGACGGGCCCTTTCCCTGTGCGGGCGGGGCGGGGCGGGGCGGACCGGACGGCCTGCCCCTCGGGTCGGCATGTCCGGCCCGCCCGGCACCCGGTCGCGTCCGGCACCCGATCGCGTCCGGCACCCCCTCGGCACGCCCGGCACCCGCTCGGCGCTGAACACTCCCAGATTTCCGCGTGCCGGTGTGCATGAACCCTCGGGCGTCGGGCACACGCGGGTCAGGCCCCGCCGCGTTCCCCCGTTGCGGCGGGGCTTCCCGCTGTCGCGTCCCCGGCGTGCTCCCGGTCGCTCGCCCCGCTCTCGCCGCGGCGCGCGGCCGCTCGCGCGGCTCGGGCGTCGGTCACGTCGAGGAAGATCTGGTCGGCCTCGGGGAAGGTGTGGGCGACCGAGCGCTTGATGCGGACGGCGACCTCCTCCACCTCCTCGCTGTCGAGACCGGGGACCAGGTCGATCCGGGCGGCCACCAGGGTCGAGTCGAGGCCCAGCTCCATGGTCAGCAGCGCCTCGACGCTGTCGATCTCGGGCTGCGCCTTGAGCAGTTCGCGGATCCGGCCGCTCTGCTCGTCGTCGATGGCCCGTCCGATGAGCTGCTCGCGCGCGTCCCGGCCGAGCCAGAAGGCGATGCACACGAGTAGCAGTCCGATGGCGAAGGAGGCGGAGGCCTCCCACACGACCTGGCCCGTGACCACGTGGAGCACCATGCCGACGATCGCGAGGCTCACGCCGAGCACCGCCGTGCCGTCCTCGGCGACGACCGTGCGCAGGGCGGGGTCCCGCATCCCGCCGGCGCCGCCCTGCCCGCGTATCTGGTGGAGCGCCCGCAGGAGCGAGCCGCCCTCGGCGAGCAGCGCGACACCGAGCACCGCGATGCCCACCATGTAGCCACCGAAGGACTCATCGGCTCCGTTGCGGAGCGCCTCGAAGCCCTGGAAGAACGAGAAGCAGCCGCCCATGACGAAGATTCCGACGGCCGCGAGCAGTGACCAGAAGAACCGTTCCTTGCCGTAGCCGAACGGATGCCTGCGGTCGGCGGGGCGGCGGCTGCGGCGGAGCGCTGCCAGCAGGAAGACCTCGTTCGTGCTGTCCGCCACGGAGTGCGCGGCCTCCGAGAGCAGCGCGGGCGACCCCGCGATCAGGCCGCCCACGGCCTTGGCCACGGCGATCAGCAGGTTGGCGCCCAGTGCCACGATCACGGTGACCCTGGTTCTGCTGTCCGAGCCCTCCTCCTTCTGCCGCTGCTGCCCCTTCCGCCGCGTCGAAGGGTCGCGATCCGTCGTTTCGTTCGTTTCTTCACCGCTCACCCCGGCCGGTTTCCCCTGGGTCTCCACCTCACACCGTGCCGGCCGACAGAATCGGACCGAGGGGTACGGGGGCCGCAGATCGGGCACCCGTACCCGGTGGCAGGAGGCCGGCGCATCGCCCGCCCGCGGCCTCGGGAACGAAGAAGAAGGAGCATCAGGTGTCCAAGAAGCAGCAGAAGCGCAAGCTGTCCCTGGCCTACAAGCCGATCGGCTTCATGCTGAGCTGGGCCGGAGGCTCCCTCGCCGGACTCGCCTTCCAGAAGACCTGGATGGCGATACGTCACGAGGAAGACGCTCCCGACGCCCTGGACAGGGAGCGCGGCTGGGGCGAGGTGCTGCTCGCCGCCGCCCTCCAGGGCGCCATCTTCGCTGTCGTGCGCAGTGCGGTGGACCGCTCGGGCGCGAAGGTCATCGAACGCTCCACGGGCGTGTGGCCCTCCCCCGACAAGTCCGGCCGCGACTGAGCCCGCGCGGCGGAGGAGCCCGGCCGGGTACGGCGGCGGGCGGGGTCAGCCCTGTTTGGGGGCCGTGGACCGTACGCAGCGCAGGGTGAACGAGTGTCCGGCCGGGTCGGCGTAGCCGCGTTCCTCGTACGGGCCGGACGCGTCCTTGGTGTCGAGCGGCCGGCCGCCCAGGCCGACCACCACGAGTTCCACCTGGTCGAGGTCGTCCACGTGGAAGTCGATGTGGGCCTGGAAGGCGTTCTCGGGACGCGGCCAGCTCGGCGGTGTGACGTTCCCGTCACGACGGAAGGCCATCCGCATGCCGTCGGCGCCCTTGATCTCGACGCGGTTCGCGCTCGCGTGCGTCTCCTCGGCGTCGAGCAGTTCCTTGTAGAAGGCGGCGAGCTTCTCGGGCTCGGCGCAGTCCAGCACCACTACGGCTGCCGCGACCAGTGCCATGTTTCCTCCGTGAGGGGTTCCGGGACGACGGGGCGGCATCCGGCCGCCACCGCCCTGCCGTCCCGGGTTACCCGGTCCGGGGAATTCAGTCGGCCGCCAGCCACTCGCCGTCCCGCATGAGGTCCCGGCCGGAGATCTCGTCGGCCTCGCGCCAGGCCTGCACGCGCTGCGGCGTGACACTGAAGTACTGGTAGTGGGTGGTGAGTCGGCGCGGGTCGAACCCGGTCCTGGTCGCGAACGCGTCGCCGGTTCCGTCCGGCAGCTCGTCGGCTTCGAGGGTCCGGACGGTGCCGTCGATCACGACCACGTCGCGGGTCGGCCCGATGCCGAGCCGTACGGTGCCGGTCGCCCGCAGGTTGCGGCCCGTGGGACTGGCGGCGGGGGTGGCCAGCAGCACGGTCGTCCCGTCCCAGCGGTAGGACAGCGGGACCAGATAGGGCGTTCCGCCGGAGCTGTCGGCGGTCGACACCCAGGCGTCGACATCGCTCTCCAGCCGGTTGAGCGTGTCCTGCTTGCGCTGCTTCAGGGTGCGGGCGGGCGGGTTCATCTGCGGACGGCCTCCTGGTCGACGGCGTACGGGCAGCACACGTGCGATGAGGGCGAGCGGGTCGCTCCCTCGGGATGACGGCGGAGCATGCCTCAGTGTGACGGGACGGGTGGGCCGGGGTGTGATGACCGGTCCCGGTGTGGAGGGCCAGGCTGTGGGGTTCCCGTCGTCTCCCCGCCCCCGGTGATCTCCGCGAGCCGGGCCGCCGCCGCGCTCAGCAGCATGTCGAGCGCCGTGGGATAGGCGCTGCGCCCCATGTCGAGCACGAGGTGGCGGGCCGTCGCGGCGATGTTCGGGTGGCTGTCTGCGGGCAGCCGGGCGTACAGCGCCCGCCACACGCCGGCCTCGGCGTCGCGTGCGGCCGGGGGCAGGGCGACACTCGCGGCGTCCAGGGCGGCGAACGCGAGCGCCTGGTCGACGAAGGCGTGGTAGATCCGTACGGCCTCGGGGTCGGGGAATCCGGCGCCGCGGAGCACGCCGATGATCGTCTCCACCGCCGCGATCTCGTGAACCCGCCCGGTCACCCGGTAGGAGCTGAGCACGGCGGCCTGCGGATGGGCGAGGGACCCGGAGTGCACGCGCAGGCCGAGATCCCTGAGGTCGGCGCGCCAGTCCCCCGTGGGGTGCCAGGTGCGCAGTGTCCGGCCGATGAGTTCGTCGGCGATGGCGAGCAGCAGATCGTCCGTGTCACGGAAGTAGCGGTACAGGGCGCTGGGGTCGGCGCCGAGGGCGAGGCCGAGGCGGCGGACGGTGAGCGCGTCGGCGCCGTGTTCCTTGAGGAGCCGCAGGGCGGTCTCGACGATCAGTTCCTCGGAGAGGACGACGCCGGTCTTCGTGGGGCGTCTGCGCCGCCGGGCCGCGGCCGGGACGACGCGGTCGTTCGTGGACGTCATGGGGTCTCCCTCCGGTGCGGGCACCTTATGTCAACGGCGTTGACCTGTTAAGGCCCCGGGCAGTTTCATTTCCGGTCATCGGGCCGGAATCAGGCCCCGGGTGCGATCGGAGCAGGCCATGACGCAGAAGCCATACGGTGTGGATCCCCCGTCCTTGCGCAAGACGCTCGGCGTGCTGGACGGTGTCGCCATCGCCGCCTCCAGTACGGCGGCGACGACCAGCATCGGCATCGGTCTCGGGGTGACCGCCGGGGTGGTCGGGCTGCATCTGCCCGCGATCATGCTGCTGGCCTTTCTGCCGATCCTCGGGATCGCGGGCGCCTTCTCGCGGCTGAACCGGGTCGAGCCGAACGCGGGCAACGGCTATGTGTGGGTGGGCCGTTCGCTCAGTCCCTGGCTCGGGTTCCTGGTCGGCTGGGTGAGCATCGTGGCCACGGTGGCGTTCCTCGCGTACACCACGGCGGTGACCGGTTCGGCGATGATCCAGCTCGCCGGCGAGGCGGGCCTGCACACGGTGGCGGGTCTGGCGCTCGATCCGGGCTCCACCGCCCAGACCACGGCCGTGGGCGTCCTCGTCCTCGTCGCCGTCACCCTCACCGCGGTGACCGGGGTCAGAAGCGCCGCGCGGCTCCAGGGCGGACTGCTGGTCTTCGAGTACGTCGTCCTGCTGGGCTTTTGCGGATACGGCATCGTCGCCGGCCCGCACCCCTTCAGTCTGGGGTGGTTCGACCCGTTCCAGATCCCGTCGGCGACGGCGCTGGCGCAGGGGCTGCTGCTGTCGGTGTTCTGTTACTGGGGCTTCGAGGCGGCGTTCAGCGTGAACGAGGAGGTGCGCGATCCGCGGGACGCCTCACGGGCCGGGACCATCACGCTGGTGACCATGCTGGGGCTGTTCCTACTCGGCTCGGTGGCGTTCCAACGTGTGCTGTCCGAGGAGGAGTTGGCCGGGCACGGCGCCGAGGGGCTGGCCTTTCTCGGGAACCGGCTCGCCGACCAGCCGCTGGCCGCGTTGCCCCTGGTGGCGCTGATGTTCTCGGCGGTCGCCTCGCTGCAGGCGGGGGTGATCCCGACGGCGCGCGGGATGTTCGCGATGAGCCGGGACCGTACGCTCGGGCCTGTGTGGTCCAGGATCAGCGCCCGGTACGGGACTCCGGCGACCGGCACACTGCTGATCGGCGCGATGGCCGTGGTCGTGGCCACGCTGTCCCTGGTGATTCCCCGGCTCGCCGACATGATCATGGCGACGGTCAACGCCGTCGGGATCGTCGTGGCGCTGTCGTACGCGCTCACCGCCCTCGCGGCGGCCGCCCGGTTCCGCGGACTGCTCCGCGAGGACTGGCGGGAGGGGATACGCGCGGTCGTCCTCCCCACCCTGAGCGCCGTGGCGCTGCTCGGCCTCGGCGGCTATCTCGCCTGGTCCTTCTACACCTCGACCGATCACCTGGAGGTCAGCGCGGACAACGGCTGGTTCCTGCTGCTCGCGCCGAGCGCCATGATCGTCTCGGGTTTCGTGGCCGCCGCGTGGGCCAAGTGGGTCCGCAAGTCCCCGTACTTCACCACGGGACAGGGAACCGACGCCGACGCGCCCCAGCTCCTGGCCACCCCCAACCGATGACTTCCGGCCACCCCTACCAAGGAAAAGGAACCATGCACGCCGACCTTCTCTTCACCGGCGGCCCGGTGTTCACCCCCGAGGGCCGCGCCGCGACGGCGGTGGCCGTCACCGGCGAGCGGATCACCGCCGTCGGGAACTCCGAGGTCCATGAACTGATCGGCCCGGACACCGAGGTCGTCGACCTGGCCGGGCGGCTGCTTCTGCCCGGGTTCCAGGACGCGCACGTCCACCCGGTCCCTGCGGGCCTGGAACTCACCCAGTGCGATCTCACAGGAGCGAAGACGGCCGCGGACACCGTGGCCGCCGTCCGCGCGTACGCCGTCGCCCACCCCGAGCGGGAGTGGATCACGGGTGGCGGCTGGTCCATGGAGGCCTTCGCGGGCGGTACGCCGACCAAGGAACTGCTGGACGCGGTCGTACCGGACCGGCCGGTGTATCTGCCCAACCGGGACCATCACGGCGCCTGGGCCAACAGCCGCGCCCTCGAACTCGCCGGTGTCACCCGGGACACGCCGGACCCGTCCGACGGGCGCTTCGAGCGGGACGCGTCGGGTGAGCCGACCGGCATGCTGCAGGAAGGGGCCATGCAGTCCGTGGGCCGTCTGACCCCCGCGGCCACGCCCGCCGACCGGCTCGCCGCCCTGCTGCACGCCCAGCGGCATCTGCACGCGCTCGGCGTCACCGCATGGCAGGACGCGATCGTCGGCACCTTCCTGGGCATGGAGGATCCGTCCGAGGCGTACCTGACCGCGGCCCGTGACGGTTCACTGACCGCTCGGGTGGTCGGCGCCCTGTGGTGGGACCGGGCGCGCGGTGCCGAGCAGATCCCCGAACTCGTCGAGCGGCGGGCCGCGTTGGGGCACGGCAGGTTCCGGGCGACCAGCGTCAAGCTGATGCTGGACGGCGTCGCGGAGAACGGCACCGCCGCGCTCATCGACCCCTACCTCGACAAGTGCGGCTGCGCCACGGCGAATCGGGGCAAGCGCTTCATCGACCCGGCCCATCTGCCCGCGTACGTGACCGAGTTGGACGCGCTCGGGTTCCAGTGCCACTTCCACGCGCTCGGCGACGGTGCGGTACGCCATGCCCTGGACGCCGTGGAGGCGGCGCGGAAGGCGAACGGGCCGAGCGACACCCGTCCGCACCTGGCGCATCTCCAGGTCGTGCACCCCGACGACGTGCCCCGTTTCGCGCGGCTCGGGGCCACGGCGAACATCCAGCCGCTGTGGGCCGCCCACGAACCGCAGATGGACGAGCTGACCATCCCCTTCCTCGGACCCGAACGAGCCGCCTGGCAGTACCCGTTCGGATCGCTGCTGCGCTCCGGCGCGCGACTGGCGGCGGGCAGCGACTGGCCGGTCAGCAGCCCCGATCCGCTCCAGGGCATCCATGTCGCGGTCAACCGGGTGAGCCCGGACGAGCCGGGGCCGGTGTTCCTGCCGGCCGAACGCATCGGTCTGGCCGCCGCGTTGACGGCGTACACCGCGGGAACGGCGTACGCGAACCATCTCGACGACACCGGGAGCGTGCGGGTGGGTGCCCTCGCGGATCTCGTCGTCCTGGACCGCGACCCCTTCGCGGGACCGCCGGAGGCGATCAAGGAGACCGGGGTCGCGCTCACCTATGTCGGAGGGGAGCGCGTGTACGCGGCACCGGACGCCTGATCGACCCCATCGCCGCCGGAGGCATTTCTTGGACAGTCGTCCAGCTATAGTGGACATCTGTCCAAGAAATGCCGAGGCGAATCGGAGCCTGCCGACGATGGATACGGTCGCGAACGTGCTGGTGGGCCTGGTGGCCGCACTGCACGCGTACATCCTGGTGCTGGAGATGTTCCTGTGGGAGAAGAAGCCGGGGCGGGGGCTCCACGGGTTCGACGCGCAGATGGCACGGGCGACCGCGCCGCTCGCCGCGAACCAGGGGCTCTACAACGGTTTTCTGGCCGCGGGCCTGGTTTGGGGACTGGTCGCGGCGGACCCGACCGGCCATGACGCGCAGATCTTCTTCCTGTGCTGTGTCGTGATCGCGGGCGTGTACGGATCGGTCACCGCGAACCGCCGCATCCTCTTCGCACAGGCCCTGCCCGGGGTGCTCGCCCTGGCCGCCGTCCTTCTCGCCGGATGACGCCCGACGACCCGCGCGCCGCCCGGACCCGCGCGCGACTGCGGCAGGCGCTGCTGGAGGAGTGCGCCGAGCATCCCCTGGAGGAGATCGGCGTCGCCGCGCTGGTGCGGCGGGCCGGGGTCGGCCGCGCCACCTTCTATGTGCACTACGCCGACCTGGAGGCGCTGGCGGTCGACGCGTGCGCCGATGTCGTACGGGAGGCCGTGGAGGCGCTGCACGCCTGGCGCGGCCGCCCCGACCCGGTGTCCGCGCCGCCCGCCCTGCGCGCCTTCTTCACCGAACTCGCCCCGCACACCGGCCTCTACCGCGCGCTGCTGAGTCCGGGCGGCGGTGGCCCGCTGGGCCGCGTGCTCCACCGCGACCTGCGGGCCCGCAGCCTGGCCGAGCGCACCCTCGCGGGCGCGCCGGACGCCCCGCTCGTCGCCTCCGCGGTGGCCGCCACCTTCGCGGGCGTCCTCGCGGACTGGCTGCACGGCCTCCTGGAGGGCACCCCGGAGGCCGTCGCGGACCAGGTCTGGCAACTGCTCGTCGCCCTGCACATGAGCCGGTGACGCCTCAGCGGGGCCGCTGAGTCGGGGCCCTGAGCCGGCGGCAAGCCTTCCGGGAGCCATGAGCCGGGATTGCCCGGTTCCATGAGACGGCCGCCGGGACGCCTGCCCGGATCGACGGCCCTTACATACAGCCGAGACCCGACCTCGCCGCAGGCCATGCCTCCACCCCGTCGGAGGTGCGGACGTACGCCGTCGACTTGTCCGGCGCCAGCCAGAGGTGCCAGTCGCGGTAGTGGTAGCCGGTGTCCCGCGCGTCGGCGGGCATGCGGACGTCCCCGTCGTACCGGGCCTTGAGCGACTCGTTCCCGAAGAGCCCGCGCGGATCGCGCACGTACTGCCGGGAGTCTCGGCCACTGCCCAGGTCGAGGAAGTGCGCGCTCTGCCAGTCGCAGTGCTCGCCGCCGGCCGCACTGCTCACCGTCGTGGTCGGCACGCGGTGGCCTTCCCGGTCCTCCCAGATCTCGTAGCCCTTCGACTCGGTGTAGCTCGCCGGCAACTCCGACGGGTCGCAGGACGCGCTGATCTCCAGGCCCCAACCCGGGCGCTGCGGCTGATCCTTGGCGACGACGACGGCGACCTTGGTCCGGCCCTTGACGTCGAAGGAGAAGAGGACGCGGTCACCTGCGCGGCGCTCCACCCGATAGCCGTACTCCGGCACCTCGGGCTGATAGATGTCGAAGTACGCGTTCAGCCCCTCCTCGGGGGTCGAACCGCCGTCTCCCTTGCTCCACCCGTCGCCCGCTTCGCCCGCGTGGATCGAGCCGCCGCACTCCAGTGCCCGGCCGGCCGCACCCGAAGCCTCCTCGGCCTCCCGGCCGCCGTCCGCGCTCTCCTTGAACGGCAGGTCCAACCGCCCGGCGTACGGACTGGCGGGCGATTGGCCCTTGACCACCAGGCCGTCGCGGTTCCCCCCGCCGCACCCCACCGCCGCGAGCCCCACCAGCACCACCGCCACGATCCCCTTGCGCATCCCCACCCCTGTCCCTCAACCCTCGTTCGCCCTCCTACGACGCACGGGTGCGGACGTTCGTTCATCCGTCGGCATGCGGCCCGGTGCGGACAAAAGTCCGGCGGCCCGCGGACGGCCCGGTGTCGACGAAGGTGCGGTGGTCAGCGGAAGGCCCGGTGTCGACGAAAGTGCGGTGGTCCGCGGAAAGCCCGGTGTCGACGAAGGTCCGGTCGTCAGCGTGTGGTCTGGAAGGTGCGGCGGTACGTCAGGGGCGAGACGCCGATCGTCGCTTGCAGATGCTGGCGCAGCGAGGCGCCCGTCGCGAAGCCGACCTCGCCCGCGATCCGGTCCACCGGCAGATCGCTGGCCTCCAGCAGATGGCGGGCCCGGGAGACCCGCTGCTGGATGAGCCAGCGGCCGGGGCTCAGGCCCACCTCGTCGTTGAAGCGGCGGGCGAAGGTGCGCAGGCTCATTCCTGCGTGGGCGGCGAGATCGGTCAGGGTCAGCGGGTCGCCTAGGCGCGCCAGGGCCCAGTCGCGGGTGGCGGCGGTGCTCGCGGTCGAGGGCTCCGGCACGGGCTGCTCGATGTACTGGGCCTGGCCGCCCTCGCGCAGCGGCGGGACCACGCACCGCCGGGCCACCCGGTTGGCCAGTTCGCTGCCGTGGTCGCGGCGGACGATGTGCAGGCAGATGTCGATGCCGGACGCGGCACCGGCCGAGGTGAGGATCTCGCCGTCGTCGACGAACAGGACGTCCGGGTCCAGCTCGACCAGTGGGAACATGCGCCGGAACGCGTCCGACACGCACCAGTGCGTGGTCGCCCGGCGCCCGTCCAGCAGCCCGGCGGCGGCCAGGAAGAACGCGCCCGTGCAGATGGAGACGACCCGGGTACCCGGACGGATGAACGCCAGCGCGGCGGCGACCTCGTCGGAGAGCGTGGCGGAGACCCGGGCCGGAGTGACGGCCGCGATCACCACCGTGTCCGCCGTGCGCAGGGCCTCGGGACCGTGATCGACGGCGATGGAGAAGTCGGCGTCGGTGCGGACCGGCCCTCCGTCGACCGTGCAGGTCACCACCTCGTAGCGGCCTTCCGCCGCGCCGAAGATCCGGCTGGGCATGCCCAGCTCGAAGGGATAGACGCCGTCGAGCGCCAGGACCACGACCCGCTCCACATCCTGCATGGCACGATCCTATCGAAGGTTGGCAATTCTGCCATTTTCCCAGAGAGTGCGCCCGGGCAGGCTGGTTCACCATGAGCACTGTGAACACCATGCGAGCCATCAGCCAGACCGTCCTCGGCGGTCCCGAAGTTCTTGAGGAAGTGACCCTGGAGCGGCCCACGCCGCGGCCGAACGAGATCCTGGTCCGGGTACGGGCCGCCGGGGTCAACCCGACCGACTGGAAGCACCGCGCGACCGGAGGATTCCTCGGCGAGCCGCCCTTCGTCCTCGGCTGGGACGTCTCCGGCGTGGTCGAGGCGACCGGAATCGGCGTCGCCCTCTTCCAGCCCGGGGACGAGGTCTTCGGCATGCTGCCCTACCCCTTCGGCCACGGATCGCACGCCGAGTACGTGACCGGTCCGGTCCGCGCCTTCACCCGGAAGCCGTCGGTGCTCGACCACACGCAGGCCGCCGCGCTCCCGCTGGTCTCGCTGACCGCGTGGCAGGCACTGACCGAACAGGCCGGCCTGCGGCCCGGACAGCGGGTGCTGATCCACGCGGCGGCCGGCGGGGTCGGCCATGTGGCCGTTCAGATCGCCAAGGCCCTCGGCGCGTACGTCATCGGCACCGCGAGCGCGGGCAAGCACGACTTCCTGCGGTCCCTCGGCGTGGACGAGCCGATCGACTACACCGGCGTCGACTTCACCGAGGCCGTGCGCGACGTCGATGTCGTACTGGACACGATCGGCGGCGAGACCGGACTGCGCTCGCTGCGCGTGCTGCGCCCCGGCGGAGTGGTCGTCTCCATCCTGCCGGTCGGGACCGACGAGTTCCACGAGCAGGCCGAGCGGCTCGGGGTCCGCGCGGTGCGGATGCTCGTCGATGCCGACCAGGCCGGGATGAGGTCGGTCGCGGATCTCGTCGAGAAGGGCGCGCTGCGCCCCACGATCGCCGAGACCTTCCCGCTGGCCGATGCCGCCAAGGCACACGCCCTGGGAGACACCGGCCGGACGGCGGGGAAGCTCGTCCTGGTGGTCGACTGACGGCACTGGGGCGCACAGTTGGCCAACTCGCGGCGCACAGCGAAGACATATGTCAATCGAACATGCTGGAATTCAGCCCAACGAGGGTAACTTGCAGAGCAAGGAACGGATTTGCATCCGCCGGTGCCCGGGGTCGTGTTCAGTGATCACTTGACGTATCGTCGCCCCGGCCCCCGGTGACCCTGCCCTCCTGCCTTCGGGAGCAGGTCAACAGCCGGCTGGAGGTGATGTCCGCGTGGCGAGCGACCCCGTACCGCCCACCAGGCATCTGCGTATCCACCATGACCACGGTCATGTGGTGTTGGAGTTGCACGGGGAGATCGACCTGCTCACCACGACGGAGATCGCCCCGCTCCTGGACGCGGTGACCTCGAACCCGGCACCGCAGGTCGTGATCGACCTGCGGTGCGTCGAGTTCTTCGACTGCTCGGGTCTGCGGCTGCTGTACCGCGCCAGACGCCGGATCCTCGACCGGGGCGGCCGTCTCCACCTGGTCTGCACCCATCCGCTGACGCTCCGCATGTTCCGGCTCACCGGGCTCTCGCGGATCCTGCCGCCCTCCGCCTCGCTGGAGGAGGCGCTGAGTCGTCCGGAGGCCACTTCGGACCTGTCCTGACAGCCCGGCGAACCCCGCCGCCTACTCCCGGATCTTCGTGACCTGCCCGGCGCCGACCGTCCTGCCGCCCTCACGGATGGCGAACTTCAGTCCTTCCTCCATCGCGATCGGCTGGATCAACTGCACCTCCATGGTGGTGTTGTCGCCGGGCATGACCATCTCCGTCCCCCTGGGCAGGGTCACGACTCCGGTCACGTCCGTCGTACGGAAGTAGAACTGCGGACGGTAGTTGTCGAAGAACGGCGTGTGCCGGCCACCCTCGTCCTTGGAGAGGATGTAGGCGCGTGCCTCGAACCGGGTGTGCGGGGTCACCGAACCCGGCTTGATGACGACCTGCCCCCGCTCCACGTCCTCGCGCTTCACTCCCCGCAGCAGCAGCCCGACATTCTCGCCCGCCCGGCCCTCGTCGAGGAGTTTCCGGAACATCTCGACGCCGGTGACGGTGGTGCGCGTCTTCTGCTCGTGGATGCCGATGATCTCGACCTCGCTGTTCACCTTCAGCACCCCGCGCTCGATCCGGCCGGTGACGACCGTGCCGCGGCCCGTGATGGTGAAGACGTCCTCGATCGGCAGCAGGAACGGCCGGTCCACATCCCGCACCGGTTCTGGCACGAACGCGTCGACGGCCGCGAGGAGTTCGAGGATCGTCGCACTCCACTTCGGGTCGCCCTCCAGCGCCTTCAGCGCGGAGACCCGGACGACCGGGACGTCGTCGCCCGGAAACTCGTACTCGCTGAGCAGTTCGCGCACTTCCAGCTCGACGAGTTCCAGGATCTCCTCGTCGTCCACCATGTCCGTCTTGTTGAGCGCGACCACGATGTAAGGGACGCCGACCTGCCGGGCCAGCAGGACGTGTTCCTTGGTCTGCGGCATCGGACCGTCGGTCGCCGCGACCACGAGGATCGCGCCGTCCATCTGCGCGGCGCCCGTGATCATGTTCTTGATGTAGTCCGCGTGCCCCGGGCAGTCCACATGCGCGTAGTGCCGGTTCTCCGTCTGGTACTCGACATGGGCGATCGAGATCGTGATGCCGCGCTGCCGTTCCTCGGGCGCCTTGTCGATCTGGTCGAACGGCGTGAACGGGTTCAGATCGGGGAAACGGTCGTGCAGGACCTTGGTAATGGCGGCCGTGAGGGTCGTCTTGCCGTGGTCGATGTGCCCGATGGTGCCGATGTTCACATGCGGCTTGGTCCGCTCGAATTTCGCCTTGGCCACTGCGAGCCCTCCTGATCACCTGGGTGACGCCGAGCGTTGCTCCGCGGCTTCCCGGCCGGGCACGGCAGCCGCTCCTGGTGACCGAGCGGACGGGAGGGAAGTTCCGCTCCCTCCTGTCTATTGGTTCCGGGGCGCGTCGAACAGGGCGCTGACGGACTCACCGTTGTGAATGCGCCGCACCGCCTCCGCGAGCGCCGGGGCGATGGACAGCACGCTGAGTTTCTCCGTGTGTTCCTCCACCGGGATCGGCACGGTGTTCGTGCAGACGATCTCCAGTACGTCGGGCTGTTCGCTGAGCCGCTTGAGCGCGCCCGCCGCGAACAGCCCGTGGGTGCAGGCGACCCGGATCGACCGCGGTCCCAACTCACGCAGACGCTCCAGGAGTTCGAGGACCGTACTGCCCTTGGCGATCTCGTCGTCCAGCACGATGACATCGCGTCCGGTGATCTCACCGATGACGGTGCTGATGCTCACGCGGTCGTCGGCGAACCGCTGCTTGGCACCGGCGGCCACATGGGCCCCGATCAGCCGCGCGAAGGCCGCGGCCTCCTTCGCGTTGCCGAGATCGGGCGAGACCACCGTGGTGCGCGACAGGTCGTTGGCCCGGAAGTGGGCGGCCAGCTCCCGCAGGGCGTGCAGATGGTCGACCGGCACCGAGAAGAAGCCGTGCACCTGCGGGGAGTGGAGTGTCATCGCGAGGACACGGCTGGCGCCGGCCGCCACCAGCAGATCCGCCACGAGCCGGCCGCCCATGGAGATCCGCGGCATGTCCTTCTTGTCCGAACGGGCGTACGAATAGTGGGGCATGACCACGGTGATCCGACCGGCGGAGGCACCGCGCGCCGCGTCGCACATCATCAGCAGCTCGACGAGATGCTCCTGCACAGGAGTGACCAGCGGCTGCACGAGGAAGACATCACGCTCGCGACAGTTGGCCTGGAGCTGGACCTCCAGGCAGTCATTGGCGAACCGGCTGACACGGGTCGGACTGAGGGGCACACCGAGGTGCGCGCAGAGCTCGGCCGCGAGCTCGGGATGGGCACTACCGCTGAACACGGCGATGTCACGCACGACCGCTCCTCGCATGATCGAACCGGGTTGCGTCGCCGGCTGGCAAGATCGGCCCGGAGTGCGTACCTCATGCTACTGGGCGCCTTTCAGGCCTTCGACCGGGGGGAATCCCGGTTGCGGATCCGGTCGCGGGGTGCCGGTCCGGGCCCGGACAACGCCCGGCGAGCGGCCGTGCCGGGCCGCCCGCCCTTCAGGCCGCACGCACCGGCGCATCGGGCACAGCAGTCGGGGCTCGGTGTCCGGGTGGCCCGGCCGCCGCACCGACTCGTCCGCGCGCCTTCCGACGGACGGCACCACGGTCTCCCGGCACCGGAATCCGCACGCCAACCGGTCGGCCTGTCAAGGGGCTTGGGGGGTACACGGACGGTTGAAAGGAGGACCGTCGACATGACGACGTCCATCAAACGCATGCCCGGTTGGGCGAAGGTGGTCTCCGCCTTCGTGCTGGTGCTCGTGGTGGTCTTCGCCGGGCTGCGGCTGGCCGTTCTGCCGGGGCTGCGCGATGTCTTCGGCACGGAGACCCACGACAATTCGGGCCCCGCGCTCCTCAAGTCCATCCAGGACATGAGCCGTTACGACGCCGCGTCGGGCAACTTCCAGGTGGTCGTGGACCTGGAGAAGGACGCGAAGTACCTGCCCGACGCGATCCGCGGCACCCGCACGCTGTACGTGGGGGCCGGCACCGTCGACGCCTATGTCGATCTCGGGCACATCGACCAGAAGGACGTGACGGTCAACGGCGACCGTACGTCGGCCACGCTCCATCTGCCGCACGCGGCGCTGGGCAAGCCCGCCCTCGACCCCGACCACTCCTACGCCGTCTCGAAGCAGCGCGGCCTCCTCGACCGGATCGGCGACATCTTCTCGGACAACCCGAACGACGAGCGGGCCGTGCAGCGGCTCGCGGCCAAACACATCGGCAAGGCCGCGCAGGACAGCCGCCTCACCGCGCGGGCCGAGGCGAACACCACCGGCATGCTCGAAGGCCTGTTGCGCTCTCTCGGCTTCAAGGAGGTGACGGTCACCTACGGTGCCTGAGTCCGGGCGGTACCCACGGCGCCGGGGCGAGCCCCCGGTCACACCCGGTGCCTGCGGCCGTCCCGGAGGCGGCCCTCCGGATGGCAGTCCCCCGCCGACGGGCAGACGATGGAGGAGGGAAACGGAAGGGAGCCGTCATGCTGGAGATCAAGACGGTGGACAAGCCCGATGAGCGACGCGATTTCCCGCGCGGCCACCTGGAAGCGGTCCACATGAGCGGGCTCGACTTCGCGGTGGGAACCTTCGAACCGGGCTGGCGCTGGTCCGAGTCCGTCGGCCCGATCGCGGGAACGAAGAGCTGCGAGGTCCACCACAACGGCTATGTCGTACAGGGACGGATGCACCTCACCATGGACGACGGCGGCGAGGGCGAGGTAGGACCCGGCGACGTCTTCGTGTGCCCGCCCGGGCACGACGCCTGGGTCGTGGGCGACGAACAGGTCGTCGTCTACGACTTCGCCGGAGGCATGGCCACCGACTACGCGAAGGCGAAGGACGCCTAGACACACTCCACTTTCCCGGAGTGGGACACCCCGGCCGAACGCCGGTTCGGCCGAGGTGCCGCGCCGGGGCATCCCCTGGCCGTAAATCACCCCCCGTGCCGCGAAGCCCTCCCCTTCACCGAGCCCCACGGCATTCTCGGCCCCATCGGGGGTAAGCGGGCTGCACCAGAGAGCAGTTGAAAACGGGAGGGTCTCATGGTCCGTACCGCGTTGCGTGCTCGTGCCGCGAAAGCCGGTCGCCGGAAACCGGCGCCGAAGTCGGGATCGGAGCCGAAGTCGGAATCGGACCGGAAGAAGCCGGCGTCCAAGGCCGAGCGGAGCAAGCCGGCGTCGAAGGCCGACCGGGGCAAGGCGGCGTCGAAGGCGGAGCGGGGGAAGGCGGCGAGGTCGCGGTGGCTCTTCGGCCGCGGGACGCCGCCACCGGCTCCGGCGCCGGAGCGGGAGACCCGGGCCCTGGCACTGCCCTTCCGGCTGCTGGCCATGCTGCTCGCCTTCGCCGCCATGGTGGCGTTCGCCGTCGCGCTGGCCCGGCTGACACTGGAGCCCTCACCGGCGTCCACGGCCCTGATCCACGACAATCTTCACCCCGGACGCTCCCTGCGGGCCTATCTCGACCAGCCGGAGCTGCGCGACGCCGTCAAGCAGATCGGCGGGAACCTCGTGCTCGGGGTGCCCTTCGGCGTGCTGCTGCCCGTGGTGTTCCCGAAGACCCGCGGAATCCTGCGCGTCCTCGCACTCACCGCGGCGGTCATGCTCCTGGTCGAGCTCGTTCAGGGAGCGCTCATCACCGGACGTTCCTTCGACATCGACGACGTCATCCTCAACACGACCGGCGCGCTGGTGGGTTACCTGCTTCTGGGTCGGCGGCTCGGCCGGGCGGTGCACCCCAGGAAGCGTCTTCGCGCCTGAGGCAACCCCTCAACTGTTGGTCCGGACCAGAGTATTGACACCCCGTTACCTCACTCCTTAAATCAAGAGGCGAAGCATGCACCCCCCACCTCAGTCGGCCCACCCGCCCTAGGGAAGCCGTACGGAAATGAGAGTCATGGACTCCCCACGCCTGCTCCGAAGATGCCTCTTCGCCGCGCTGTTCGCCGCGCTCGTCGCCTCCGCCTCGGCCGTCGTCGCTCCCGCCCACGCGGGTCCGGCTGCGGCCACCGCGGCCGTGACGTTCGACGACACCTTCGACGGTCCCGCCGGTTCGGCCGTCGACTCCTCCAAGTGGCAGATGGAGACCGGCGACAACGTCAACAACCACGAACGGCAGTACTACACCTCGGGCAACAAGAACGCGGCGCTGGACGGCCAGGGCCATCTGGTGATCACGGCCCGCAAGGAGAATCCGGCCAACTACCAGTGCTGGTACGGCACATGCCAGTACGCGTCGGCCCGGATGAACACCTCCGGGAAGTTCACCACCGCGTACGGCCATGTCGAGGCCCGGATGAAGATCCCGCGCGGACAGGGCATGTGGCCGGCGTTCTGGATGCTCGGCAGCGACATCGGGCAGGTCGGCTGGCCGAACTCCGGTGAGATCGACGTCATGGAGAACGTCGGTTACGAGCCGTCCACCGTGCACGGCACGATCCACGGTCCGGGGTACTCCGGGTCCGCCGGTATCGGCGCCCCGTACTCCCTGCCGAACGGCCAGGCATTCGCGGACGCCTTCCACACCTTCGCGGTCGGCTGGGCACCGAACTCGATCAGCTGGTCGGTGGACGGAACGGTCTACCAGCGGCGGACGCCCGCCGATGTGGGCGGCAACACCTGGGTGTTCAACAAGCCGTTCTTCCTGATCCTCAACCTCGCGGTCGGCGGTTACTGGCCCGGCGACCCCGACGGCTCCACCGCCTTCCCGCAGCAACTCGTCGTCGACGAGGTGAAGGTGACGACGAGCGACAGCTCGGGCGGCACCGCCCGTCCGATCAAGGGCCTCGCGGGCAAGTGCGTGGACGTGGCCGGCGCCAACTCGGCCAACGGCACGCCCGCACAGCTCTACGACTGCAACGGCACCGGCGCCCAGCAGTGGACCGTGTCCTCGGACGGCACGATCCGCGCACTCGGCAAGTGCCTGGACGTCACCGGCAACGGTACGGCGGACGGCTCGACGGTCCAGCTGTGGGACTGCACCGGCGGCCCCAACCAGAAATGGACGGTCACCGCGGCTCACGACATCGTGAACCCGCAGGCCGACAAGTGTCTCGATGTCACGGGCAACAACTCGGCCAATGGCACCCGGCTCCAGATCTGGACGTGCGGCGGCGGAGCCAACCAGAAGTGGACGGTGGGATGAGGGACGGCTCGGGCGACGGAGCTCGTCGTTCGGGACACCCCTTTCTCCCCGTCAGTGGCCCGCGGCCGTCCCCAAGGACATAAGGCCGAGACAGACATCCGCTTGACTCCTCACTCGTTCGATCGTTGATCGAACGGCTCGCCGTCACGGCGAGGCGCCCCGGTGTGACCGTCGCTGACGGGACACCGGGGCTTCCGCGTTCACCCGCGTGGACGTCGCGGCTCACTTGATCAACCCACTTGTGGTTCCGCATGACGAGCACACTCCGTCCGGAGCCGATCACCCCGGACAACCCCGCCGTCGCGGCGGTCCACAGGGGGGCTCGCGGGGCCGATCGGGTGGTGGGAGACGCGTCCGGCTGCGACAGGCGGATGCGGGCCTTGTGGACGCGATTGAATCCCACGGGCCCCGAGCGTCAGAAGGAGGACGACCGCTGTGACCGACGAGGACATCCTCCTGGGTATCGCCCTGACCGTCGCCCTCGCCACGGGCTCGCAGATCCTGGCGAACAAGCTGCGTGTCCCCGCGCTGATCGTCCTCCTGCCGGTCGGATTCACGGCGGGCGCCCTGACCGACGTCATTCACCCAGCACGACTCATCGGCCCGGACTTCCCCGCGCTGGTCTCGCTGTCCGTCTCCGTGATCCTCTACGACGCGGGCCTCGGCCTGAACCTGCGCAACCTCACCGGCCGTACCCGCGGAATCGTCCTGCGACTGCTGATCATCGGCATCCTGGTCACGTTCCTCGCCGTGGGGGGTATCGGGCCGGCCTTGTTCGGCATCCCGCTCCGGGTGGCCGCGATGATCGGCATGATCCTCGTCGTGTCCGGTCCCACTGTCGTCGGTCCCCTGCTCGAATACGTCCGGCCGACGGACCGGCTGCGGCGCATCCTGATCTGGGAGGGAACGCTGACCGACCCGATCGGAGGCATCCTCGGAGCCGTCGTCTTCCACGCCGTCGCGACCTCTCACCGGATCGACCTCGGCCGGGGCTACCAGATCGGGCAGTTCCTCATCAGCATGGGCGTCGGCCTCGTCGGCGGGGCGGTGGGCACTGCCATCCTCTGGCTGACGCTGTACAAGCTGCGGCTCGGCGAAACACTGGGCACCCTCGCCCAGTTGGCGACGGTGATCCTCGTCTCCGCGGGCTGCGACATCGCCCGCGACGACACCGGTCTCATCGCCGCCATCTTCACCGGACTCGCCATCACCAACCTGCGGGGGATGGACATGCCGGCTCGCCGGCCCTTCCTCGAAACACTCGTGCAGATGATCATCGGCCTGCTGTTCATCTCCATCTCCTCCGCCGTCACGCCTGCCTCCGTGGTGCCCGTGCTCGTCCCCTCACTGATCCTGATCGCCATCCTCGTGCTCGTGCTCCGGCCGCTCATCGCATACGCCGCGGCCTGGGGTTCCGACCTGACGGTGGGCGAATGGGGCTTCATCGGGTGGATGGCGCCGCGCGGCATCGTCGCCGCCTCGACCGCGTCCGCCTTCTCCGCCACCCTCGTGGCGGAGGGACTGCCCGGCGCCTCCAAGATCCTGCCGATCACTTTCCTCGTGATCGTGGGGACCGTCCTGCTCTACGCTCTGACCGCCGCGCCCGTGGCCCGGAAGCTGGGCGTCGTCCGGTCGGCGCGGACGCGGCCGCTCCTGGTGGGCGGGGCCCCGTGGGTGATCGGCCTGGGGAAGGCCCTGGAGGCTGCCGGACTCGACGTCCTGATGTGGGCCGGGCTCGAAGAGGAGCGCGAGCGGATCACCACGGCAGGAATCGAACTCGCGCACGGGGAGATGCTCGCGACCGCGACCAACCCCCGCGCCCGCCTGGAGGGCGTGACGGCGGTCTTCCTGCTCACCGACGACGACGATTTCAACGCCCTCGCCTCCGTCGTCATCAAGGACAATGTGCAAGGGCCCGTCTACCGAGTGGGGCCGCCGCGGGACAGCCACGGCGTGGTCGCCCCCTACACCGGCGGCGACATCCTCTTCGGCCGCGCGCTCGTCCGGCACCACCTGGCGGCCCGCTACGAGCAGGGCGCCCGCTTCCACGTGCAGCCCGGATCCCGGCCGATCCCTTCGGACTACGACATCCTGTTCGTGGTCCGTGCCGACGGCCAGCTGGCACCGGTCACCGGGACGCAGACGATCACACCGCTGCCGGACGACACCGCCGTACTGATGGGCTCCGTATGATCTCCTGGGCCGCCCGCTTCCGGCTCCGGCAGTACGCCAAGGCGAGTCTGTGGATCGTCCCGCTGTTCGGGCTCGTGCTCGGCGTCGCCCTGGCCGAGGCGGCGTCCGCCCTGGACGGGGCATCCTGGCTGCCGAAGACCTGGGACTACTCCGCGTCGACCGCGAGCAGCGTCCTCAGCTCCGTGGTCGGCGCGATGATCGCGCTGCTCGGGTTCGTCGTCACCATCGGCGTCCTCGTCATCCAGCAGGCCACCGGCACCCTCTCACCGCGCTACATGCGGCTCTGGTACCGCGACCGGTTGCAGAAGGCCGTGCTCGCCACCTTCACCGGCACCTTCTCGTTCGCGTACACACTGCTGCGGAGCATCGAGACCAACTCGGTGCCCAACCTCGGCGTGACCCTCGCCGGTGTCGCCGTCTCCGTGAGCCTCCTGCTCCTGCTGATCTACCTCAACCGCTTCACCCACAACCTGCGGCCGGTGGCCATCGCAGACATTGTGGGACGGCAGGGCGAACAGGTCCTCGACCACGCTGCGGCACACGTACGGAGCAGCGCGGCACCCGACGGGGCACCGCGCACGGCAGGCCCGACGGCCCGCATCCGGTCGGAACGCGGCGGTGTCATCCAGGCGTTCGACGCACCCGGCATGGTCTCGCTCGCGGCGCGACACGACTGCGTCTTCGTGCTGGCCGCCTCCGTCGGCGACTTCGTGCCGCCCAGCGGCACCATCGTCGAGATCCACGGCGGTATGTCCGCGCCCGGCCCTCGCCGGGTGACCGGCCTCCTCGCCCTCGGTCCGGAGCGGACGATCGAGCAGGACCCGGCCTTCGCCCTGCGCATCCTGGTCGACATCGCCATCCGCGCCCTCTCCCCCGCGGTCAACGACCCCACCACGGCCGTCCAGGTGCTGAACCACATCGAGGCGTTCCTGCACGCCGTCGGACGCGCGGGAACCCGCAGCCACTACGTGCTCGCGGACGACCGCGGCAGGCCACGCGTCGTGCTGCCCGGGCGGCCGTGGGAGAACTACCTGGAGCTCGCCGTCACCGAGATCCGCGACTACGGTGCGACCTCCGTCCAGGTCTGCCGACGGCTCCGGGCCCTCCTCGAAGGTCTCATCGCTACGCTGCCGGCCGAGTGCGGGCCCGCCCTCCGCGCCGAACTCGGCCTCCTCGACGAAGCGGTCGAGAGAGAGTTCGGCGACGCCCCCCGCCGCGCCGACGCACGGACGGCCGACCCCCAGGGCATCGGGGGCCGGCACCGCCAGGAGGCGCCCCCGGACGCCTCACCGCCCGGCGAGCCCGGCCCGTAGAGCATCCACGGGGGAGTTCCTCACCGTGGATGCTCAAGACGCACTCTCCTGCCGACCGCTCGCCGATGGCGGGACTGGGGGCGGCCTCGGGGTCCGGCGCTCCCGGACCCGGCTGCCCGAGCTCCGCCTCAGCCATGCTGCCGCCGCCGGTCGATGGCCTCGTCCAGGGTCGACGCCGCCATGATGAGCGAAAGGTGGGTGAACGCCTGCGGGAAGTTGCCGAGTTGCTCGCCACTCGGGCCGATCTCCTCAGCGAACAGGCCGACGTGGTTGGCGTAGGTGTGCATCTTCTCGAAGGTGTAGCGGGCCGGGCGGATCCGTCCGGCGCGCGCCAGGGCGTCGACGTAGAGATAGGTGCAGAGGCTGAAGGTTCCCTCCGAGCCGCGCAGGCCGTCCGGGGAGGCGGCAGGGTCGTACCGGTACACGAGGCTGTCCGATACGAGCTTGCGCTCCATGGCGTCCAGGGTGGAGAGCCAGCCAGGGCTCTTCGCGGCGAGGAAACCCACGCGGGGGATCAGCAGGAGGGAGGCGTCGAGGACGTCCCCGCCGTAGTGCTGCACCAGGGCTTGTTCGGCCTGGCTCCAGCCCTTGTCCATCACCTGTTCCAGAATGCTGTCACGGGCGTTGCGCCAGCGCGGGATGTCGCCGGGCCGGCTCAGTTCCGTCGCCAGGCGCAGGCCCCGGTCGAAGGCGACCCAGCACATCACCCGGCTGAACGTGAAGTCGTTACGGCCTCCGCGCGTCTCCCAGACTCCCTCGTCCGGACGATCCCAGTTGTCGGACAGCCAGTCCAGCGTCCGGGCGAGTCCCTTCCAGCCGTGGAAGCCCAGCTCCTCGCTGACGTCCATGCCCTCAGCCATCGCGTAGAGGGCCTCGCCGTAGATGTCGAGCTGCAGCTGGTCGGCGGCGGCGTTGCCGGCCCGGACGGGGCTCGATCCCCGGTAGCCCTCCCAGTGGTCGAGGATCTCCTCGCTCAGGTGCGGGTCCCCGTCGACCCGGTACATGATCTGCAGGCGCTCACCGGGCAGGTCCGCCCGGTCGCGCATCCGCTCCCCCAGCCACTTGGTGAACGCCGACGCCTCCTCGGCGAACCCGAGGTCGAGCAGGGCCCGCACCGAGAGCGACCCGTCCCTCACCCACGAGTACCGGTAGTCCCAGTTGCGCTCACCGCCTACCTGTTCCGGCAGGCCCATGGTGGCGGCGGCGACCGGCGCTCCGGTCGGGTGGTAGGTGAGGAGTTTGATCGTGATGGCGGAGCGGTTCACCATCTCGGCCCAGCGCCCCCGGTAGCGGGAGGTGTGCAGCCACCCCTGCCAGAAGTCCACCTCATGCCACAACGCCTCTGTCGCGCCCTCGACCGTGAGCGGAGGCGGCGCCTCGCCGTCGGCGGCGCACGTGGTGAACACGGCGACG
The DNA here is from genome assembly GCF_055567635.1 of Streptomyces sp. NPDC026500. Lineage (NCBI taxonomy): Bacteria > Bacillati > Actinomycetota > Actinomycetes > Kitasatosporales > Streptomycetaceae > Streptomyces > Streptomyces sp. NPDC026500. The sequence continues at coordinate 126,127 of NZ_JBVHQB010000011.1, read as the reverse complement.
GCCGACTCGCCGATTCCGAGGGTGACCGCACCCTTCATGTCCTGCCCGTCCCGCGTCAGCGGGAAGGACGCCTGCAGATGACCCGCGATCCCGGGACCCCGGAACACCGCCCCCTGAGGCCGTAGATCCAGCTCATGGTCGGCCCGGCCGTAGTCGAACCGCGGCCTGCACTCCAGCAGGAACCGCACGGTGCCCCGCACCACGCGAATCACCCGCATCAGGCTGTGCCGGTCGGTGGGGGTGCGGCTGGTGTTCGCGGGCATCCAGTCGACGACCTCGCCGACACCCTCCGGCGACATGAACCTCGTGACCAGCACGCCGGTGTCCGGGTAGTAGAGCTGTTTGCACGTTACGTCCGAATGTTCCGGTGCCAGCCGGAAGTACCCGCCGCGGTCGTGGTCGAGCAGCGAGGCGAAAACGCTGGGCGAGTCGAACCTCGGCGAGCAGAACCAGTTCACCACGCCCTCGGAGGACACCAGGGCGGCGGTCTGGAGGTCGCCCACCAGACCATGGTTGGCGATGGGGGGATAGCGGTCCATGAAAGTCCATTCCAGGAGGTCTCGGCGCAGTCCACTCTCCGACAGGCCGCATACGGACGCCTCTCGGAGCCACGAACGGGCCAATCGGGCCGTGGCTGACGGCCCGCAGTACCCACGAGCCGGGATGCTCCGGAGTCCTGGGTGCCGCCTGCCTCCATTTCCGTCGCTCCACGGTGAGACGGCACTCCCGGGCGGGCCGTCCGTGCCAGGCCGCGGTCAGCCCGCCCGGTTGGACCCCGACCTTGATCCCGTGCGGGTCGAGCGGCCCGCGGCGCCTGCGCTGACCTCCCTTGCCCTCTGGCGCCGGGGTCGACCCGCGTTGCCGTGCGGGGTGCCCACGACGGATCTACCGTTGAAGTGAAGCCCTGCGCTCGCGGACCTTCGATGCTCCGCCCCACCTCGCGCACTCGGCGCCGGAAGCAAGCGCTCCGGCCGTCCTGTCCCGGGCGACCCCGGAGCCGCAGGGCCAGGCAGGAGAGCCTTCGATGCCAAAGAACGCGACCACCGCGATGCGTACGTCACCCCACGCGACACCCGCGGAGCGCGTGGCACTCGGCAAGGAGGCGCGGCGCCGCTCTCCACGGTCGGAACACGCGGTGTACAGGCCCGGCCCGAAGAGACGGGACCCGCTGGCGATCCTGGAGGAGCAGTCCGCGGCCCGGGTGCAGGAGTTGGTGCCGATCCGGTACAGCCGGATGACCGAGTCCCCGTTCCGCTTCTACCGGGGCGCCGCGGCGATCATGGCATCCGACCTGGCCGGCAGTCCCGTCTCGGGAATCAACGCCCAGTTGTGCGGAGACGCGCATCTGCTCAATTTCCGGCTGTTGGCCTCGCCGGAGCGGAAGTTGATGTTCGACATCAACGACTTCGACGAGACCTTGCCGGGCCCCTGGGAGTGGGACGTCAAACGGCTGTCGGCGAGCTTCGTCATCGCAGCCCGGGCGAACGGCCTCGACGACGACGAGCGCGCCCGCATCGTGAGCGGCACCGTGCGCTCGTACCGCGAAGCCATGCGCCGTTTCGCCGGGATGGGCAACCTCGACGTCTGGTACGCGAAGATCGACGCCGACCGCCTCAGGGACCTCACAACGGGCCAGCTTCAAAAGAGCGGGCAGAAGAAGCTCGACCACGCCCTGACGAAGGCCCGCTCGCGCGACGCCGTGCAGGTCTTCGACAAACTCACGCGCGAGGTCGACGGCCGACCGAGGATCGCACCGGACCCCCCGCTGCTGGTCCCCCTCACCGACCTGATGCCGGACACCGAACGCACCACGCTGGAGCGCCAGTTCCGAGGACTCATCGAGCGGTACGGGATCACGCTGCCGTCCGACCGGCGCTTCCTCCTGGACGACTACCAACTCGCGGACGTCGCCCGCAAGGTGGTCGGAGTCGGCAGCGTAGGCACCCGGTGCTGGATCATCCTGCTGCTCGGACGGGACGGCCGCGACCCGCTGTTCCTGCAGGCCAAGGAGGCCGACACCTCCGTCCTCGCCGACCACGTCGGAGCCAGCCAGTACCGCAACCAGGGCGAACGCGTGGTCGCGGGGCAGCGGTTGATGCAGGCGGCGAGCGACATCTTCCTCGGCTGGGAACGCGTGGACGGCGTCGACGGCAAGCGCCGCGACTTCTACGTCCGGCAACTGCGCGACTGGAAGGGCATCGCGATGCCGGAGACGATGTCGCCCCTTCAGCTGGAGACCTTCGGCAGCCTCTGCGGCCTCACCCTCGCCCGTGCGCACGCACGGTCCGGCGACCGGATCGCGATCGCCTCCTACCTGGGTAAGAAGGACTCCTTCGACCGTGCTCTGGTGACCTTCGCGGAGGCGTACGCCGACCAGAACGAACGCGACCACCAGGCACTCGTCGACGCCGTGAGGCAGGGGCGACTGCCCGCGGAGGAATTGCCGGCCCGTTGACGGCTCCCAGGACTCGATGCCGTCCCGCCGTCGTTCGCCGGCCGCGGACGGTCCGCCGCGTCGTCGGGCCCGCGGCCGCGGGTTCTTCGCGCGGCCGCGGGCCCCCGGGTGGGTCAGGGCTGCATCTCGTACGCGCCTGACAGCGCCTCGACCTGGGACCAGACGCGGGCCAGGCGCTCCGGGTCGACGACCGGGCGGCGGATGTGTGCCAGCGCCCAGGCGGCCTGGGCCTCGGTGGCGGCGGCCTTGCCGTGCAGATCGGTGGCGTAGCCGGAGAAGTCGCGGACCAGGACGGCGAAGATCTCGTCCAGCAGGTCCTCGTCCAGGCCGGTCAGCTCGGCCTCCTCCAGCACCAGCTGGCCGTAGACCACCAGGGCGAAGAGGTGGCCGAGAGCGAGGGAGAAGTCGAGGTCCCGCAACTGGGCCTTGTCGGGGGCGTGCTGGGAGAGCAGCTCGCACAGTCCGTCGGCCTGCTCCCGGAAGCGGGCGACGTTGGGCAGCGCGGCGAACCGGTCGTAGGCGATGCGCCAGTCCTGGAAACGGATGGCACCCAGGCCACGCGCCGGGCCCTGCCCGAACAGGAACGTGTCGTCCGCCGCGTCGAGGCGGGTGGGCACGGGCGCGTAATCGGCGGGCTGGAACAGGTAGTTGCCCATGAACTTCTGGATGAGGGCGAGGTTGACGTGGACCGTGCCCTCCAGCTTGGGCAGGCCGCGAATGTCCCGGCACGCCTTGTCGAAGTAGGTGTCCTTCTCGAAGCCCTTGGCCGCGATGACGTCCCACAGCAGGTCGATGACCTTTTCGCTCTCGGTGGTGACCTTCATCTTGGTCATCGGGTTGAAGAGCAGGTAGCGACGGTCGTCGGGACCGGCGGAACGGAAGTAGTCGGCGGCCCGGTCGCTGAAGAGCTTCATGGCGGCCAGCCGGACGTAGGCGTCGGTGAACTCGCGGCGCACGTGCGGGAAGTCGGTGACCGGGTTGCCGTAGAGGATGCGGTTGTGGGCGTGGGTGACCGCCTCGTACATGGCGTGCTCGCAGATGCCGACGCCCACCGTGCACAGGTTGAACTTGCCGATGTTGACGGTGTTGAGGGCGGCGTCGAAGGCGGCCTGGCCGGTGTGCATCACGTCCTCGGCGCGCACCGGGTAGTTCTCCAGGCGGAACTCGCTGACGAACATCTGCGAGTTCACTACGTTCTGCGTGAGGTGGTAGTCCGGGTGCCGGCTGTCGGCCGCGAAGAAGACGTAGCCGTCGGGGCCCTCGATGTCGGAGCGGCGGCCGAAGACGGAGACCAGTCCGGCGACGTTGCCGTTGCCGATGTAGTACTTGGAACCGTTGGCTCGGAAGCCGCCCTCGCCGTCCGGGGTGAGGACCATGTCCGTCTGATAGATGTCGGCGCCGTGGCTCTTCTCGGACAGGGCGAAGGCCATCACATGCCCCTCGGAGAGCAGTTGCGCCGCACGGGCGCGTGTCTCGGGGTTCGCGCTCTGCCACACCGGGCCGAGGCCGAGGATGGTGACCTGCCAGGTGTACCAGTAGTTGAGACCGTAGAAGCCGAAAATCTCGTTCAGGGCGGCGTTCCGGGCGGTGTCCCAGCGCTTGTTCTCATCGCCGGCGGCATCGGCGGACGGCGTGAGGAAGGTGGCGAACAGACCTTCCTTGGCAGCGAACTCCAGGAAGTCCGCGTACCAGGTGCGATCGATGTAGTCGCGCAGCAGTGCCTTCTTGCCGCGGGTCTCGAACCAGTCGATGGTGGCTCTCAGCAGGCGGCGGGTCTCCGGGTCGAAGTGCGTCGGGTCGTAGGTGCGCGGGTTGAAGAGCAGGGTGTTCGACATGGCAGTTTCCTTCTCGAATAAGAGGTTGCGGTATCCACCGGTGGTCCGGCGCGGGAGAGGACATGGTCGGGCACGCTAGCTGCGTCAGCTCGTACGCGATGCCGGCCGCGCAGCGCCATGTACCGCAGCGGCCGGTCCACATCCAGCGTCTCGGCATCGGCATCGGCATCGGCATCGGCATCGGCATCGGGGAAGTCTCGGCGCCCACCGGGATCACCGGGCTGGAGCGGTGTCGGGCCGTGGCCACTCGATACGACACACGGGGTGCAGGATTGCCGCTCGTGTCGAAGACCTCGGGGCTGTTGGCCAGGTTCACCCACACCATGATGCCCTGATCGTGAGCACGACATTGAACCGCGATTACTGGCGCGTACGCCGAACGGATGGCCCGGGGCGTCCGGGGGTGCGGCTTGTCGGCCGCCAGGGAACCAGTCTGTTTGTCTGGGTGGCTGGATCAGTGTGCGTTGCGGTGCGATGCGATGGGTGTGTGTGGATGAGTCAGCTGGACCTGGCGCGGTTGCAGTTCGCGATGACGTCGATCTACCACTTCCTGTTCGTCCCGGTGACCATCGGGCTGGCCCTGCTGACGGCCCTGCTCCAGACCGCCTGGTACCGAGGCGGTCAGGTCGCGTACCTGCGGCTGACGCGGTTCTTCGGGACCCTGCTGGTGATCAACGTCGCTGTGGGCGTGGTGACCGGCCTCGTCCAGGAGTTCCAGTTCGGGATGGACTGGTCGGGCTACTCCCGCACGGTCGGTGACGTGTTCGGTGCGCCCCTGGCGATGGAGGGCCTGGCCGCGTTCTTCCTGGAGTCGACGTTCCTCGGCCTGTGGATCTTCGGCTGGGACAAGCTGTCCAAGCGCGTCCATCTGGCGACGATCTGGGCGGTGGCGGGCGGCAGCGCGCTGTCGGCGCTGTTCATCATGGCCGCGAACTCCTGGATGCAGCACCCGGTCGGCTACAAGATCGACCCGTCCACCGGACGCCCGCAGCTCGACGACATCTGGGCTCTGTTCACCAACCCCGTCTTCCTCCGCGGCTATCTGCACGTCTTACTGGCCGCGCTGGTGACCGGCTCGATGGTCATGCTCTCCGTTTCCGCCTGGCAGCTGCGCAGGGTCCTGCGCGAGGACAAGGGCGGCGCCGAAGACGAGGCCCCAAAGGACGAGAGCGCCCCGGCCCAGGCCCAGGGCAAGGAGGAGGGCGAGGGCGACGGTGGGGGTGCCGCGGGCGCTGCGAAGGAGGCGGCCTCGGGGTTTCGGCTGTCGGCCCGCCTGTCGCTGATCGTCCTGGTGCCGTCCCTGCTGTTCGCCATGCTCGTCGGCAGTGAACTCGGTGTGACCGAGGGCAAGTACCAGCCGATGAAGATCGCGGCAGCCGAGGCGCAGTGGGAGACCTGCCAGCCCTGTTCCTTCTCCCTCTTCCAGATCGGCGGTGGCAACAACGACCAGACGCCCACCCAGATCCTGGAGATCCCGCACCTGCTCTCCCTGCTGGCCACCAACCACTGGAACGGCAAGGTCCTCGGCCTCAACGAGGTCAACAGCCAGTACCAACAGGCCTACGGTCCGGGCGACTACGTGCCCAACGTCTTCATCCAGTACTGGGCGATGCGTGTCATGGCCTACCTCGCCTCGCTCGCCCTCCTCCTCGGACTGTGGGGCCTGTGGCTGCTGCGGCGCGAACGGCTCACGCACGCACGCTGGTTCCTGAACACGGCGGTGTGGGCCGTAGTGCTGCCGTTCCTCATCAACACCTCCGGCTGGCTCCTCACCGAGAACGGACGCCAGCCCTGGATCGTGCAGGGCCTCCAGCTGACGAAGAACGGTGTCTCCTCCTCCGTCAGTACCACCGAAGTCGCCATCAGCATCCTGGCCTTCTTCCTCCTCTACGCCGCGATGGCCGTGATCGCCGCCGTGCTGATGACCCGCCACACGCGCAAGGGCACCGGCCCCCTGCACCAGGACGACCAGCCCGCATCCGAGATGACCTACTGAGGTCCCCAGCCGCCGGAAGGCCCGCGATGGCATTCACCACCCTCTGGTTCATCCTCGTCACCGTGCTGTGGACGGGCTTCTTCGTGCTGGAGGGCTTCGACCTCGGGGTCGGCATGCTCCACGGGCTGCTCTCCCGCGACGAATCGCACCGCCGGGCCGTGCTGCACACCATCGGACCGGTCTGGGACGGCAACGAGGTCTGGCTGATCACCGCCGGCGCCGCGATGTTCGCCGCTTTCCCGGGCTGGTACGCCACCCTGTTCTCCGGCTTCTACCTGGCACTTGTGCTCCTGCTGGCCGGACTCATCGTCCGCGGCGTCGCCATCGAGTACCGCGGTCGCGTCGAGGGCGCGCGATGGCGCCGGAACTGGACCGTCCTGCTGACCGCGGGCAGCGTGACCGTGCCCCTGGTGCTCGGCATCGCGCTCGGTGACCTGTTGCACGGCGTACCCATCGACCACGACCAGGAGTACGCGGGCACCTTCGCCGACCTGTTCACCGGCTACGGCGTCTTCACCGGGATCACTCTCACCGTGCTCTGCGTCCTGCACGGCGCGACCTTCCTCTCCCTGAAAACCAGCGGGGACATCCGCGAGAAGGCCCGCCGGCTGGCCCGGCTCACCGTCCTGCCCGCCGGCCTGGCGGTCCTCGCCTTCGTCTTCTGGACACGCTCACTCGCCAGCGGCGGCGTCCTCCTCAACCTCGCCGAACTCGCCGCCGTCGTGGCCGTCGCGGCCGCGGCCTGGCTGATCGTCAGCGGCCACGACGGCTGGGCCTTCGGCGCCACCACGCTCGCGATCGCCACAACCGTGGCATCGCTGTTCACCGAGCTCTACCCCAGGGTCATGGTCTCCAGCACGAGCAGCGCCTTCGACCTGACGGTCCACAACACCGCGTCCGGCGCCTACGCGCTCAAGGTCATGACCGTGGTCGTCCTCGTCCTGCTCCCCGTCGTCCTCTGCTACCAGGGCTGGACCTACCACGTCTTCCGGCAGAGGATCTCCGCCGACCAGTTCCCCGCTCCTGGACAACCTGCTGCGGCCTCCACGGCCCGGCCCGACCATTGACACCGGCTTCGGTCACCATTGACACCGGCTTCGGTCGGGGTGCGGCCGCCTGGGCAACCCCTGCCGGGCCCTTCACGCAGCCGGCCCGCAGCGACCCCACCCCTTCGCGCTGTACCGATCCTCGGACCGCGGCGCGCCTTGGGACCGGGGCGAGCCTTGGGACCGGCGCGGATCGCGGGCCGGAACGGCGGCGTCAGCGCGGATGCCAGGTGAGTTTGTCGCCGCCCACCCAGCGGACCACGTCGGGGTCGTCGAGATCGTGGACCGTGATGCCGTACGCCGCCGCGTACTCCAGGACGTCCGTGATCGCCTTCGCCTCGCCGACCATCTCGCCGTCGATCTCCATGATCCGGAACGGCGGCGTGCCCGGCTGCACCCCGAGCACCATGATCCGTGGGTGGGCGATGTGAGGGCTCGCGCTTTCGGTCATAGCTAGAGCGTAAAGCGGTTCCCGCTGTTCCCGCTGGTCAGCGGTGGAGCGCCGGAAGCCTGCCGCCCGCATCGCCCGGAACACGGCGGAGCAGCGGAAATCCGGGCGTTCGTCCAGCTGGGTGACGTGCCCGCCCCGCCCACCGGGGGACCCGGAACCGTCGCCGTGCCGGGCATCCGCCGTGCGGTCCGGCGACGGCTGGGCAACGCTGGAGGGAGCGTGCGGCGGCCGACGCGACCGCAGGGAGGAGTGCCGATGGACCCCGTCGAGGCCCTGGACCGGATCGCGTTCCTGCTGGAGCGGAGGCTGGCCCCCACCTATCGTGTCCGGGCCTTCCGTACCGCGCAGACCCTGCTCGCCGGGCTGCCCGCCGACGAGGTACGCGAGCGCGCCGCGACCGGGGCACTGGAGTCACTCAAGGGCATCGGCCCGAAAACCGCGCAGGTGGTGCGGGAGGCGCTGGCCGGTGAGGTGCCGGGCTATCTGGAGAAGGTAGAGCGGGAGTCCGCGGGGCCGCTCACCGAGGGCGGTGAGGGTCTGCGGGAGCTGCTGCGCGGGGACTGCCATCTGCACTCCGACTGGTCGGACGGTGGCAGCCCGATCGAGGAGATGGGTCGTACGGCGGCGCGGCTCGGCCACGAGTGGGCGGTGCTCACCGACCACTCGCCGCGGCTGACCGTGGCGAACGGCCTGTCGCCGGAGCGGCTGCGCGAGCAACTGGCGGTCGTCGCCGAGCTGAACGAACGCTGGGCCCCCTTCCGCCTGCTGACCGGCATCGAGTGCGACATCCTCGACGACGGATCGCTCGACCAGGAGCCGGAGTTGCTGGAACAGCTGGACGTGGTGGTCGTGTCCGTGCACTCCAAGCTGCGCATGGACGCGCGGCCCATGACCCGCCGGATGGTCGCCGCCGTACGCAATCCGCTCTCGGACGTGCTCGGGCACTGCACCGGGCGGCTGATCGGGGAGCGCGGCCGGCCCGAGTCCGAGTTCGACCCGGACGCGGTCTTCGCGGCCTGCGCGGAGACCGGCACGGCCGTCGAGATCAACAGCCGCCCGGAGCGCCTCGACCCGCCGCGCCGGCTGCTGCGCGAGGCGGTCGACGCGGGGGTCCTGTTCTCCCTGGACACCGACGCGCACGCCCCCGGACAGCTGGACTGGCAGATCTACGGCTGCGCGCGGGCCGAGGAGTGCGGGGTGCCCGCGGAGCGCGTCATCACCACGTGGTCCCTGGAGGAACTGCTCACCTGGGCCCGGACGCGGGAGACGCCGTGACGCACGTCACCGCCGGGGACGTGCTTCCGGGGAACACCCACAGGTAGTTACCCGTTGAACAAACCGTGGGTGCGGATGGGACAGTGTCCCCGGGCCTCACCTTTGCCCACAGGGACGATCGTCCGGCTGAAGCCCTGTGGAGCGTTTCGCCGAGAGGCGACCGCCATCGGTGCCCACCACAGACGACCCCGACCGAGATTCCCCCGTCCGGTCGGGGTCTTTCCCTTGCCCGGACCGAAGCGGACCGACCGAGCCGGATCAGACCGGACCAGACCGAAGCGAACCGGACCGGACCGGTTCCGCGGCCCGCCTTTCGCCGCGACGACCGTGTCCGCTTGACTTCGAGTCCACTCCAATTCGTAGCGTGCGAGGCATGAGCACCGCACAGCACAAGATCGGTTCGGGATTCGGCGCCCGAAGCACCGCCGACGACGTCCTCCACGGAATCGACCTCTCCGGCAAACTCGCGATCGTCACAGGTGGCTACTCGGGCCTCGGCCTGGAGACGACCCGGGCACTGGCCGAAGCGGGCGCCCGGGTCGTGGTCCCCGCGCGGCGCCCGGAGACCGCGCGCGAGGCGCTGGCGGACATCGACGGCGCCGAGACCGACGAGCTCGACCTCGGCGACCTGGAAAGCGTGCGCGCCTTCGCCGAGCGGTTCCTCGCCTCGGGCCGGGTCATCGACATCGTCATCGACAGCGCCGGCATCATGGCCTGCCCGGAGACCCGGGTCGGCCCCGGCTGGGAGGCCCAGTTCGCGACCAATCACCTCGGTCACTTCGCGCTGGTCAACCGGCTCTGGCCGGCGATCGAGCCGGGCGGGGCGCGGGTCGTGTCCGTGTCCTCCGCCGGCCACCACTACTCCGGCATCCGCTGGGACGACGTGCACTGGCAGACCGGCTACGACAAGTGGGAGGCCTACGGGCAGGCGAAGACGGCGAACGTGCTGTTCGCCGTGGAGCTCGACCGGCGCGGCCAGGAGTCCGGCGTACGGGCCTTCTCGCTGCACCCCGGCGGCATCCTCACCCCGCTCCAGCGGCACCTGCCCAAGCAGGAGATGGTCGAGCGCGGCTGGATCGACGAGAACGGCACGCCGCTGAACCCCGTGGGCTTCAAGACGCCCCAGCAGGGGGCGGCCACCCAGGTCTGGGCGGCGACCTCACCGCAGCTGGCCGGCATGGGCGGGGTGTACTGCGAGGACTGCGACATCGCCGAGCCCGCTCCGGCGGAAGGCGCCAGGGCCGGCGTACGTGACTACGCGACCGACCCCGAGCAGGCCGCCCGGCTGTGGGACCTGTCGGCGGAACTGACCGGGGTGAACGCCTTCGGGTGAGCCGCGCGGGCGCCAGGAGCATCAGTGGCGTCAGTGGCGTCAGGATCGTGACATGAACTCCCGCAGATCCGCGGTGAGTTGTTCGCGGTGGGTGGCGAACAGGCCGTGGCCCGCGTTCTCGTAGACCTTGAACGTGCTGTCGGGCAGCAGCTCCGCGGCCCGGCGGCCGGTCAGGTCCAGTGGCGCGGACGCGTCGTGCGTGCCGTGCACGACCAGTGCGGGCAGGTCGATCTTGGCCAGTTCGGACGCGACGTTCAGCGTGACGACGAGGTCGCCGAGGGCCGCTCCGGCGCGTGCGGTCGCACCGTGGCAGCGGTCGATCATGGATCGTACGTACGCCTCGGAGAGGTCGTTGCCGGGGAGGTCGAGGGCGAAGAACGCGCGGGCGCCGTCCTCGAAGAACGCGGCCCGGTCGTGGCGGAACGCCCGGTTGCCCGCCTCGACGCGTGCCGGGTCGACGCCTGCGGGATGGTCCGCGGACCGCGCGGGGCCCGGGGCCATACCGGCGACGAGCGCCACCCTCGCCACCCGCTCGACGCCGTGCCGGGTCAGGCAGCGGACGATCTCGGCGGTCCCGATGGAGTGCCCGACCAGGGTGACCTCCCGCAGATCGAGGTGCCGGAGCAGCCCGTCGAGGTCGTCGGCGAGGCTGTCGAGGTCGAAGCCTCCCCAGACGTCGTCGGAGCGGCCGTGCCCCCGCCGGTCGAACCCGACGCACCGGTAGCCGGCGTCGGCGAGCGGCAGCATCTGGTACTCCCACATCTCCGTGCCGAAGTAGGAGCTGTTGACGAACACGACCACCTGGCCGGTGGCGGGACCGTAGTCGACGAAATGCAGTCGGGTGCCGTCGACGGGGCTCGCGAAATACGGCATGGGGTCCTCCCGAAATCCGGTGGTGCGACGGGCGAGTCGCTGTGCCCTTCATGGTTCCGGGAGCCCGTGACGCCGTCGATTACCTCGGACGTCATCGGACGTCATCGGACATCGTCGTCGTCGGACCTCATCGGACGTCATGCGGGCGCGCGGGACGGCGTCCGGTGCGCGGTCCGGCGCGGCGTCCGTTGCCGGCGAGGGTCAGTGCGGCGCCCGGTCCTCCAGTGCCGTGCGCCATGCGGGAGACGGGCCCGTCGGCGCGGGCTCCGCGCGCCGGCCGCCGCGCGCGAAGAAGTCGGCCAGCGGCAGGATCGCGGCGCCGACCGTGACGGCGTCGGGGCCGAGACGGCCGAGGTCGATGGTGACCCGCTCGGCGGGATAGCGCAGGGCGTACGAGGAGGCGTACCGGCGGACGGCGGGCAGGAAGCGGGAGCCGAGCTGGAGGCCGGCCCAGCCGCCGATGAGGATGCGCTCGGGCTGGAAGAGGTTGATCAGGTCGGAGAGGCCCGCGCCCAGGTACTCGGCGGTCTCCTCCAGGACGGCGAGCGCGATGCGGTCGGGCTCGGTGCCCTCGGGCGGGTAGGCGGCCGCGAGCATCGCGGTGAGCGCGGTCTCCTCGTCGGTGCCCTCCGGGGGACGCCCGCCCTCCTCGCGCCAGCGGTCCAGGAGTGCCTCCGCGCCCGCGTAGGCCTCCAGGCAGCCGAGGGCGCCGCAGCGGCAGCGGCGGCCCCTGACCCGTACGGTCAGATGCCCCCATTCGACCGACCGGCCGTTCTCCACCTCCTCGGTGACGAGACAGGCGCCGACGCCGGAGCCGAAGAGCACGACGACCGCGTTGCGGGCGCCGCGTCCCGCGCCGAACCACATCTCGGCCTGGCCGAGGGTGCGGGCGCCGTTGTCCGCGAAGTACGGGACGTTGTCGGGGAGTTCGCAGGCGGAGCGGAGCAGGGACTCCAGCGGGACGGCGTCCCAGCCGATCGTCTGGCCGTGCACGACCGCGCCGCGCTCGGGGGTGCGGGCGACGATCCCGGGCACTCCGATGCCGACGCCGAGGAGCTGCCCGGGGGCGACGTCCGCCTCGGCGAGGACCTCGGCGATGCCGTCGCGGATGTGGCCGACGATGACGTCGACGTCGTACTCCTGGCGCCGGAGCGGCCGGTCGGCCTCGTACCCCTGGTGCTCCAACGGCCTTTCGGTGCGGGCGAGTTCGGTGAGGGTCAGGTCGAACAGCTCGATGCGGACGCGGGTTTCGCCGACGTCGACGCCGATCATGTGACCGCTGCCGGGCACCACCCGCAGCAGGGTGCGGGGTCGGCCGCCGTCGGAGTCGACGCTTCCGGCCTCCTCGACGAGCCCGTCGGCGACGAGTTCGGCGACCACGTTGCTGATGGATCCGGAACTCAGCCCGGTGGCGGGACCGAGCTCGTAGCGGCTCATCGGCCCGTCGAAATACAACCGTTGTAGTACGGCGGTGCGATTGCCCCGCCGCAGGTCACGCACTGTCCGCCCGTTCCGCCCCGCCATGTGATGTCCCTTCCGGCCTGCCCGACCTGCAAGATACCCCTGCGCGATCCCTTGACGCGACTTTCTTCCGGGTCTTAACTCACGTCCTAAATTAAGCCATGAGGATCGTTCGGGAAGTGAATGCGGACGCTCCTCATGGCTCCCTCCGGGAAAGGGACATAAGCAGCCATGCGCAGAATCCGAGCCGCGGCCGCAGGTGCGGTCACCATCTCTCTGCTGACCGCCGCGACCGCCTGTGGCGGCGGCTCGTCGAGCGACGGGTCCAACGCCTCGCCGAAGACGCTCACGTACTGGGCGTCCAACCAGGGCGCCAGCATCGAGATCGACAAGAAGGTCCTCGCGCCCGAGCTCGCCAAGTTCGAGAAGGACACCGGCATCAAGGTGAAGCTGGAGGTCGTTCCCTGGACCGACCTGCTGAACCGGATCCTCACGGCCACCACCTCCGGTCAGGGCCCCGACGTCCTCAACATAGGCAACAGCTGGAGCGCCTCCCTGCAGGCCACCGGCGCGCTGCTGCCGTGGGACGCGAAGAACTTCGCCAAGATCGGCGGCAAGGACCGCTTCGTCGACTCCGTGCTCGGCTCCACGGGCGCCGAGGGCAAGGACCCCGCCGCGGTTCCGCTGTACTCGATGTCGTACGCGCTCTACTACAACAAGAAGATGTTCGCCGACGCCGGCATCGCCAACCCCCCGGCGACCTGGGACGAGCTGATCGCCGACGGCAAGAAGCTCTCTAAGGGCGGCAAGTGGGGCCTCGGCGCGGAGGGGTCGAACCCCGCGGAGAACATCCACCACGCCTTCGTCTTCGCCAAGCAGCACGGCGCCGACTTCTTCACCGCCGACGGCAAGGCCGACTTCACCAGTGACGGGGTCGTCTCCGCGGTCAAGCAGTACGTCGACCTGATGGCGAAGGACAAGATCATCGCCCCGGGCAACGCCGAGTACGCGCAGAACCAGTCCGTGAGCGACTTCGCCAAGGGCACGAACGCGATGCTGCTGTGGCAGTCCGCGGCCGCCAACCTCAAGTCGCAGGGCATGAGCGATGACGCGTACGGCATCGCCCCGGTGCCCGTGCAGTCCGGCACCCCGGGCACGGGCGCAAACGTCAACTCGATGGTCGCGGGCATCAACGTCGCGGTGTTCAAGAACAGCAAGAACCTCGACGGCGCCACGAAGTTCGTGAAGTTCCTGACCAGTGACGCCGAGCAGAAGATCCTCAACGAGGCGTACACCACGATCCCGCCGATCAAGAGCGCCCAGACGGACACCGCGTTCGACTCCCCCTCGAACACGGTCATCAAGGAGACCCTGGCCAAGAGTGCCGCCTCGCTGCCGCAGGTCGCCGACGAGTCGCAGTTCGAGACCGCGGTCGGTACGGCCATCAAGGGTCTGTTCGCCGACGCCGCCGGCGGACGCGCGGTGACCACGGCGTCGGTGAAGGCGGCGCTCGAGAAGGCCCAGCAGCAGATGCCGAAGAAGTGAGTGCGGACACCGCCATGACCACCACGACCGCCGCCTCCGCCGAATCCGGCGAGCGGACGGTGCGCAAGAGCTCCCCCGGTGCGGCGCGCGGCCCGCGCCGCACCGGGCGGATCAAGCGCATCGGACTCCCCTACCTGCTGCTCCTGCCCGCGCTGGTGCTCGAACTCCTGGTCCACCTGGTGCCGATGGTGATCGGCATCGTGATGAGCTTCAAGGAGCTCACGCAGTTCTACATCCGCGACTGGGGCACGGCGCCCTGGGCCGGCTTCGACAACTACTCGGTGTCGGTGCACTTCGACGAGCCCGTCGGCAAGGCGCTGCTGCACTCCTTCTTCGTCACCATCGGCTTCACGCTGCTCTCGGTCGGCCTGTGCTGGCTGATCGGCACGGCGGCCGCGATCTACATGCAGGACAACTTCGTGGGGCGCGGTGTGCTGCGGGCCCTGTTCCTGGTGCCGTACGCGCTGCCGGTGTACGCGGCCGTGATCACCTGGGTGTTCATGTTCCAGCACGACAACGGCCTGGTGAACCATGTCCTGCACGACCAGCTGCACCTCACCGACAAGCCGTCCTTCTGGCTGATCGGCGACAACAGCTTCTACGCGCTGCTCGTGGTGTCCGTGTGGAAGGGCTGGCCGTTCGCCTTCCTGATCGTCATGGCGGGCCTGCAGAACATCCCGGGCGAGCTCTACGAGGCGGCCGCCCTCGACGGCGCCGGTCTGTGGCAGCAGTTGCGCCGCATCACCCTGCCGTCGCTGCGGCCGGTCAACCAGGTGCTGGTGCTGGTGCTGTTCCTGTGGACGTTCAACGACTTCAACACGCCGTTCGTCCTGTTCGGCAAGACCGCCCCGGACGCGGCGGACCTGATCTCGGTCCACATCTACCAGGCGTCCTTCGTCACCTGGAACTTCGGTACCGGCTCGGCGATGTCCGTGCTGCTGCTGCTCTTCCTGCTCGTCGTGACCGGCGTCTACCTGCTGCTGACCTCCCGGGGAAGGAAGACGGCCGATGTCTAGCACCTCCACCACCATCCGTTCGGCCACCGCCCGGTCGGCCACCCCCCGCTCGCCGATGGCTCCGCCGCGGTCCTTCCTGTGGTCCCGGCGGATCTTCCTCACCCTGCTGACCGGCTTCGTCCTGGTGCCCGTCTACGTCATGGTCTCCAGCTCGCTGAAGCCGCTCGCGGATGTCTCGGGGAAGTTCCGCTGGGTGCCGAGCGGCCTGACGCTGCGGCCGTACATCGACATCTGGTCGACGGTGCCGCTGGCGCGCTACTTCGTGAACTCGCTGATCGTGGCGGGCGCGGCCACGGCCTGCTCGGTCGTGATCGCCGTCTTCTCCGCCTACGCCGTCAGCCGCTACGACTTCCGCGGCAAGCGGGTCTTCACGGTCACCGTGCTGTCGACCCAGATGTTTCCGGGCATCCTCTTCCTGCTGCCGCTGTTCCTGCTCTACGTCAACATCGGCAACGCCACCGGGATCGCGCTGTTCGGCTCGCGCGGAGGTCTGATCCTCACGTATCTCACCTTCTCGCTGCCGTTCTCGATCTGGATGCTGATCGGGTACTTCGACTCGGTGCCGCGCGATCTCGACGAGGCGGCCCTGGTGGACGGCTGCGGGCCGCTCGGCGCGCTCTTCCGTGTCGTCGTTCCGGCCGCGATCCCCGGCATCGTCGCGGTCGCCGTCTACGCCTTCATGACCGCCTGGGGCGAAGTGCTGTTCGCGTCGGTGATGACCAACGACACCACCCGCACACTCGCCGTCGGGCTGCAGGGCTACTCCACGCTCAACAACGTGTACTGGAACCAGATCATGGCCGCCTCGCTCGTCGTCAGCGTCCCCGTGGTGGCCGGCTTCCTGCTGCTCCAGCGCTATCTCGTCGCCGGTCTCACGGCGGGAGCCGTCAAGTGAGCCATCCCAACCCCATTGATGACGAAGGGACTTCAGTGACCATCGACCTTGCCGCCCTCCCCGAGGACTTCCTGTGGGGCACGGCCACGTCGGCCTACCAGATCGAGGGAGCAGTCGCCGAGGACGGTCGCTCCCCCTCCATCTGGGACACCTTCTCGCACACCCCCGGCAAGATCGACAACGGCGACGACGGGGACGCCGCCTGCGATCACTACCACCGCTGGCGCGAGGACGTCGGGATCATGCGCCAACTCGGGACCAACGCCTACCGGTTGTCGATCGCCTGGCCACGGGTGATGCCGGGCGGCGACGGCCCGGTCAACGCCAAGGGGCTCGACTTCTACGACGCGTTGATCGACGGTCTGCTGGAGGCGGGCATCACGCCCTCGGTCACCCTCTACCACTGGGACCTGCCGCAGGTGCTCCAGGACCGGGGCGGCTGGCCGGCCCGTGACACGGCGCACCACCTCGCCGCCTACGCGTCGGTCGTCGCGGAGCGGCTCGGTGACCGCGTGCAGCACTGGACCACTCTCAACGAGCCGCTGTGCTCGGCCTGGATCGGCCATCTGGAGGGGCGGATGGCCCCGGGCCTGACCGACCTCACGGCCGCGGTCCGCGCCTCGTACCACCTCCTGCTCGGCCACGGCCTGGCCACGCAGGCGATCCGCGCCGCGGCACCCGGTGCCCGGATCGGCATCGTCAACAACCTGTCCAGCATCGAGCCGAACACCGACCGTCCTGAGGACGTCGCGGCGGCGAAGCGGCTGGACGGGCACACCAACCGCTGGTGGCTCGACCCGGTGCACGGCCGCAGCTTCCCCGCCGACATGGTCGAGGTCTACGGGGTCGAACTCCCCGAGGTCGCCGGTGACCTGGAGACGATGGCCGCGCCGCTGGACTGGCTGGGGCTCAATTACTACTTCCCGTCCAGCGTGGTGGACGACCCGACCGGTCCGGCCCCGCACGTGCGTACGGTCAGCCGGCCCGGCGTGCCGCGCACCGGGATGGACTGGGAGGTCGAGGCCGCCGGTATCGAGCGACTGCTGCTCAGGCTGACGAACGAATACGGCGCCCGCAAGCTGTACGTTACGGAGAACGGCTCCGCCTATCCCGACGTCGTACGCCCCGACGGCACCGTCGAGGACCCGCAGCGCGTCGCGTATCTCGAACAGCACCTGTCGGCCTGCGCCTCGGCGGCCCGCAAGGGCGTTCCGCTGGCCGGCTATTTCGCGTGGTCGCTGCTGGACAACTTCGAGTGGGCCTACGGCTACGACAAGCGGTTCGGGCTGGTGCACGTCGACTACAAGACACAGAAGCGGACGATCAAGGGCAGCGGTCACCGGTACGCGGAGATCGTCCGCGAGCACCGCGGGAGCGCGAGCAAGGCGGCCTGACGGGATCACCGGGGCGCGCGTCCGACATCGAACGCCCCGGCCGGTCCGCTCTCGTTGAGGGCCCGGTGACGGCGGGGCCGGGACGGCCCCGCCGTCAGTCCGACGGGCACACGGGTCCCCTGACTCGTCGTGGTAGGCCGCGCGTTCGTCCGCGGTGAGGTCACGGTTGAAGGTATGGCAGATCTGCTTGATCGCCTGGGCGGGTTCGAGGGAGGTATTGACCTCCCACAGCCGTGCTGTCTCGTTGGACCCGTCGGCGTGGCGAGGGTGCGCCCGTCAGGACTGAACGTCAGCGAGTAGATTCCCTCGACGTTGAAACTGGTGCGGACCTTGCCGGTGGTCCCGTCCCACAGCCGTACTGTCTCGCTGTACGCGCCGGTGTCGGCGGTGTCGGCGGTGGCGAGGGTGCGGCCGTCGGGACTGAACGCCACCGCATTCACCTCGCCGGTGTGTCCTGTGAGCGCGCTGCGCGACTTGCCGGCGACTGCATCCCAAAGACGAACGGTCTTGTCGGCGCTGGCGGTGGCGAGGGTACGGCCGTCACTTGCCCCACTCTGCCAGTCGGCCCACGGGGCCGCAGCCGACGGTCCGTCGGCGCACACGTCCTCGTCGCAACAGCCGGACGCGGGCGAGCCGTTCAGCCATCCCACGGAATCGTCCCAAGGGGACTGCCGTACAGAGGTGGTTTTCGGAGCCGTCACACGGAACGCGCCGTGGGCAAGCGGTGCTCCGTCTGCGGCGCCTGTCCCAGCCTCGGGCCGCTCCCCCTGTCCCCAACCGGCGGCCCGCACCTACCCACTGGGCGTCCTGACACCGGGGATCCGGCCTCTCGCCGCCGTGCCCGCCCCCTGAGGAGCGCCGAAGCGGGCGAGGCAGTGCCAGACCTTCTTCAGGTCCTGGGGGTCGTAGCGGCCGGTGCGGGCGGCGTCGCCGATGATCCGTGGGTCGAGGTGGCCGTCCTCGGCGATACGGGCGCCGAGCTCGACGTATTCGGGACCGCGGAAGTCGGGGTGCAGGCGCAACTCCTCGACTGCGAGCCGGTATCCGGGATGCCAGGCGACCGGGCAGGGCAGGAGACGCGCCGCGGCCTCGACGGGCGTGTCCCGGTAGGAGGCATCGAGGACCAGTGCCTCCATGTCCCGGGCGGCCACGACCTGTCCGTGCACCTGCGCCTCGATGTAGTCGTCGAGGGCGTCCCGGTCGTCCGCCTCGGCGGCCTCGATGAGGGACATCCCGGCCGCGACGCCGAACATGGACGGTTCGGCCGCGCTGTCGGGGTAGCAGAAAGTGGCCCGTAGGAGCGTCTGGCCGGTCAGCCGGAAGTGTGAGGAGCCGAACCGGGGTGCCGCGCCGACCGGTTGGCGGCGGAAGTCGAGCCCGCCGTAGACCGGGCGTTCGCCGGTGGGCGCGGTGTCGTAGGCCCCTCCGAAGATCCGGCTCTCCCAGCGCCACCGGTCGCCGCCGGGGTACGCGGTCAGTCCGCCGTTGCTCGTGCCCGTGACGAACTGCGAGCGGTACACACCGTCCTGGGCCAGCGCCTCCAGGATCGGAATCCCGCGCACGAGCCGGTCGGGATGGAAATTCAGGGTCAGCCGCAGCCCGGGAGCCAGTGCGGGCCCGGAGGACCGGGCCGCGACATGGCGCAGGGCCCGCTCCTGCGGCGTGGGCCCGTTCCGCGTCGCCGGAGTGTCCCCGAAATCCATTGGTTCCCCCTCATGGAACTAGGCATCTTCGGCCAAAACCTAGTACCCCTAGGTTTTGGACCGTCGGTACCCGGCACCCAGGAGGACTCCCATGAGATCACTCACCGAGCAGGACATCCGCAACTCATTTCTCAACTGCTCCCGGGGCGAGGCCAAACGGCTCGCGACGCCTCGCGATCTTGACCAGCTCCCCTGGGACGACCTGGACTTCCTGGGTTGGCGGGACCCCGGTGCGCCCGACCGCAGCTATCTCGTGGCCGAACGGGAAGGGGGCGAAGGAGGTCTCGTCGGGATCACCCTGCGTCTCCCCTCCTCCCGGCGCGGACTTCTGCACCGCAGCATGTGCTCGCTGTGCCTGACCACGCACCCGGGTGACGGGGTCTCGCTGATGACGGCCCGCAAGGCGGGTGCGGCGGGCCGCGAGGGAAATTCGGTCGGCATCTACATCTGCGCCGATCTCGCCTGCTCCCTCTACGTCCGCGGGAAGAGGGAACTCCGGTCGGGAAGCCGCTTCGAGGAGACCCTCACGACGGAGCAGCAGATCACCCGGACGGTCGGCAACCTGTCCGCCTTCCTGGCGAAGCTGCGGGACTGAGCCGCGAAGGCTCCTGCAGCGGTGTCCGAGACGGCTCCTGCACCGGTGTCGGGCTCCTGCGCGGGTGTCAGTGGCGGCTTCGACGCCGGTGTCAGAGGCCGCTCCTGCGCCGCTGTCCGAGACGGCTCCGGTGCCGCCCGGAGCGGGCCCTCGGCTTCGCGCCGTTCCCGGCGAGCCGCCGCCGCGGGCACGGCGACCGGGAGGCACGACGACCCGCGGGCATGGCCCCTCCGGGCTCGTCAGGAACCGGCCGGGGCCCAGTGCGGGTCGCGGCCCAGGAACGCGAGCAGTGCCTGGGCCCGGCCGGCGCCCTCCGGTACCTCGCGCGCCGCGGCGAACACTCCGAACGACGCGCGGAGGTGATCGGCCAGCCGGTCCGCCGCGAGCCGGATGCCCTCGGCCAGATCGTCGTCGAGGGGGGATGCCTGGCCGGTCGCCACGGCGATGTCCCAGGCGTGCACGGCCGCGTCCATCGCGGCCGCGGCGGCCGCCACCCGGAACGGCAGCGGCCCGAGCGGCGTCGCCACCTCCTGGGCGTCGGCGGGCAGCCCCGCGTAGACGCCGGCGACGTCGGCGAGGACCTTGTCGAGCGCCACCGTGGCATCGGCCTCCAGACCGTCGACGGGGTGGAAGGGGTCCGCGTCGGGCCACCCGGTGCCGGTGATCGCCGCGCCGTACGCCTGCTGGTCGAGTCGCGCGTGGTTGAGCACCTGGCGCACCGTCCACTCGCTGCACGGCGTCGGCGCTCCCCAGGCGCCCTCCGGTACGCCCGCGGCCACACCGCGCAGCCGGTCGTGCGCCCGCGTCAGCAGTTCGATGCCCTCGACGCTGCCCGTTCCGCTCATTCCGGTGCCTCCTGATGCCGTCCGACCCATCCGACCCAGCTGATGCCTTCAACCTAGGACCCCTTGCGGACAGATACGGTCCGCAAGCAGGACGTTCGGTACCCCTGTTAAACGGGAAGGCCCCAAGGATGCAAGAGGCACGTGGTGAGTGGACGGCATCCGTCGCGAAGATCGTGGAGCGGCGCCGGGAGCCGGTGGTCGTCCAGACACTTCGTTCGACGGCCGCCGCGACGATCGCGTACGTGGTGGCCATTCATCTCAGTCCCGAGCCCGCGCCGCTGACCGCGCCCCTGACCGCGCTGCTGGTCGTGCAGGTCACGCTGTACTCGACGATCACCACCGCCGTCCGCCGGGTGAACTCCGTGGTGGCGGGTGTCGTCATCGCCATCGTCTTCAGCAGCCTCGTGGGCCTGACCTGGTGGAGTCTGGGTCTGATCATCCTCGCCTCGCTGGCGGTGGGACATCTGGTCCGGGTCAGTGAGTTCGTGCCCGAGGTGGCGATCAGCGCCATGCTGGTCCTCGGCGTCACCAGAGTGGGCGACACCGCGTGGGCGCGTGTACTGGAGACGCTGATCGGAGCGGTCGTAGGGCTCGCCTGCAACCTCGTGCTCGCGCCACCCGTGTGGGTGGGGGTGGCCGGTGAGTCCATCGAGGATCTGGCGCGCCGGGTGCGGCAGTTGATGCTGCGGATCGGCGAGGAGGCCGCCGGGCGCACCCCCTTCCATGTGGCGGCCCAGCGGTTGCACGAGGCCCGCCGGCTCGACCACGACATCTCCGGGGTGGACGCGGCCCTGCGGCAGGCCGAGGACAGCCTGAAACTCAACCCGCGGGTGCGCGAGGGGCTGATGCACCGGGTCGTGCTGCGCACCGGCCTGGACACACTGGAGATCTGCACGGTGGTCCTGCGGGTCCTCGCGCGCAGCCTCACCGACCTCGCCAAGGAGCGGGAGCCGCAACCACTGTTCGAACCGCAGGCGGGGGCCGTACTGGAGGAACTGCTGTCCGAGGTCGGCGACGCGATCGTCAGCTTCGCGGTCCTGGTGACCACCGATGTCACCCAGAGCGCCGAGTCCGCCGAGGAGCGGCTCGGAGCGGAGCTCACCACGGCGGCCGCCACCCGGGACAAACTGGCCCAGCTGTTCCTCGAAGAGGTCCAGCGCGACGCGAGCCAGTGGCAGCTGCACGGCTCCGTCCTGACCGAGGTCACCCGCATCATCGACGAGCTCGACACCGAGCACCGGACCCGTCGGCTCCTGGAGGAGCTGGACCGCTGCGCCGCCGAGGAGCGCGAGCGGCGGCCGCGCCTCACTCGGCTGCGGCGCCGGCTGCGCCTGCCGCGCCCACTGCGCCGGAACCGGAACCGTTCCGCCGCCTCCGTTCGTTCTAAATGACGAGTTCCGTGTGAGGAAGCGGCACGACGTGGTGGAGCGGTGAGCCGCACGGCGTCGCCGACAGTTGGACGACGAGGGGGCGGGCGCATGACCGAGGACACCGTACGGATCGACGGGAACGCACTGCGGCTGCCGGGCGGGGTGCAGGTGCGGTTCATCCGCACCCTGCGCCTGCCCGAGACGGGCACGCACGCGTTGCCGCCGGGGCTCGGCGAGTTCCCCGTCCGGCGTGTCGAGGACTACAAAGACCGTGTGCCCGCCGAGTGGCGGGCCCGTGGCGGTGTGATGCTGCCGGTGTATCTGCGCGAGGCCATGTGGCTGAGTTTCGCCGGGACGACGGAGCCGGCCGCGTTGCAGGTCGGCGTGGGCAAGGTGTGTGCCGTATCCGGCAAGCCGTGGAGCTCCCGGCTCGCCCGTGACCCGCAGAACTACGTCGTCCTCCCCCGGCAGCCCTGGCTCGACGGAATCAACTCCGGCAAGGGCACGGTCCGCCAGTTCGTGGCCGTACCGCTGGGTCTGGGGGCGACGGTCGAGGGCCAGGTCACCGGCGAGGAGGTCTGGGGCGGTGTCCAGCTCCAGTCGTTCCCGCTCGCTCCCAAGGAGCTCGCGGCCTGGCGCGAGGCGGAGCTCCGCAAGGCCGAGGAGCGCCTGCGGATGCCCCCGCCGGGCGCGTACGGCGCGGCCATGCCGATGATGGCGGCGCCGCCCGCACCCGGCGCCGCGCCCACCGCCGCCGGAGCCGCTCCGGGCCGCGCGCGCAGCGCCCCGGCGATGGGTCTCGGCGTCGGCGGTTCGATGCGCCAGGAGGTCTACCGGGACGACCGGCCGCTGAAGGCCTGGGCCGAGGAGCCGGCCGGGCGCGTGTTCGTCCATCTCGTGACGCCTCCGGAGTGGCGCCGCATCACCGGCGAGGCGCCGCCGCCGTCCCCGGTGGACCGCGCGGCGTACACCCGCGCGGGGCTCCCCTGGTTCGACTACTACGACCAGGACGCCACCGATCTGGCCCCCACGGACGACCTGGGGGCGGTGAAGCCGGTCGGCGACTGGCTGGGCGACGACCACGAACCCTGGCAGCAGCCCTCACCCCATCAGGTGAAGCCGCTCGGCGACGCGCCGGGCAAGCCGGTCGAGGACGGCGACTGGTAGGAACCTCCTGCGTTGCACGCATCGCAACGAGCATTGCCGTTCTTGCACTTCCGGGGTGTCGCACGCCAGGGTGGCTGTCACAGCCGAGGCAACCGACACCCCGAGGTGCAGGCATGAGCAGTGGTGCAGGACCGTCGCGCGGCGCGGGCGGCGGCTGGACCAGACGCCGCTTCGTCGGCGCGCTGGCGGGGGCCGCCGCGATCACGACGGTCCCGGCACCGGCCGCTCCGCGGGCCGACCCCGACGTGACGACGCCGCTCCCGAAGGCGCCGGCGGCCGGCCCCTCCGCCGCGGCGACTCCGTCGGCGCCCTCGTCCCCGGCGCCCCGCTCCGGCCCCCGCCCGCTGTTCCTGGGCACGTACACGTCGGGCGACGGCGCCGGGAAGGGGATCGGTCTCGCCACGTACGACACGGGGACCGGCGCGGTCACCGGCGGCGGTGTCGTGACCGGCGTCGACAACCCGTCCTTTCTCGCGGTGCATCCGGACGGCCGCACGCTGTACGCCGTCGACGAGCAGAGCGCGGGCGCGGTGACGGCCGTACGCCTCCCGGGGACCGAGGTGCTCGGCAGCCGCTCCACCGGCGGAGCGGGCCCCTGCCATGTGTCCGTGCATCCCAGCGGGCGCTGGCTGCTGAGCGCGAACTACGCCTCGGGGAGCGTCGCGGTGCATCCCGTCGACGCGTCCGGCGCGCTCGGCGAGCGCACCGATCTGGTCACGCACTCGAGCCCGGCGCCCGGCCCGGGCCAACAGGGCCCGCACGCACACCAGTTCATCACCAGCCCTTACGGCGGCCACCTGTTGGCCGTCGACCTGGGCACCGACACGGTGTACACCTACCGCCTCGACGAGAACAGGGGCACGCTGACCGAGGTGTCCCGGGCAGGCACGAAGCCGGGCGCGGGCCCGCGTCATCTCACGTTCCACCCCGGCGGCCGGTACGCCTATCTCGCCAACGAGGCCGACAACACGGTGACGGTCTGCGGCTACGAGCCGGCGACCGGTCGCCTCACCGTGGGCGAGCCGCAGTCGACGGGCACGGGAAGCGGCACGAGTTACCCGGCGGAGGTCCTGGTGACGTCGAACGGCTCGTACGCCTTTCTCGCCAACCGGGGCCACAACAGCCTGACGCGGTACGCGATCGAGGCGGACGGCGCCCGACTGCGGCTGCTGGACACGGTGCCGGTCGGCGGCGACTTCCCGCGCCACATCGCGTTCTCCCCGGACGGACGGCTGCTGTTCGCGGCGAACCAGCGGTCGAGCACGGTCACCGTCTTCCAGGTCGACGAAGAGAGCGGTGAACTCCGGTGCGCCGGTGAGCCGTTCGCCTCACCCGCCGCGGTCTGTGCGCTGCCGCTTTGACATCCTCCCGGGCCTAAAGGCCCGGGATTCCAATCTGCTCCCACCGCGGCGACGCGGTGGGCAGCTCTTGGTGGGTTCCTGTTTCGCTGCGCTGTGCGGGCACGGATGCCCGTCTTACCTGCGCTCCACAGGCTGACACCGCCAGTCCGGCGGCCTTGGCGACGTTGACCGCCGCGTTGATGTCCCGGTCGAGGACCGTCCCGCATACCAACCACGCCCCGCCGGGCGGGGGACCCGACCGTGGATTCACGCCCGCCGAACGGGGATTCACGCCCGCCGAACGGGGATTCACGCCCGGCGAACGGGAATCGCGGTCACCCGACAGGGCGGATCTCAGGGGGTGATCGCGCCGAGCAGGGCCCGCGCGCACAGATCGCGTACCTGGTCGCGGGTCAGGTCCGCGCCCCTGAGCCACTCCAGACACACGGCCGTCGTGAAGGCCAGCCACCCGCGGACGGCGATACGGAGTTCAAGACGGTCCTCGGACGCCCGGCCGAGCTCGGGATCCGCCGCCAGCGCCTGAAGGATCTGCAGCTCCTGCGCGGCCAGCGCCTCCTGATAGACCCTGCGCACGGCCTGGTCACCGGCCGCGTCGGCGCGGTGGAAGGCACGGAACCCGTGCGCGTGCTCCTCCACGTACCCGAGGAAGGTGTCCAGGCCCGCGCCGAGCTGCTCACGCACCGGAACGCCGGGCACCGCCGCCGTCATCCGCAGCATCCGCCCGCTCTCCCGCTCGACCACGGCCGCGAAGAAGTCCCGCTTCGTCGGGAAGTAGTGGTACAGCAGACCGCGCGAGACTCCGGCGATCTCGGCGACCTGCTCGATCCACACGTCGTCGTACGGGCTCTCCGAGAACAGGCGGGCGCCGACCGACAGCAACTGCTCCCGGCGCTCCTCGGTGCTGAGCCGGCGGCGTGCGCGCTCCCCCTGCTTCCCCGTCATGCCCGCACTTTACTTGACGTCGGTTCAACAACGGGACCAGACTGAATGCCACTATTGAACTCGCGTACAACAGAGTCAACCTGCCCGAGGCACAAGGGAGATGGCGTCATGGCGGAGACGACGGAGGCCGCACGGCCCAAGGGGTTCCGCAGCGCGGAACTGGGCTGGCCGGAGCTGCACCGCATTCCGCATCCGCCGCACCGCGTGCCGCTCGTCGGCGATGTGCTCGGCGCCGACGTCCGCTCCCCCTTGCAGGACTCCATGAAGTTCGGGCGGCAGCTCGGACCGATCTTCCGGCGCAAGGCCTTCCGCAACGAGATCGTCTTCGTCTGGGGCGCGGATCTCGCCGCCGAACTGGCCGACGAGTCGCGGTTCGCGAAGCACGTGGGCCTGGGGGTCGCCAATCTCCGTCCGGTGGCCGGGGACGGGCTGTTCACCGCCTACAACCACGAGCCCAACTGGCAGTTGGCGCACGACGTCCTCGCCCCCGGTTTCAGCCGCGAGGCCATGGAGGGCTACCACCCGATGATGCTGGCCGTGACCGAGCGGCTGACGGACCGCTGGGACCGGGAGCAGGCGGCGGGCCGCACGGTGGACGTGCCCGGCGACATGACGAAGCTGACGCTGGAGACGATCGCGAGGACCGGGTTCGGCCATGACTTCGCCTCGTTCGAGCGCTCCCGGCCGCACCCCTTCGTGAACGCGATGGTGGGCACGCTGACCTACGCGCAACGCCTCAACGTCGTCCCCGTCCCGCTGGCTCCGCTCCTGCTGCGGGGCGCCTCGCGGCGCAACGCGGCGGACATGGCGTACCTCAATCGCACGGTCGACGCGGTCGTGGCCTCCCGCCGGACCGCCGACGGCGAGGGGGACCTGCTCGACCGCATGCTGGAGACCGCGCACCCGGAGACCGGGGAGCGGCTGACCCCCGAGAACATCCGCCGCCAGGTCATCACCTTCCTGATCGCCGGCCACGAGACCACCTCGGGTGCCCTCTCCTTCGCCCTGCATTACCTCGCCCGGCACCCGGAGGTCGCCGCCCGTGCGCGTGCGGAGGTCGACCGCGTGTGGGGCGGTACGGAACGGCCGGGCTACGAGCAGGTCGCCAAACTCCGCTACGTCCGCCGGGTCCTCGACGAGTCGCTGCGCCTGTGGCCGACGGCACCGGCGTTCGCGCGCGAGGCCCGGCAGGACACTCTGCTCGGCGGTGTCCACCCGATGCGGCAGGGGGCATGGGCGCTGGTCCTGACCGCGATGCTGCACCGGGACCCGGAGGTGTGGGGCGCCGACGCCGAGGAGTTCGACCCGGACCGCTTCGACGCCAAGGCGGTACGGGCCCGGCCCGCGCACACCTTCAAGCCGTTCGGCACCGGGGCACGCGCCTGCATCGGCCGCCAGTTCGCGCTGCACGAGGCGACGCTGGTCCTCGGACTGCTGCTGCGCCGCTACGACCTGCGGCCCGAGCCCGGCTACCGGCTGCGGGTGGCCGAGCGGCTGACCCTGATGCCGGAGGGCCTGCGCCTGCACCTCGAACGGCGTACGCCTGAGGTGCCGGGGCGGGAGGCGACCCTGGCCCGCGCGGCCGAGTGAGGACCCCCTCCTGGCACCGGGCGGGTCCCGGGCCGTGAGGTGCCGCTCGACCCGCTGCCGGCCCGGGCGCGTCCCCGCCCTCAGCCCTGAGCGGTCCAGTGGCCGGGACGGTCGACCGATTCCGGGATCCGGGTGCCGGCGCTGCCGCGCGCCGCGTTCAGCTGCGGCTGGGTGAGGAAGATGGCCCCGGTCAGATCGGCGTCCGTGAGGACGGTGTCCCGGAGGTCGGCACCGATCAGATCGGCTCCGCGCAGATCGGCCCCGGTGAGATCGGCGGCGATGAGGAGGGCGCCGCGCAGACTCGCGCCGCGCAGGTCGGCACCCTTGAGGCCGGCGCCCATCAGATCGGCTCCGCGCCGGTCCTTCTTCCTGCCCCCGCCGACCCCGGCCCGTACGAGCTCGCTGGTCCGCAGGAGCACTTCGCTGACCTCCTGCCGGTGCGGGCCCACATCCAACGCGCCCAGTTCCTCGGGGGTTTGCCGCGTGAGGCGCTCCGTCGTGGCGAGCAGGCGCCGGACGTCGGCGTGCACCGGACGCGCGGCGGGGAGCGTCAGTGCCTCGTTCAAGTACCAGAGCAGTTCATGGAGGTGGCGCACGACGGGGAACACGTCGAACATCTGCCGGGCGCGTTCCGTGGACCCCGTGCGCCAGTCCACCCCGCCGAAGGTCACCTGGGAGACCTGCTGCCCGGCACCGAAACAGTCGTAGACCGTGCAGCCTGTGAAGCCGGTCCGCCGCAGCCGGGTGTGGACACCGCACCGGAAGTCGCTCTGCAGATTCCGGCAGGGCTCGCCCGCGCCCTTGTCGATCGCGAAGTCGGCCGAGCGGGCGAAGGGCAGGGCGACACAGCACAGTCCGAAGCACTGACCGCAGTCGGCTCGCAGTTCGAGGCGTGGGTCCGGGTGCGTGCTGCCGTCTTCTTGCATGTCCCCAGCCTACTGAGCCCGGGACGCGCCCCTGAACTGCGCCGACTTCACGGCCGGACCCTTCCCGAGGTGATCCTCACGGCCCTTGTCTGGATGTTTGACGGCGCACCGGGTATCGAGTGCGCCATGGATTCCACAGCGTTCCCCGGCCTCCCCTCTCCTCCCCCGCTGGGCGCGAGCGCGCTGCCGGCCGGGACGTACGACGGCTCGCTGGTGCTGGTCACCGGCGGCGGCACCGGACTCGGGAGGGCGATCGCGGCGGAGTTCGCCCGGCTGGGGGCCGACCTGCTGATCGTCAGCCGGCGTGAGCGGCATCTCGCCCCCGCCCGGGCGGAGTTGGCGAAGCTGGGCACCCGGGTGACGTCCGCCGTGTGCGACATCCGGGACCCGAAGCGCATCTCCGAGGTGTTCGACGGGTCCGCGCTTCCCGACGTGCTGGTCAACAACGCGGCCGCCAACTTCCCGGTCCCCACAGAGGACATGTCGCCGAACGCCTGGCAGGCGGTCGTCGACATCACCCTCACGGGAACATTTCTGATGACCCGTGAGTTCGGGAGACGGCATCTGGCGGCGGGCACGCCGGGGTCGGTCATCGACGTCGGCGCGTCCTACGCCTGGACGGGCGGCCCCGGTTTCGCGCACAGCGCGGCGGCCAAGGCGGGCGTGGAGAGCCTCGTGCGGACACTGGCCGTGGAGTGGGGCCCGTACGGCATCCAGGTCAACGGTCTGGTGCCGGGGCTGATGCCGCACGAGGACATGGCGGACGACATCCGCGGCAACCTGGCACGGGCCGCGGCCGACACGGCCACCTTGGACAGCGCGGGGCACGCGGACAACGCGGGGCACGCCGCGCACGACCGGCGGCAGCCGGCCCTGCGCGTCGGCGCGCCCCGCGAACTCGGCTGGGCCGCCACCTTCCTGGCGTCCCCCTACGCGCGTTTCATCACCGGTCACACCCTCGTGGTGGACGGCGCGAACTGGCAGCGCAGGGAGCTCGTCAGCCCGCCGGTCACGCCGGTGCGGGACCAGCTGGGTCGCGGCCCCTTCACCGGCTGACACTCACTCCCCCGCCCTCGCCCCCGCGAGGTCGAGCCGGGCGAGCCGGTCGGGGTCGGCCAGGATGTACATCGCGACGATCCTGCCGTCGACGACGGTGACGCCCATGACCGAGTGCGGCCGGCCGTCGACGAGCGCGACGACACCCGCCTCCCCGTTGACCTGGACGAGCCGGGACGTCGCGGCGAAACGCGCGAAGGCGAGCGCCTGCCGGGCCACCGTCTCGGCGCCGCGCACGAGTCGGGACACGGCCACGCCGCCGGCCGTGGGGCCCGCGTCGGCGCGCAGCACGACATCGGGGTCGAGGACGGCGACGAGTGCCTCGAAGTCCCCGCCGCGCGACGCCGCGAGGAAGGCGTCGAGGACCTCCCGCTGCCGGATGACGTCCCGCTCGGGCTCGGGGACTGCTCCCTTGACGCGGCGGCGCGCCCGGCTGGCGAGCTGACGGGTGGCGGCCGAGGAACGGCCCACGATCGGCGCGATGTCGTCGAACGGCACGGCGAACATGTCGTGCAGCACGAAGGCGAGCCGCTCGGCGGGCTCCAGCGTCTCCAGGACCACGAGGAGGGCGAGCCCGACCGAGTCGGCCAGCAGCACCTCCTGTTCGGGGTCGATCCGGTCCAGGGGGCTGACGACGGGGTCGGGCACGAAGGTGTCCGAGGGCTCCAAGGGGTCCTCGCGGCGCGCGGTGCGCGAGCGCAGCATGTCCAGGCACACCCGGCCGGTCACGGTGGTCAGCCAAGCGCCCAGGTTCCTGATCTCGTCCGGGTCGGTGCGACCGAGCTTGAGCCAGGTCTCCTGGACGGCGTCGTCCGCCTCATTGAGGGATCCCAGCATCCGGTAGGCCACCGCTCTCAGCCGGCCCCGGTGCTCCTCGAACCGGTCCGCGAGGAGTTCACTGTCGTCCATCGGTCCCCCTGCTTCGTCGTACGGAACAGTGACCGATCAAAACACGTCGGTCACTTTCCCTCGAAACGCGGCACGCGGCGGGCGCCCTTGGCCGTGTATCCCTCCGCCGCGTCGTCGGAGGTCAGGGTGAGCGCGGCCGACAGGGCGGTCCGGTCCAGGGCCGCGGCGAGACCGGCTTCGGCGTACGCGTCGATGTCGTGCTTGACGCCCTGCACGGCGAGTGGCCCGTTCGCCGCGATCTCCGCGGCGACGGCTCGGGCCGTCTTGTCCAATTCGCCTTCGTCCGCGACGAGTTGGACCAAGTGCAGGCGTTCTGCCGTCGTCGCGTCCAGCCGTCTCCCGGTCAGCGCGAGGAACTTCGCCCACCCCGCGCCCGCCTCGCGGGCGATCCGCAGATCCCCGCCGGCGTCGACGGCGAGCCCCAACTGGGCCTCGGGCAGGGCGAACACGGCGTCGCGGGAGGCGATCCTGATGTCCGCCATCAGCGCCAGTTCGAACCCGAAGCCGAGGCAGTAGCCCCGCACGGCCGCGACGACGGGCTGCGGCAGCCCCGCGAAGGCCGCGAAACGCTCGTGGGCCCAGCGAATTCCCTCGTAGTAGGCACGAGCGCGCTCGGCCCCCGAGCGACCGGTGATCGCGCCGCCCGGGGCGCTCACATCGATCCCCGCGCAGAAGGCACGTCCCTCGGCCCGCAGCAGCACCACCCGGATCGACGCGTCGAAGCGGATCCGGTCGGCGAACAGGCCGAGCTGGCGGGTGGACTCCCAGCTCCACGCGTTGAGTTTCGCCGGGCGGCACAGGGTGAGGACGCCGATACCGCCCTCCACGTCGAGGCGCAGCCGCTGCTCGCCCTCCGGGATGTCCGTACGCGTGGTGTCGATCATCCGTGCCCCCTCAGGATTCTGACAGGTCGTCAGAATTCTAGGAGGCGCCGCTTACCGGATGAAGGGTCAGAGAACGCCGTTACACGACGAGGGAGTTGTGGATCTCGACCACCGTCGTGTCGAACGGAGGCAGGCCGAGGTCCTGCGCGGCGGGCACGATGACCTCCGCCTCGAACCGCCGGTAGGCGTCCTCCGACTCCCATACGTCGACGACCTGGAAGCCGCCCGACGCGAGGGGTGCGCTGTAGTGGGCGACGAGCCCGGCTGGTGGTTTCGCGCGGTCCGGGATCACCCGCTCGAAAATGGTGTCGTAGAGCTTCTGGTTCCACGCCGCACTCTGGTTCTGCACCAGAACAGTCATGCCGGTCCCTCGATCCGCAGACAACTTCATGTCGTCTGCGACGCTATGTCCGCGTCCGGTCGTCGGCGACCGGTGCCGGACACGGCTGCGCCGTCCGGTGGAGCCCGTTGAAGGGGCCGGACGGCGCGGGGTGCGGACGTGTCAGACATCGTCGCGCGTGAGTGCCAGCAGCCGGTCCAGTACGCGCGGGCCGCCCGCCCGTACCCCGTCGTGCTCGAACTCGTCGGTCACCCAGGTGCGCAGGCCCCGGACGGCACGCGCGGTGCGCAGGGAATGCTCCGCGTCGACGTACATGTCGTCGTGGTAGACCGCCGCCGCGACCGGTACCTCGTTCGCGGCGAGGCGGGCCGGGTCGTACAGCGGCGCCCAGTCGGTGCGGGCGGCCAGTTCCTCGGCGGTCTCCCGCAGCGGGCGCAGCGCCGGGTCGGTCTCGAACATCCAGGGGTGCACGGACTCGCCGGTGAACAGCAGCGGTCCGTCGTCCGCGAGGGTCTTGGCCGCGTCGAACTGGGGGAACTCGGCGCGCACCCGCTCGGCGGACCAGGCGGTGGGGCGGTCGCCCTGGGCGTAGCAGGCCTCGTGGACCAGCGCGTACAGGGGATGACCCGCGTACGAGAGCAGCCCCTGGACCTCCTCCTGGAAGGCGTCGGAGAGCGCCGGGCCCTGCGGGGTGCGGACGAAGGCGTCCTCCAGCAGATAGTGCAGCCGGTGGCTGCCCTCGCTGCCGCCGAGGAGGATGCCCAGCGACTGGAAGGCCTCGACGGTCAGACGGTAGCCGCCGCTCAGGACCGGTTCGTGCTGGAGCAGGTACTCCGCGATCCGGCGGGCGCGCTCGACGTCCTGCGGGTAGCGCGCGTAGTGCGCGGCGACCTTGCGCTCGATGCGCGGGTAAGCGGCGCGGTAGACGTCGTCCGCGTGCCCGTCGAGGGTGGGCAGGCCGCCGGTGACGACGGCGGCGCTCAGCCCCTCGGGGGCGCTGGACAGATAGTGCACGGTGCAGAACCCGCCGAAGCTCTGGCCGAGGACCGTCCAGGGCGCTCCTCCGGTGAGCCCGGGCCGGATGGCCTCGCAGTCCCGGACGATGGAGTCGGCGCGGAAGAGCGCGAGGTGGTCGGCCTGCTCGCGGGGGCCGCCGCGCAACGGGAGCGTCTGCCGGTTGGCGGGCGTGGAGAGTCCGGTGCCGCGCTGGTCCAGCAGCAGGACGCGGAAGTCCTGCAGCGCCCGGTCGAGCCAGGCCTGACGGCCGACGAAACGATTCGCCCCAAAGCCGGGGCCTCCCTGGAGGTAGACCATCCAGGGCAGGGTCTGGTGCGCCTTGTCGCTCGCCACGACCTCGCGGGCGAACAGTTCGATGGTCTCGCCCGCCGGATGGTCGTGGTCGAGAGGCACGGTGAAGCGGTGGTCGGTGAGGACGACACCGGGTTGGCGGTAGCTGACGGTCAACAGGGCTCCCGAGACGTACGGATTCCAGGCTGCGTCCCAGTTGAGCACATCTTGCCCGGGCTCCGCGGCCCGGGGATCAAGAAAATGAACTGAACAGTGACTCAGCAGGCCGTAGCCGGGAACTGAACCGCTGCTCAGCGCGCCGCCAGGCTGGAGTGGCGCACCACCAGCTCCGGCTGGAGCACGACCCTCCGGTGCTCGTGCGGCGTGGGTGCGGTCTCCGCGTCGATCTCCTCCAGGAGCAGCTCGGCTGCGAGGGCGCCCATCGGCACGGCGGGCTGGCGCACGGAGGTGAGCGGGACGGCCGCGGCGGCCGCGAACTCGATGTCGTCGTAGCCGACGATCGCGAGGTCGTCGGGCACGCCGACGCCGGCCGCGTACATGGCCTGCAGGACACCGAGGGCGAGCAGGTCATTGGCGCAGAAGACGGCGGTGGGCCGCTCGGCGAGGCCGAGGAGCCGGGCTCCGGCGTCGCGCCCGGCGGCCACGTCGAGGCGCTCGGTCGGCAGCTCGCGCAGATTCGCCTGGCCGAGGCCCGCCTCGGCCAGGGCGTTCAGTGCGCCCGTTCGGCGGTCCCTGACCTGGCTGAGGCCGGGCGGTCCGCTGACGTACGCGATCGAGCGGTGTCCCGCGTCGACGAGGTGCCGGACGGCAAGCGCACCGCCTGCCACGTCGTCGACCGAGACCGAGCACTCGGTGGTGCCCTCGGCGACCCGGTCGACCAGCACGAAGGGGATGCCGTTGCGGCGGAACGCCTCGATGTTGCGCCCGCTCGCGTCGGTGGGCGTCAGCAGCACCCCGCGCACCCGCTGCTCGGCGAAGAGCGACAGATAGTCGGCCTCCTCGCTCGGGGACTGCGCGCTGTTGCAGACCATCACCCCGAGTCCGGCGTCCCGTGCGGCGCGCTCGGCGCCGCGCGCGACGTCCACGAAGAACGGGTTGCCCATGTCGAGGACGAGAAGCCCCATGATCCGGCTGCGCCCGGCCCGCAGTTGGCGTGCCGACTCGCTGCGTACATAGCCGAGCCGGTCGATGGCGGAGAGGACGCGTGCCCTCGTCTCGGAGGCCACCGAGTCGGGGCGGTTGATCACGTTCGAGACCGTGCCGACGGAGACTCCGGCGGCACGGGCGACGTCCTTGATACCCACCGACTGGGCCATCAGGCGGGAACCTCCAGAACGAGAAGCGGCAGGCAGGCCCTCACATTACCCGCGAGCGGGCCGGAAACAGTGGTCATGAGGGCAGCCGGAAATCGATGACGTGCAGCGCCGACGGCGTGGTTCCGCTGGACTTCTCCTGGTACATCACGGACAGCGTTCCGTCCTGCGAGACGCGCGTCTCGTCGATCACGACCTCGCCGAAGGCGTTCAGGCCGCTGCCGTCGAACAGGAGCTTCCAGTCGGTGTGTCCGGAGGACTTCGAGGCGCCGGCGATCCGCCCGAACGGCATGATCGCGTAGGCGTTGTCGTACCGGTCCAGGACCAGCTTGGTGCGCTGGCTGGAGTTCGGGGCGACCGGGATCTCGGTCTTGGTCCAGCCGCCCGAGGCGCTCTTCCGCAGGTGAAAGGCGCGGCCGTTGGCCGTGCGGTCCGTGACGTAGTTGGTGGTGCACTGGCCGAAGCGTCCGGGCACATAGCTGATGATCGCGTGCGGCAGACCCGCCGAGTCGGTGGCCTGGCTCTCCTGGTTCATCAGGGAGTGGTCGGGGTCGAGGGAGTCGACGACGAGTCCGGCGTCGGTGACGGCGACGGTGTCCGAGGTTCCGGTGGTGCCGACGACGGCGCCCGCGTCGTTGCGCCAACTGCGGCCCCTGTCGGTGGAGTAGACGTAGCCGGTGTCGTGGTTGGTGATGCCGCCGGCGTTGCACATCACGGCGGCGTTCTGCTCGCGCCAGGTGAAGAAGGAGTGCAGCCGGCCGTTCACGTCGTAGTCGATCCCGTGCAGATACATGTTGCGGGCCGTGCTCGACCCGTGCGCGCTGGTGTAGGTCCCCGTGGAGGCGGACCACTCGCCGAGCGCCGTCCAGGAGGAACCGTCGTACTCCGCGAGGGCGTTGCGCCCGTTCCCGGAGACGCCGACGCGGTAGCTCAGCTGGAGGCCGCCGGACGGGGTCGCGACGAACTGCGGGTAGGTGAACTGCGTGGTGAGCGCGAGGCCGTCCAGGGAGGTCTGGACGGCCCCGAGGACGGCGGAGGTCCAGGCCGTCGACGCGGCGTTGTCGAGCAGCCCGGCCACCGACTTGACGTAGAAGAAGCCGTCGCTGTGCGAGTCCATGTTCAGGTGCAGCCGGCCGTCGGTCCGGGAGACGCCCATGGAGATCACGTTGTGGGAGTCGTCGCTCTTGAGCTTGTGGCCGAGCGTGATCTTGGACCAGGTCGTGGCGCCGAGCACGCGGCGGGCCACGACCGCGCTGCGGTCCGCGGTGTACCAGGCCGCGTACTGGTAGCCACGGTAGGTCAACAGGCCGTTCTTCTGGAACGAGTTGTTGTTGACCAGACCGTCGTAGGAGACGAAGTAGATTGCCTGGGAGTCGAGTTGGGTGGTTCCGGTCAGGGTGACGGAGGGGCCGGGAACGGCCGCCCGCGCCGTCTGGGCGGTGAGGGCGGGGCCTGCCACGGCGCCCAGCAGGGCCGTCGTCAGCACGGTGCGTCGTCTCATGTACGGGCTCCTCGATCGGGCTGCGGGCGGGGTGGTCGGACGGGCTGGCTGTTCAGGCAGGCTGTTCAGGCGAGGTGGAACACTTCGGTGAGGGGTTTCATGGCCTCGTCGGGTCTGGCGCCGTCCAGCGAGGTGAAGAACGGCGCCATCTCCGTCTGCCAACGGGCATTGACGTCGGTGGCTTCCATGGCGGCCTGCGCGGCCGCGAAGTCCTCGGTCTCCAGGTAGCCGACCAGCAGGCCGTCCTCGCGCAGGAAGAGCGAGTAGTTGTGCCAGCCGGTGGCGGAGAGCGCGTCGAGCATCTCGGGCCACACGGCGGCGTGCCGCTCGCGGTACTCGTCGAGGCGGTCCGCACGGACCTTCAGCAGAAAGCACACACGTTGCATCAATGACCCTCCGGGGCCTGGGAGTCGGTCCGGCGAGACCGTCAGGACGCCAGAACGCGAGGACTGGGGAGGTGTGACCGACGGACCGTCAGAAGTTGAACCGGTCGATGTTCTTGGCGTCGAAGACGGTCGGCTTGCCCAGGCTGATCACGCCGTCCTTGCCGATGGTGAAGGAGCCCATGTCGCCGGCCTTGAAGGTCTCGCCCTCCTTGCCGGTGATCTGCCCCGAGGACAGCGCCACGGCCGTGCGGGCCGCCAGCTCGCCGAGCTTCGCCGGGTCCCACAGCTCGAAGCCCTCGACGGTGCCGTTCTTGACGTACTTGCGCATGTCGTTGGGGGTGCCGAGGCCGGTCAGCTTGACCTTGCCCTTGTACTTGGAGCCGGACAGGTACTGCGCGGCCGCCTTGATGCCGACGGTGGTCGGGGAGATGATCCCGGCGAGCTTGGGGTGCTCCTGGAGCAGGCCCTGCGTCTGCTGGAAGGACTGCTGGGCCTCGTCGTTGCCGAAGGCGACCTTGACCAGCTTGATGTCCTTGTACTTGGGGTCCTTCAGCTCCTCCTTCATGAAGTCGATCCAGGTGTTCTGGTTCGTCGCGGTCTGCGCCGCGGACAGGATCGCGATCTCACCCTTGTAGTTGATCTGCTTGGCGAGCAGCTGCACCTCGGTGCGTCCCAGGTCCTCGGCGCTCGCCTGCGAGACGAAGGCGTTGCGGCAGTCGGCCTTGGTGTCGGAGTCGTAGGTGACGACCTTGATCTTGTTCGTCATGGCCTGCTTGAGCGCGGTGCACAGGGCGCCCGGGTCCTGCGCGGAGACCGCCATCGCGTCGACCTGCTGCTGGGTGAGCGTGTTCACGTAACTCACCTGGCCGCTGGTGTCGGTGGCGCTGTTGGTGCCGACCTCCTTGTACTTCGAGCCCAGTTCGGTGAGGGCCTTCTCGCCGCCCTTGTCGGAGGAGGTGAAGTAGGGGTTGTTGACCTGCTTGGGCAGGAAGCCGACCGTGAGGCCCTTCTTGGTGGCCGCGTTCGGGTCGGCCTTGGCGCCGGCGGCGGCGTTGGAGCCGCCCGAGTCCTTGACGTCGTTCTTGGTCGTGCCGCCGCAGGCGCTGACGGCCAGGGCGAGGGAGGTGACGGCGGCGAGCGCCGCGCAGGTGCGGCGGATCGATGACTTGCGCATGGCGGAGGGTTCCTTTACGAGGGTGAGCGGAGCGGGGTTACGAAATCGGAGTCGAGGCGGCTCTGCGGCCCGCCCTCGCTACGGAGATCTGCCGTGCGACCCGGGGGCCGAGCACGGAGACGACCAGCAGAACGCCGGTGACGACGATCTGCGACTGCGCGGAGACATTGAGGAGGCTCATCACGTTCTGCAGCGAGCCGAGCAGGAAGACGCCCGCTATCGCGCCGCCGAGCGTGCCCTTGCCGCCGTCGAAGTCGATGCCGCCGAGCAGGACGGCGGCCACGACGGAGAGTTCGAGCCCGGTGGCGTTGTCGTAACGGGCGCTGGCGTAGTGCAGGGCCCAGAACACCCCGGTCAGGGAGGCCATGAAGCCGGTCGCGACGAACAGGAGCAGCTTCTGCCGCTTGACCCGGATGCCGGCGAACCGGGCGGCTTCCTCGTTGGCGCCGATCGCGAACGCGGAGCGCCCGAAGGGGGTGGCGTGCAGAACGACCACGGCGACGGCGAGCAGCACCAGGAAGAGCGGGAGGGCCTGCGGGACGAAGGTGTCCCCGATGCGTCCGGCCGCGAAGTCCTGGTACTGGGTGGGGAAGTCGGTGACCGCGTCGGAGCCGAGCACGATCTGCGCGATGCCCCGGTAGGCGGCGAGGGTGCCGATGGTGACGGCGAGGGACGGCAGTCCGAGCCGGGTGACCAGCAGCCCGTTGACGAGCCCGCACACCACGCCGAGCACCAGACAGAGCGGGATGATCGTCTCGATCGACATGCCCTGGTTCCACAGGGCGCCCATCACCGAGCCGGAGAGCCCGGCCGTGGAGGCGACGGAGAGGTCGATCTCGCCGGCCACCACGAGCAGGGTCATCGGCAGGGCGATCAGCGCGATCGGCAGGGTGTTGCCGATCAGGAAGGACAGGTTGAGGGCGTTGCCGAAGCCGTCCACGAAGGAGAAGGAGAAGAGCAGCAGGACGATGAGGAGGGCGCCGACGACCGTGTCCCAGCGGACGGCGCGCGCGAGAGCGGAGTCAGCCATGGCGGGCGTTCCTCTTCTTCAGGGCAGCGGCCACGCGCAGTGCGACGATCCGGTCGACCGCGATGGCGAGGATGAGCAGGACGCCGTTGATGGCGAGCACCCAGACGGAGCTGACGCCGAGGGCGGGCAGGACGCTGTTGACGGAGGTGAGCAGCAGGGCGCCGAGCGCGGCTCCGTAGACGCTGCCGGAGCCGCCGGTGAAGACGACGCCGCCGACCACCACCGCGCTGACGACGGTGAGTTCGTATCCGGTGCCGGTGCCGGAGTCGACGTTGCCGAACCGGGCGAGGTACAGGGCGCCGGCGAGTCCGGCGAGCCCGCCACAGACGATGTAGGCGGTCAGGATGCGGTTGCGGACCGGGATGCCGGCCAGCCGCGCGGCCTCCGGGTTGGAGCCGAGCGCGTAGAGCTCGCGGCCGCTGCCGAAGTGCTTGAGGTAGTACGCGGCGACCACCAGGACGGCCAGGGCGATCAGCGCGAGATACGGGACCGCCGAGATGCCGCCGGAGCCGAAGTCGACGAATCCGCCGGGGAGGTCGGCCGCCGTGATCTGGCGCGGGCCGACCCAGATGGAGTCCATGCCGCGGATGATGTAGAGGGTGCCCAGGGTGACGACGAGCGCGGGTACCTGACCGAGACTGACGAGCAGTCCGTTGACCAGTCCGCAGCCGATGCCGAGCAGCACCGCGAGGAACACCGCGACGACGGGGTCGCCGCCGCCCTGCAGATAGGTGCCCGCGGCGAAGGCGCTGATACCGAGCGTCGAGCCGACCGACAGGTCGACGTTGCGGGTGATGACGACGAGGGACTGGCCGGTGGCGACCAGCACGAGGATGGTCGCGTTCAGCAGCAGGTCCTTGATGCCCTGCTCGGACAGGAACTCGCTGTTGCCCATCTGGGTGATGGCGATCATCACCAGGAAGACCGCCAGGATGGCGAGTTCGCGCATCTTGAAGACACGGTCCACCAGCCGGGTGCCGCTGGACCTGGGCACCTCGGTGGCGGGGGCGGGGGTGGGCGCGGTCACCGTCATGCGGCGGCCCTCCGGGGGATGATCGGGGTCATTCGGGCAGCCCTCTCGATGGCTGTCATGCGGCGGCCCTCCCCGTGGCAGCGGCCATCACGGATTCCTCGGTGGCTTCGGAGCGGGGGATCTCTGCGGTGAGCCGGCCCTCGTGCATGACGAGCACGCGGTCGGCCATGCCGAGGATCTCGGGCAGATCGGAGGAGATCATCAGGACGGCCACCCCGTCGGCGGCCAACTCGCTGAGCAGCCGGTGCACTTCGGCCTTGGTGCCGACGTCGATACCCCGTGTGGGCTCGTCGACGATCAGCACCTTGGGGCCGGTGGCCAGCCATTTGGCGAGGACGACCTTCTGCTGGTTGCCGCCGGAGAGCGTGGAGACGCTGTCGGCGATCCGGGCGTACTTCACCTGGAGCTTGACGGCCCAGTCGAGGGAGCGGCTGCGCTCGGCCCCGCGGTCCATCAGGCCCGCCCTGACCGTCGTACGCAGCCCGGTCACGCCGATGTTGCGCTCGATGGACATGCCCATCACCAGGCCCTGGGCGCGCCGGTCCTCGGGGACGAGGGCGAGCCCGGCGGCCATGGCGGTGGAGGGGGCGCCGTTCGTCAGCGCCCGACCGTCGACCTCCACCTCTCCGGCGTCCCAGCGGTCCACGCCGAACACGGACCGCGCGACCTCCGTGCGGCCGGCGCCGACGAGCCCGGCGAGTCCGACGATCTCGCCCCGCCGGACGTCGAAGGAGACATCGGTGAAGACGCCCTCCCGGGTCAGCCGGCGCACGCTCAGGGCGACTTCGCCCGCCTCGACGTCCTGCTTGGGGTAGAGCTCGTCGAGGTCGCGGCCGACCATCCGGCGTACCAGGTCGTCCTCCGTCATGCCCTCCAGCGGCTCGCTGGATATCAGGGCCCCGTCGCGCAACGTCGTGACGCGCCCGCAGATCTGGAAGATCTCCTCCAGGCGGTGCGAGATGAACAGCACCGCCGAGCCCTGCTCGCGCAGAGTGCGGACCACGCCGAACAGCCGGGACACCTCGCTGCCGGTGAGAGCCGCGGTCGGCTCGTCCATGATCAGGACGCGGGCGTCGAAGGAGAGCGCCTTGGCTATCTCGACGATCTGCTGGTCGGCGATGGACAGACCGCGCGCCGGGCGCTCGGGGTCGAGTTCGACGCCGAGGCGCTCCATCAGGGCGGCGGTCGCCGCGTGGGTCGCCTTGTGGTCGATGCGGCCGAGCGCCCGCCGGGGCTGACGGCCCATGAAGATGTTCTCGGCGATGGAGAGGTCGGGGAAGAGCGTGGGCTCCTGGTAGATCACCGCGATGCCCGCGTCCCGGGCGTCGGCGGGGCCGTGGAAGACGGTGGGTTCGCCGTCCAGCACCACCTGGCCGGCGTCCGGTCGGTGCACGCCGGCGAGCGTCTTGATGAGGGTCGACTTGCCCGCGCCGTTCTCTCCGGCGAGCGCGTGCACCTCGCCGGGGAACAGTTCCAGGGACACGTCCCGCAGGGCGCGTACGGCGCCGAAGGACTTCGAAAGGTCCTTCAGCGCCAGCACCGCGGTCGGTCCCGTGTCGGACGGGTGGGTCATGAGGGGCTCCTCGACGACGTCGGCGGGACGGCCCCCACAGCGTCGTGAAAGGTTTCAATTGGGTTGCCGGGACGTTAGGCATGTCACCCAGGTCGCGTCAATGGGTTCGTGTCGAAATTCTTCGACGGCCTTGTGTCACAACAGGGTCACGACGAACGGTCCACGCCGGAGGGGTTGACAGCCCTTCGGGGGGCTCATAGCT
The DNA here is from genome assembly GCF_055567635.1 of Streptomyces sp. NPDC026500. Taxonomy (NCBI): domain Bacteria; kingdom Bacillati; phylum Actinomycetota; class Actinomycetes; order Kitasatosporales; family Streptomycetaceae; genus Streptomyces; species Streptomyces sp. NPDC026500. The sequence continues at coordinate 85,344 of NZ_JBVHQB010000011.1, read as the reverse complement.
TCACCTCCTGAATCGTTTCAGATGCTGTGTTCAGGAAGCCCTGCGAGCAGGACCGCGGGAAGCCCTTCGGGGAGTCCTTGGGGGAGCCCTTCGGGAAGCCCCTCGGAAGCCCGCCGGCGCTTGCCGCGGGAGGTGCCCGGCGCGGCCGTCGCGAAGCGGTTCAGGAAGCCGTCGAAGAAGCCGTTCCCATTCGAAGTCGTAGGAGTCCCGAAGTGACCGAGTTCGCCGCGGTGAAGGCCGCGCTCAAGACCCAGGCCGTCGAGACGCCGTCGTGGGCGTACGGGAACTCGGGAACCCGATTCAAGGTGTTCGCGCAACCGGGCGTGCCCCGGACCCCGCAGGAGAAGCTGGACGACGCAGCCAAGGTGCACGAGTTCACCGGCGCGGCCCCGACCGTCGCGTTGCACATCCCCTGGGACAGGGTCGACGACTACGCGGCGCTGGCGAAGCACGCCGAGGAACGCGGCCTGAAGCTGGGCGCGATCAACTCCAACACCTTCCAGGACGACGACTACCGGCTCGGCTCCGTCTGCCACCCGGACGCGGCGGTGCGCCGCAAGGCCGTCGGCCACCTGCTCGAATGCGTCGACATCATGGACGCGACGGGTTCGAAGGACCTGAAGCTGTGGTTCGCCGACGGGACGAACTATCCCGGCCAGGACGACCTGCGCGAGCGCCAGGACCGGCTGTCCGAGGCCCTGGCGCAGGTCTACGCGCGGCTCGGCGACCACCAGCGGATGCTGCTGGAGTACAAGTTCTTCGAGCCCGCCTTCTACGCGACCGAAGTCCCCGACTGGGGCACCGCGTACGCGCACTGCCTCAAGCTCGGCCCCAAGGCGCAGGTCGTGGTCGACACCGGGCACCACGCCCCCGGCACCAACATCGAGTTCATCGTCGCCACGCTGCTGCGCGAGAACAAGCTCGGCGCCTTCGACTTCAACTCCCGCTTCTACGCCGACGACGACCTGATGGTGGGCGCGGCCGACCCCTTCCAGCTGTTCCGGATCATGTACGAGGTGATCCGCGGCGGCGGTTTCACCCCGGACGTGGCCTTCATGCTCGACCAGTGCCACAACATCGAGGCGAAGATCCCGGCAATCATCCGCTCGGTGATGAACGTGCAGGAGGCCACCGCCAAGGCACTCCTCGTCGACCGCGCCGCGCTCGCCGAGGCCCAGCGCAGCGGGGACGTGCTGGCCGCGAACGCGGTGGTGATGGACGCCTACAACACGGACGTACGTCCCTTGCTCGCCGAGGTCCGTACCGAGCTGGGGCTCGACCCCGACCCGGTCGCCGCGTACCACCGGTCCGGGTGGGCGGAGCGGATCGCCGCCGAGCGGGTCGGGGGGACCCAGGCGGGGTGGGGAGCCTAGCCCCCCTTGCGCAGGAGCCCGCTTCCGAGGGCGGGTTCCTCGGCGGGACGGGCTCTGCCGGGACGGCCCGCCGCGCCGCGTCTGCCCCACTCGGTGGTCCGCGGGCCGCGGGAATCGTCGTGGCCGGTCGCGCAGTTCCCCGCGCCCCTGTCGGGGCTCTTCTCCTCGGTTCGTCCCCCAGTGCACCTGCACACTCTCCTTAAGGACCTGGAACATGGCACCCCATCCCGAAGCCGCCGCTCTGCTGGCCCGGTCGCGCCGGCTCGGCGCCGATCCCCGCAACACCAACTACGCGGGCGGCAACACCTCCGCGAAGGGCACCGACACCGACCCCGTGACCGGCGGTGACGTCGAGCTGATGTGGGTGAAGGGGTCCGGCGGCGACCTCGGCACCCTCACCGAGGCCGGACTCGCGGTGCTGCGTCTCGACCGGCTCCGGGCGATGACCGAGGTGTACCCGGGCGTCGAGCGCGAGGACGAGATGGTCGCCGCGTTCGACTACTGCCTGCACGGCAAGGGCGGCGCCGCGCCGTCCATCGACACGGCGATGCACGGGCTCGTCGACGCGCCGCACGTCGACCATCTGCACCCCGACTCGGGGATCGCGCTCGCCTGCGCGGCCGACGGGGAGAAGCTGACCGCCGAGTGCTTCGGCGACAGTGTGGTGTGGGTTCCGTGGCGTCGGCCGGGATTCCAGCTGGGACTGGACATCGCGTCGGTCAAGGAGGCCAACCCGGGGGCCGTCGGCTGTGTCCTCGGCGGCCATGGCATCACCGCGTGGGGCGCCACCGCCGAGGAGTGCGAGCGCAACTCGCTGCACATCATCCGCACCGCCGAGGCCTTCCTCGCCGACCGCGGGAAGGCGGAGCCGTTCGGGCCCGTCGTCGAGGGGTATGAGGCTCTCGCCCCGGCGGACCGCCGCGAGCGGGCCGCCGCGCTCGCGCCGCACATCCGGGCCATCGCCTCCCAGGACCGCCCTCAGGTCGGCCACTTCACCGACTCCGACGAGGTGCTCGACTTCCTCGCACGCGCCGGACACCGAAGGCTCGCGGCGTTCGGCACCTCGTGCCCGGACCATTTCCTGCGCACCAAGGTCAGGCCGCTCGTCCTCGACCTGCCGCCGGCCGCCTCCCTCGACGAAGCGCTCGCCCGGCTGGCGGAGCTGCACGCCGAGTACCGCGTGGAGTACGCGGCCTACTACGAGCGGCACGCGCTGCCCGACTCCCCCGCGATGCGCGGCGCGGACCCGGCGATCGTGCTGGTCCCCGGAGTCGGCATGTTCTCCTTCGGCAAGGACAAGCAGACGGCACGGGTGGCGGGCGAGTTCTACGTCAACGCGATCAACGTGATGCGGGGCGCCGAGGGCGTCTCGACGTACGCGCCGATCGAGGAGTCGGAGAAGTTCCGCATCGAGTACTGGGCTCTCGAGGAGGCCAAGCTCCAGCGGATGCCGAAGCCCAAGCCCCTCGCCACCCGGGTCGCCCTGGTGACGGGCGCGGGCAGCGGGATCGGCAGGGCCATCGCCGAACGGCTGGTGGCGGAGGGCGCGTGTGTCGTCGTCGCGGACCTGAACGCCGAGGGCGCCGAACGGGTCGCCGCAGAACTCGGCGGTCCCGACAAGGCCGTCGCCGTCGGCGTGGACGTCACCTCCGAGGAGCAGATCGCCGACGCCTTCAAGGCGGCGGTGCTGGCCTTCGGCGGTGTCGACCTGGTGGTCAACAACGCCGGCATCTCCATCTCCAAGCCGCTGCTGGAGACCACCGCCAAGGACTGGGACCTCCAGCACGACATCATGGCCCGCGGCTCCTTCCTCGTCTCGCGCGAGGCGGCCCGGGTGATGATCGCGCAGCGACTGGGCGGCGACATCGTCTACATCGCGTCCAAGAACGCCGTCTTCGCCGGCCCCAACAACATCGCCTACTCCGCGACCAAGGCCGACCAGGCACACCAAGTACGGCTGCTGGCAGCCGAGTTGGGCGCGCATGGCATCCGGGTCAACGGCGTCAACCCCGACGGGGTCGTGCGCGGCTCGGGCATCTTCGCGGGCGGCTGGGGCGCGCAGCGGGCGGCGACGTACGGCATCGAGGAGGAGAAGCTCGGCGAGTTCTACGCCCAACGGACCATCCTCAAGCGGGAAGTGCTTCCGGAGCATGTCGCGAACGCCGTGTTCGCCCTCACGGGCGGGGACCTGACGCACACCACGGGGCTGCACGTCCCGGTCGACGCCGGCGTCGCCGCCGCGTTCCTGCGATGACGTCCATGAGCGCCCCGCACACCCACGCCGCGCACACCTACGCAGCGGTCGACCTCGGCGCGTCCAGCGGACGTGTCATGGTCGGCCGCGTCGGCCCGGACACGCTCGATCTGACCGAGGCGCACCGCTTCCCGAACCGGCCGGTCCGGGTCCCCGAGGGGCTGCGCTGGGACATCCTCGCGCTGTACGCGGGGGTCCTCGACGGACTGCGCGCGGCCGGGCAGGTCGACTCCGTCGGCATCGACAGCTGGGCGGTGGACTACGGCCTGCTGGACGCGGACGGGGCACTGCTCGGCAACCCGGTGCACTACCGCGACGCCCGCACGGAGGGCGTCGCGGAGAAGGTGTGGGCGAGCGTGCCCGCCGCCGAACTGTACGCGGCGACGGGGTTGCAGTACGCGCCCTTCAACACCCTCTATCAGCTGGCGGCCGCCCGCTCCTCCGCCCAACTCGCCTCAGCCAAGCGCCTGTTGCTCATCCCGGATCTGCTGGCGTACTGGCTCACCGGCGAGGCGGGCACCGAGCTCACCAACGCCTCCACCACCCAGTTGATCGATCCGCGGACCCGCGACTGGTCGTACGGTCTCGCGGAACGGCTCGGCATCGACCTCGGGCTGTTCGCACCGCTGCGCCGTCCCGGCGACCCGGCCGGGACACTGCTGCCGCGGGTGCTGGAGGAGACCGGGACGACCGGACCGGTGCCGGTGACGACGGTCGGTTCGCACGACACCGCCTCCGCGGTGGCCGCCGTCCCCGCGACCGGGGAGCGGTTCGCGTACATCTGCACCGGCACGTGGTCCCTGGCGGGCCTGGAGCTGGACGCTCCCGTCCTCACCGAGGCGAGCCGGGCCGCCAACTTCACCAACGAGCTCGGCCTGGACGGCACGGTCCGCTATCTGCGCAACATCATGGGCCTGTGGCTGCTCCAGGAGTGCGTACGCGAATGGGGCCACCCCGATCTGGGGGAGCTCCTCACGGCCGCCGCCGGGGTGGCGCCGCTGCGCTCCGTCGTGGACGCGGGCGACGCGGCGTTCCTCGCGCCGGGCCGGATGCCGTCGCGGATCGCGGAGGCCTGCCGGGCCTCGGGGCAGCCGGGGCCCGAGTCCCGCGCCGAGATCACCCGCTGCATCCTCGACTCCCTCGCGCTCGCGCACCGACGGGCGATCGAGCAGGCACAGTCCCTGGCCGGCCATCCGGTCGACGTCGTGCACATCGTCGGCGGCGGCACCCGCAACGAGCTGTTGTGCCGGCTCACCGCCGACGCCTGCGGTCTGCCGGTCGTGGCGGGACCGGCGGAGGCGGCCGCGCTCGGCAACGTCCTCGTCCAGGCGCGGGCGCACCGACTGGTCGGCGACCGCACCGAGATGCGCGCGCTGGTGGCGCGCACCCAGCCGCTCCGCCGCTACGAGCCGCGGGGCGACACGGCGGCGTGGCGCGCGGCCGAGGCGAGGCTCGGCACACCGTGAAGCGCACATCGCGGCGCACACCTGTGAAACCGACATGCGGCGCACACCGTGAAGCGCACATGCGGCGGACAGGCGGCGCACATCGTGAACCGTCCGCCGTGAAGCGCATCGTGAAACGCGCCGCGAAAACGCGCCGTCCGTACGGCGGGCGCGCGCTGCCTCCCCGGCCGCGCACCCGCCGCGTACCCTGCACCCATCCGATGACCGAGACCAAGGAGCCGCGATGCGTGTCGCCCTGTTCCTGACCTGTGTCAACGACACGCTGTATCCGGACACCGGCCGCGCCGTGGTGAAACTGCTGACCAAACTGGGTGTCGACGTCGATTTCCCGATGGGGCAGACCTGTTGCGGGCAGGCGCACTACAACACCGGGTACCGCCATGAGGCCGAGCCGCTCGCCCGGCATTTCTCCGATGTCTTCGGGGAGTACGAGGCGATCGTGACACCGTCCGGATCGTGCGGGGCGATGGTGCGGGAGCTGTATCCACGGATGGGCGAACGGGCCCGCGCGGAGGGGCGCGGCGACACCCTGGCCAGGACCCTGGCGCCGGTCGTGCCGAAGACGTACGAGCTCACCGAGTTCCTTGTCGACGTCCTCGGTGTGACGGACGTCGGGGCGTACTACCCGCACACGGTGACCTATCACCCCACCTGTCACGGCCTGCGGAGCCTGGGGCTCGGCGACCGGCCGCGCCGACTGCTCCAGGCCGTCAAGGGACTTGAGCTGCGGGAGCTGCCCGGCGCCGACGAGTGCTGCGGCTTCGGCGGCACCTTCGCCGTCAAGAACCCCGATGTCTCCGCGGCGATGGGCGCCGACAAGGTGCGCAACGCCGAGTCGACGGGCGCCGAGGTGCTGTGCGCCGCCGACAACTCGTGTCTGATGCACATCGGCGGCACGATGGGCCGCCTCAGGACGGACATGCGGCCGGTGCACATCGCGGAGATCCTGGCGAGCACGGAAGCGGGCGCGGAAGCGAGACCAGAAACGAGACCGGAAGCCGGCACGGGAGCGAGCACGGAAGAGGAGCCGAGCGCATGAGTGGAACGTTCGTCGGAATGCCGGCCTTTCCGAAGGCCGCGCACGAGGCCGTGAACAACGCCACCCTGCGCGGCAATCTGCGGCACGCCACCCACACCATCCGCGCCAAGCGGGCCAAGGCCGTCGCCGAGGTCTCCGACTGGGCGGAGCTGCGTGAGGCGGGCAAACGGATCAAGGACCACACGCTCCGTCATCTCGACCGCTATCTCGTGCAGTTGGAGGAGTCGGTGACCGCGGCCGGTGGTGTCGTGCACTGGGCCGCCGATGCCGAGGAGGCCAACCGGATCGTCACGGCCGTGGTCGAGATGACCGGCGAGAGCGAGGTCGTCAAGGTCAAGTCGATGGCCACCCAGGAGATCGGGCTCAACGAGGCCCTGGAGGCCGCGGGCATCCACGCGTACGAGACCGATCTCGCCGAACTCATCGTGCAGTTGGGCAAGGACCGGCCGTCGCACATCCTCGTCCCGGCGATCCACCGCAACCGCGGCGAGATCCGTGACATCTTCGTCCGCGAGATGGGCGCGTGGGGCCGCCCGGCGCCCGAGGGGCTCACCGACACGCCCGCCGAACTGGCCGAGGCGGCGCGTCTGCATCTGCGCGAGAAGTTCCTGCGCGCCAAGGTCGGCATCTCCGGCGCCAACTTCATGGTCGCCGAGACCGGCACCCTCGTGGTCGTCGAGTCCGAGGGCAACGGCCGGATGTGCCTGACGCTCCCCGAGACCCTGATCTCCGTCGTCGGCATCGAGAAGATCGTGCCGAGCTGGCGGGACCTGGAGGTGTTCCTCCAGACGCTCCCCCGCTCCTCGACGGCCGAGCGCATGAACCCGTACACCTCGATGTGGACGGGCACCACGGACGGGGACGGTCCCCAGACCTTCCATCTGGTCCTGCTGGACAACGGCCGCACCGACACGCTCGCCGACGAGGTCGGCCGCCAGGCGCTGCGCTGCATCCGCTGCTCGGCGTGTCTGAATGTCTGCCCGGTGTACGAGCGGGCGGGCGGCCACGCCTACGGCTCGGTCTACCCGGGCCCGATCGGCGCGATCCTCAGCCCGCAACTCCGGGGCACCGCGAGCGAGATCGACGCCTCACTGCCGTACGCCTCCTCGTTGTGCGGGGCCTGCTACGAGGTCTGCCCGGTCGCCATCGACATCCCGGAAGTCCTCGTTCATCTGCGGGAACGGATCGCGCAGGGCGGCCCGGCGACGCGGGACGGCAACACGGTCGTACTGAAGCCGGCCAAGGGGCACGCCGCCGAGCGGGCGGCGATGCGCGCGGCGCGATGGGCGTTCAGCCACCCCGGCGCACTGCGCACCGGGCAGCGGCTGGCGTCCCGGACCCGCCGCTTCCACCCGCGGACCCTGCCGGGCCCCGGCCGGGCGTGGAGCGAGACCCGCGATCTGCCCGCGGTCCCGGCGGAGTCGTTCCGCGACTGGTGGCAGCGCACGCGGGGCGGAAAGGACACGACGAAGTGAGCAGCAGGGATCTGATCCTCGGCCGGGTGCGGCGGGCCCTCGCGGACGTCCCCCGGGACGACACTCCCCCGGCGCCTGAACGGCCTGGCCGGGACCCCCAGTACGAGCAGGCCGTCGACCGGAGTTATCTGCGCGAGCACGGTGCGCGGAGTGTCGCGGAGACGGTGGACCTGCTCGCGGAGAACCTGGCGGACTACCGGGCGATCGTGCACCGCGCGACCGACGAGGAGCTGCCGTACGTCATCATGCGGCTGCTCGCCGAACGCGGACCTCAGTATGTGCTCGTGCCGCCCGGGCTCCCGCCGGAGTGGATGTCTGCGGCGGATCCCACCCGGGTCCACGACCGTGCCGTGAGCACGCCCCGTGAGCTCGACAAGGTGGCGAGCGTGGTGACCGGCTGCGCCGTCGCCATCGCCGAGACCGGCACGATCGTCCTCGACGGCGGTCCGGACCAGGGCCGCCGTCGGATCACCCTGATCCCGGACCACCACATCTGCGTCGTCCGGGTTCCCGGCCAGGTGGTGGCCTCCGTACCGCAGGCCATGGAACGCCTCGATCCGGCGCGTCCGCTGACCTGGATCTCCGGTCCCTCGGCCACCAGCGACATCGAGCTGGACCGGGTCGAGGGGGTGCACGGTCCGCGCACCCTGGAGGTGGTGCTGGTGAGCGGCGAGTGACGGGCGCGGTTTACGCGCGGCGGGTTGCCGGGACCGGTTCCGGGGGACACTCTCGGCACGTCCGGGGGGACACTCGCGAGACCTGCGGGCCGACCCGGGGCCCGCCGCCGCACTTGGCACGGGCGAGCCGCGCGCGACCTCTCTTCGTATCACCGGGATCATGGCGCCGACCAGGCATTCCGCCGGGCCGTTCAGGTTGTGTTCAGGCTCGTCGGGACTCCTGGCAAGTCCTGCTCCAGAAGCTTCCAAGCGATGGCAAAGCCCTCTGTGGCAGGGCCGGTCGGCCGTGTCATTGTGCGGGTCATGAGCACCGAGCACCTCACCCGTCACTCTCGAAGCGCCCCGCCTGTCGCCGTCCTGGCGAGCAAGGTCCCGGAAGTCACGTTGTACTTCTGGGTGATCAAGGTGCTGACCACTGGAATGGGCGAGACGGCCTCCGACTTCCTGGCCCACTGGATCGGGCCCATTCCCGCCGTCGGGCTCGGCGGGCTGGCTCTCACGGCGTCGCTGGCACTCCAGTTCGCCGTACGCCGTTATGTGGCCTGGATCTACTGGACCGCGATCGTCATGGTCAGCGTGTTCGGCACGATGGCCGCGGATGTGCTCCATGTCGGGCTCGGTGTTCCGTACGCGATCTCCACGCCGCTCTTCCTGGTCGCGCTGGGCGCCGTGTTCGCCGTCTGGTACGCCAGTGAGCGCACGCTCTCCATCCACAGCATCCGCACCCGCCGCCGCGAGGCCTTCTACTGGGCCACCGTGCTCGCCACCTTCGCGCTCGGCACCGCGGCCGGAGACCTCTCCGCCACCATCGGCCTCGGCTACCTGGGCTCGGCCGTCCTGTACGCCGTCGCCATCGCGGTCCCGGCCATCGCCCACCGATGGGGTTCCCTGAACGCGGTCGCCGCCTTCTGGACCGCGTACGTCATCACGCGCCCGCTCGGCGCGTCGGTCGCCGACTGGATGGCCCTCAGCCACGCACGCGGCGGTCTCGCGCTCGGCCTCGGCCCGGTCACCGCGTCCTGGACCGTCGCCATCGTCGGCTTCGTCGCGTACCTGGCGCTGTCCCGGCGCGACATCCCGAACGACTCGGCCGGGACGGCCGAAACCGTCTGATCAGACATACACGGGGTTCCGTGCCGCGCCCCTCGGTTCGAGGCGAACCGAGGGGCGCGGTGCCGTCCCGCTCTCCCGTCGCCAAGTGCTCGCGGTTCGCGAACCTCGGCAAGGCCATCGGGGTGTTGGCGGACACCTACGACGAGAAGAAGGCGACCCCAGGGTGCAGCCCTCGTGGAGTCATCGTCCTATGACGGTCGCCGCTCACCAGTGGGCGACGCCCTCCTCCGTGACGAAGGCACGGTCGGGCAGTTGATCGGGGGCCGCGGTGGCGAAGCGCACAACGGTCCGCGCACCCTCCTGAACCGTTCTCGTACCCGCGAAGTTGTTCATGTCGGTCGCGACGTAACCGGGGGAGACCGCGCAGACGGTGACGCCCGAATCCCTCAACTGGTCGGCGAGAAGCACCGAGGTCATGTTCAGTGCCACCTTGGACGCACAGTAGGGAATGAGGTCCGCCCGTCCCACCGGACCGCCACCCGCGGCCCGTGCGAAGGTGGCCAGGGCACTGGTCAGGTTCACCACCCGGCCCCCCGCCCTGCGCAGTGCGGGCAGCAACGCCTGGGTGAGCGCGAACGGTCCCACGAAGTTCGTCTCGAGCGTGCTCCTCAACGTGTCTACTCCTATGCGGTCCAGAGGCGGGCGTTCCCCCCGGACCAATCCGCTCACTCCCGCGTTGTTGACGAGGATGTCGAGCCGGCCGAAGGACGCGTCGACGAGCTCGGCGACCGAACGGATCGATTTCTCCTCGGTCACATCCAGCCGTGCGAATCGGACGGCACCGCCCTCGGCCTCGAGTTCGGCCGCGGCGGCCCTGCCCGACTCCTCGTCCCGGGCGGTCAGCAGCACGCTCGTCCCCAGCGCCGCGAGCTGTCGGCTGATCTCCTTGCCGAGCCCTCTGTTGGCACCGGTCACCAGGGCGGTGCGCCGTGGTTCGTACTGGCCGGACTCCGTCATCCACGGCTCCGTTCCTCGGCGGCCGCCGACGCCGTCCCGCCCTTGGCGGCGGCGCCGGCCGCCGTCTGCGGCGGCGGGGTGAGACGCAGCCAGAACAGACTGATGACCAGGGCCACGCCGACGGCGATGGTGGAGAAGACGAAGACGCCCGTATACGGGTCGAGGCTCGTGCCGCCGCCGTCCTCGGTGCGCTGCTGCATGATCACCGCCAGTGCCGCGATGCCGAGCGCGCCGCCGAATTGCCGTGCGGTGGTGTTCATACCACTTGCCGCGGCGAACCGGGTGGGCGGGGCGCTCAGCGCCGCCGCGGCCGAGGTCCCCATCGTGACGGCTCCCATGGCGATGCCGGCCAGGCAGCCCGCAGGCAGCCAGAAGGTCAGGAACGACGGGGTGCCGGTGAGCCCGAAGACCAGCCAGAGGCCGCACGCCTCGAAGATCAGCAGCCCGGACAGCGTGACGACTCGGGGTCCTCCCAGTCGCGGAGCGAGCCGGCTCATCGCCAGCGCGGCGACGGAGGCCGCGACCGCGCCCGGTGTCATGGCGAAGCCCGCCTTGAGTTCGGAGTAGTGCCAGGAGCCGGTCAGGTAGAGCACGCTGACCAACAGCCACGGGTACTGCGCCATACCGTAGAGAAGCGAGACCACATTCGTGACGGCAAAGGAGCGATTGCCCAGCAGAGAGGTCTCGAGGGCAGGCACCGGATGGTTCCTGGAGCGCAGCACGGCGCCGACCGCGAGGGCGGCTCCGCCCACCAGACAGGCCAGAGTCCTGCCGTCCCACCAGCCCCAGGTGCCGCCCTCCGTGACTCCCAGGGTCATCACACCGACCGCGAGAGCGACCATCAGGGTGCCCAGCGGGTCCGGAATCCGCCTCTCCTCCGAGCCCGCCGCACGGGGCAGCAGCCGTACGGCCGCGAAGATCAGCAGGACACCGAAGGGGAGGTTGACGTAGAACACCGAGCGCCAGCCGAACAGATCGACCAGCACCCCGCCGACGCTGGGGCCGACCGCCGCGGCGAACGCCGAGGCCGCGCTCCACACACCGATCGACCTCACCCGTTGGTCCGTCGGCCCGTCGAGGAGCAGGATGGCCAGCGAGGCCGGGATCATCGCCGCGGCGCCGGCCCCCTGCAGTGCGCGGGTCGCGATGAGGACCGGAAGACTGGGCGCGAGACCGCACAACAGCGAGGCCCCGGTGAAGATCCCGATGCCGAGCAGGAACAGTCGTCGCCGGCCCAGTACGTCCGACAGCCGGCCGGCCGGCACCAGGAGTGCCGCGAAGAACACCGCGTACGCGCTGATGACCCAGGAGAGGTCGGGTAACGAGGCGGTGGCGAAGTCCTTGGAGAGATCCGGCACTGCCAGGTTGGTGACCGTTGAGTCGAGCATCGCGAGAAAGGTGCCCCCGGACGCCGTCAAGGTCACCGCGAGGAAGCCCAGCCGCTTGCGCGCCGGTTCGGAAGTCGTCACTACTCAATGCTCCTGAGGAAGCTGGATGGGGAAGGGCTGGATGCGGAAGGCCTGGATCCGGCCTGGGGGTATGGGGGATGCGCGGCGTCAGGCCTCGTCGCCGCCCCTTTTGATCACCTGCTCGACCTGCTCGATTCGGCTGCGGTCGAGGTCGCTCGCGATCTTCTCGTCCTGCTCCATCAAGGACTCGACGTCGTGATGCTCGTAGCCGATGATTCCCATCTCGGAGAACGCATGCCGCATCTTCGGTCCGAAGATTCCGATGTCCTTGAGCGTCGGCACGATCCGGGAGAAGAGATGGCTACGGAAGGCGCGAAAATGCTCGGAGTTGCGCATGAATTCGATGCATTCATCCGAGTCGATGTCCAGATTGCGCCAGACTTCTTCCCCGACGAACCGCTCCTGCATCAGGTAGCACGCCTCGATGCAGAACTCCTCGCGCTCGTCCCGTTCCGCCTGGGTGAGTTCGGGGTAGTAGTCGCGCAGGGCGAGCCGACCGAATGCGACGTGCCGGGCCTCGTCCTGCATCACATAGGTGTTGAGCGCCTGGGCCAACGGCTCCGTGGCATTGTCCCGGATCAGTCCGAACGCGGCCAGCGCCAAACCCTCGATGAGAACCTGCATACCCAGATACGTCATGTCCCAGCGTGCGTCGGATATGACGTCGTCGAGGATGGACTTGAGACTGGAATTGATCGGGTAGGCAAGCCCCAATTTCTCCCTGAGGTAGCGCGAGTAGACCTCGACGTGCCGGGCCTCGTCCATCACCTGGGTTGCCGCGTAGAACTTGGAGTCGAGATCGGGCACCGTGTGCACGATTTTGGAGGAACAGATCAGCGCGCCCTGCTCGCCGTGCAGGAACTGCGAGAACTGCCAGGAGGCGAGGTGATGGCGTATGACGCCCTTGTCCTTCTGGCTGAGCTTGCTCCACACCCGGGACCCGTAAATGGCGATGGTCTGTTCCGGCACGCCCATGGGGTTGTCGAGGTCGATGTCGATCGACCAGTCGAGACGCTCGGCCGCGTCCCACTGCTTCTGCTTGCCTTTCTCGTACAGGCTCAGCAGCCGGTCGCGGCCTTCGTCGTATTCCCAGTCGAATACCGTCGTCCCGCCACCGGGGACCTGCCACCGCGTCTGGTCGATCGGAAGTGCATACATTCGCGTGCTCACGCGTTCCTCCAAACAGCGACGGCCCCGCACTCGGACACAGCAGGTGCACGGGACAGAGGAAGTACGCGCCAAGTCTGGCCTCTTCGGGGCTCCCTAGGCACTGGGGATAACCCTGGGCAGGGGGGCAGGGTCGACCGGCCTCCCCGCGCCCCGGTCGGCCCGAATCCCCTGCATCCGGGCGCCGGCCGCCCTCCGCGCCGGCGGCGCTCCACCGCCGAGGCGCCACGACACGAACAAGACACCCGCAGTCGATCTACCGCACAGCCTCCGGGAATCAGTCACTCATTCGATGAGTTCCGGTCAACGTCCACACCTCGGGCCCCGTAAAAGGGTTGCCAAGTACGGCGCACGACCTAGAGGTTTCAGGAGTGATCGGCAATCCGCCGTCACGGGGACGCCTGTTCGACCACCCGTCCGTGCTGCTAACGTGCCAAGCGGAGTGTACGAATCACGGGGGTGCGGTCCACCACGCCATGGATGTGCACCTTTCGGCACTACGGGGGGACGATGGCACGTACAGACCGCAATCCACGTCAGTCCACTATTTCACCCGATTCCGAGGCGTGGGGTACCGCAGACTCTGCACCCACGCCCGCACAAACAGAGACGCTTTTCGGTCGGCAAGACGTCTTGAATACGCTGAGCAGTGCTCTCCGTCAGACAGGGCCACGGCAGCCAGTCGCCCGGCTTGTCAAAATAACCGGAGATCCAGGCGTTGGCAAGACAGCGGTATTGGGAAGGTTCGCCGGCATCGCCCGGTCCGGAAACTCCCGTGTATTCACCGGCCGAGTCGATGGACGTGATGACGAAGCGCCATTCAGTCTGTTTTCGGACGCATTCAACGACCAGCACGATCTCGTGCGCGCGGCAGTGGAGCGACTGCCGCCCTGGCAGCGCGAGGAGTTGATCACAACTCTCCGGCTGACCATGGGATTCGACCGAGAAGGTGTGACCGACGCCGTGAAGTGCACGGCGCAGACCGGCTTCCGCTCCGTGCGTGGTTTTCTGGAACAGCTCGCAGCACCCAGGCTGGTTCTCGTCCTTGACGATTGCCATGTCACCGATCCGGCGTCCGTCGAACTCCTGGCGAGTCTGCTGCGCAGACCACCACAGGCTCCGGTGCTGTTCGTGCTCGCCTATCGGAATCGACAGGCGACCCCGCGACTGCAGGCGGCCCTACGCGGCCGGTCCGAGCAGATGGTCGTCGACCATATACACCTGGAACCGCTCCCGGAAGAGGAAGCGGAAGAAATGCTGGCCGGTGAGGCCACGGCATTCAACCGACGGCACCTGTACCGGGAGAGCGAGGGGAACCCGGGATATCTGAAGGCGCTCATTTCCGAACAGCCGGTCTTCACCACACGCGACGATCTGTCCCGGTTGCACCAGACACCGCGCTTCGGCAACTACGCCCGGTATACCGAGGAGTTGGCCTCCCTGCGGCCCGAGATGAGAGAAGTCGCGGATGCCGCCGCAATCATCGGCCACGAGTTCGAAGCCGGGCTGCTCACGCAGATGCTGGGCCGGAACGAGACCGAAGTGCTGGGCACCATCGGCGAGTTGATCCGGCGGGACCTGGTCCACCCGGTGGTGCGCGGCCAGTACTTCGCCTTCCGTCACCCGGTGGTCCACCGGGCCATCTACAACCACAGTGAACTGAGTTGGCGTGTGGACATGCACCTCCGCGCCGACGAAGCCCTGTGTACACGGGGCGCCTCGCCCTTCGAGCGCGCCCCGCATGTGGAGCAGTGGATCAGACACGGCGATCTCGCCGCCGTCGACATACTCGACGAAGCGGCCCGCGCCGTGGCCTTCACCGATCCCGGCAAGGCATCGGCCTGGCTCACCACCGCTCTGCGGGCCCTCCCGCAGCAACCCCGTTTCGAGGCTCAACGGGCCAGGATGATGATCCTGCTCGCGGAGGCCCGAGGGGCGACGGGCCAACTGCGGGAGTGTCGCGACCTGATGCATGAAGCACTGAGCATCCTGCCCAGGGATCCGGTCGCCCAGCACGCCGAAGCCGTGGCCTTCGTCGCGATGGTGCAACGGCTGCTCGGGGGCCGCGAGGAGACCGATGCCATGCTGCGCCTGGAGCTCGCCGCTCTCGGCAGCGAGGACGCCCTGGTCCGCGCCTCACTGAAGTTCGAGATAGCCGCCGGACAGCTGCACAGCGGCGATCCACTGGGCTGTTACCAGTGGGCGCAGGAGGCACTGGCCGTGGTCGAGCGGCACGGGCACCGCCCCTTGCAGGCATCGTGCCTCGGCCTGATGGCGATGGCCAACACCGCCAACGGGCACACGGAACTCGCCTACGAGCTGCTCCGACAGGCGACCACGATCCTGGACGGGATGCTGGACAGCGAGCTCGCGCAGAGCCTGGACGCGGTGATGTGGATCGGCTGGAGCGAGGTGTTGCTCGAACGCTGGGACGAAGCACTCCGGCACTTCGAAAAAGGGGTCGGCTTCGCCATGCGCAGCGGATACCGGTTGTTCCTGCCGCATCTGCTGGCCGGCAAGGCGTTCGTACTGCGCGACCGGGGCAAGCTCACCGAGGCACACGTCGCCGTCGAGCACGCGGTCTACCTCGCCGAGCGCACGGACAGTCCGGAAGAACTCGTCAACGCCTACGCGGTGCGCGGATACGTGGACATCGCTCTCGGCGATCTCGACAGCGCGCTGCAGAACTCCTTCGCCGCCACCCTGCAGCCCCGGCACTCGGCCAGCGGCTGGAAGGAAGCGCTCGCCCTGCGGATCCTGGGTGAGGCGAGGTTGCTCAACGGCGACCACGAGGGGTGCCTGGCTCTTGTCACCGACGCCGGCGGACCGGACCTGCCGACCGCCGACGCCGGTTCTCGGGTCGCCTGGTACGAGTTGCTGGTCCGGGCGGAACTCACCGCGGGCCGGCCGGAGCGGGCGGAGGAGTGGGTGCAGCGGGCCGTGCACGCGGCGGAACTCCTCGGTCAGCCCGGCCGTATGGCTCTGGCGACGCTGGCCCAGGCGCAGGTGCTCCTGCGTCAGAAACCGGAAGCGGCCCTGGCTCCCGCGCAGGATGCCGCGGGGGGACTGGAGGAGGCGGGCCGGGTGATCGACGCGCTGCGCGCTCGCCTGATCGTAGGGCTCGCCCTGTGGCACGAGGGCCGATTCGACGACGCGGCAAAGGAGTTGAAGGCGACCCAGCTGGCCTGCGAGCAACTGGGAGCCACCGTTCTGGCGCGACAGGCGCGCGTCGAGCGCCGCAGGTTGGCGGCGCGTGCTCCGCACGCCAGGAGCACCGATCCGGAGAGCTGCGTGATCGCCCTGACCGGCCGGGAGCAGCAGATCGCCGCGCTCGTGAGCAGCGGGCTGACCAACCGGTTGATCGCCAAGAGGCTGCACATCGCGGAGAAGACGGTGGAGATGCATCTGTCCAACGTGTTCGCCAAGCTCGGTGTGTCGAACCGGGCGGCGGTCGCCGCGGCGGTGGCCCGCGACGACTCGGACGCCTTGCCCGACGGCGCCTCAGACCAGTGACATGACGGGGTTCACAGGGACGGACCCGCTTGCCGGTCCGTCCTGCCCGAGATGTCCGGTCGGCAGGCCGCATCGCGGGCAGTGCAGGTCGTCCGCAACCGCAGCCGGGCTGTCCTGCCCGCCGGGCACACCCATGCCGGGACCGAGCGGAATCCCGGCGGTGATCCCGATGAGCGCCCGCAGCTGTGCGTTCAGCCCCTCACGTACGTGCGCCATGTGATCAGTGACTCCTGTCGTGTCGGTACCGTCACAGTGGAATGTTGCTGTGCTTCTTCGGCAACGGCGCGACCCGCTTCTTCCGCAGGGCACGCAGCGCGCGGATCACGGAAAGACGCGTCTCGGACGGCGCGATGATGTCGTCGACGCAGCCGTGTTCGGCCGCGACATAGGGACTGGTCAGCGTCTCCTCGTACTGTTCGCCGAGGGACCGCTCCAGCGTCACGGGGTCATCGGCCTCGGCGAGATCCCGGTGGAACAGCAGGTCGACACCGCCGCGGGCGCCCATCACGCCGATCTCCGCGGTGGGCCAGGCGAAGCAGATGTCCGCGCCCAGCTCCTTCGATCCCATCACGGCGTACCCTCCGCCGTACGCCCGGCGGGTGATGACCGTGATCTTGGGCACCGTGGACTCGATGTAGGCGAACCCGAGTTTGGCGCCCCGACGGATGATCCCCCCGTACTCCTGAACCGTGCCGGGCAGGAAGCCGGGAACGTCGACCAGGGTCAGGATCGGAATGCCGAACGCGTCACAGAACCGGACGAACCTGGCGGCCTTCTCCGCGGCGTCGATGTCCAGTGAGCCGGCCAGGTGCATGGGCTGGTTGGCCACCACGCCGATGCTGTGCCCTTCCATCCTGGCGAACCCGCAGAGGATGTTCGGCGCGAACTCAGGGTGCACTTCGAGCAGGTCCCCGTCGTCCACGAGCCGTTCGATCACCCGGTGCATGTCGTACGGCTGCTCGGAGGCGTCCGGGATCACCGAGTCCAGTTCGAGGTCCCCGGCCGTGCCCGCCGGATCGACACGGGTGGGGTAACTCAGCGGCTCGTCCAGGTTGTTGCTCGGGAGATACGACAACAGGTCCTTGACGTAGGCGAGGGCGTCCTCCTCGTCGGCCGCCATGTAGTGCGCGTTGCCGGTCCGCCGCGCGTGGACGCTCGCCCCGCCGAGCTCCTCCAGGCCCACCGTCTCTCCGGTCACCGAGCGGATCACGTCGGGGCCGGTCACGAACATGTGCGAGGTCCGCTTGACCATGACGATGAAGTCCGTCGCGGCCGGTGTGTAGACCGCGCCGCCGGCACACATGCCCATGATGACCGAGATCTGCGGGATCATGCCCGACGCGGTGACCACCCTCCGGGCCACCTTGCCGTACGCGGAGAGCGCGAGCACACCCTCCTGGAGCCGCGCGCCGCTGGAGTCGTTCATGCCGATCACCGGGCAGCCGATCTCCATGGCGATGTCGAGGAGTTTGCCCACCTTCTCCCCGAACACCTCGCCGACGCTGCCGTTGAAGGAGGTCGCGTCCTGGGCGTACACGCATACCTGACGGCCGTCGACGGTTCCCAGACCGGTGATCACGCCGTCGCCCATCGGGCGTCGGCCGTCGATGCCGAAGTTGGTCGAGCGATGGCGGGCCATCGGGTCGGTCTCCATGAAGGAGCCGTCGTCCAGGAGCAGTTCGATGCGCTCGCGCGCGGTGAGCTTGCCCAGTACGTGCTGTCGCCGCGCCGCCCGCTTTGATCCCGGCTCGCGTGCCTGCTGCTGCCGTTGTCTGAACCTCGCTATGCGCTCCGCCGTGGTGTGCCCTGCGGCAGGTGCCGTTCGAGGTGTGGGATCGGACTGTGAGGTCACCTGGTCGCCCCTGCCACGGTCTCGCTCGATCCACCGAACACCATGGCGAATTCGGTCACCTGACGGCCGACCGTCAGCAGCTGTGTCTCGAATCGGCGGCCGGTCTCGATGTCGGTTGAGGTCAGCGGATGCTCGGTCGTGTTCAGCGCGACCCCCAACGGGGTCGGCCAGCCGCGCAGCGCGTGAACGATGGACCGCAGCGCGCACAGAGTGGTCCCGGCGGACTGCCACCCTGCGGCGGTGACCACACAGCCGACCGCGCGTCCGTCCAGATAGGGCCGGGGAGCGTCGCTGAGGTCCTCCAGATAGTCCAGCGCGTTCTTGATCAACCCCGAGACGCCGCCGTGATAGCTGGGGCTGGCCAGCAGCACACCGTCCGCGCGGGCGAGGGCGTCCAACAGTTCGAGGGTGGGCTCGCTGCGCTCCGTCTGGTGCGGCTGGAAGAGCGGCAGCACGCCGAGGGACGCGGCATCGAAGAGACGCGTTCGGGCACCGGCCTCGGCGGCGCCCCGCAGGGCCGTCGCCAGCGCCCTGTCCGTCGTCGATCCAGGTCGTCCCGTGCCGCCGATCCCGACGACCAGCGGTTTCAACTCACTCGACCACATGGCCAAGTCGATCGTCTCCCTTCCCGGCCGCGGCCGACCGTTCAGTCGGCACGTACGCTGCGTGGGCGCATGTCCGTCCACACCTCTTCGATGTGGGCGAGGCAGTCCTCCTTGCCGCCCGAGAACCCCTCGGCATGCCAGCCGCCCGGTATCGGCAGCGACACGTCCCAGATCGAGTACTGCTCTTCCTCGTTGAGCACCACCGCGTAGCCGTCGGCTGCCTGCGGAGTGCTGCCGTGATCCGCCATTGGTTGCCTCTCCCCCGCTACTTGCGGGTGTCCTTGACGATGGTGCCGCCCTTCATCACGAGGACGACGCGGTCGGGGTTGTCGAAGAGTTCCGGCTCGGTGAGCGGATCGAAGTCCACCGCGACGAGATCGGCGTACTTGCCCGGCTCGATCGAGCCGATCTTGTCCGCGACGCGCATGATGGAGGCGTTCACCGAGGTGGCCGACATGATCGCCTCCCGCGCGCCGATGATCTTGGCCTTGAGGGCGATTTCCAGGCCTCGCCGGTTCTGGTTCGGTCCGATGAGATCGGAGCCGGAGCCGACGGGGACGCCCGCCTCCCGGGCGGCCAGCAGGCCGTCGGTCATGCCCTGCATCGTGTCGCCGACGCGTTCGCGGATCTGCGGCGGCAGTCCGTGCTGTTCGAAGTTCTCCGTGAGGACCTGGGCGATGGACAGGGTCGGCACGAGGCTGACGTCGCCGGCCGCCATCATCGCGGCGGTCTCCTCGTCGATCCCGGTCCCGTGCTCGACGCATTCCACGCCCGCCTTGACCGCGTTGTGGATGCCCGCGACATTGTGCGCGTGGACGGTGACGTAGGTGTGCCGGGCCCGCGCCTCACTCACCGCCGTGGCGATCTCCTCGATGGTGAACTGGGTGTCGTCCAGCGAGTCGGCAATGGACACCACCCCTCCGGTGACCGCCATCTTGAGGAAGCTCGCGCCCTGCCTGAAACACTCCCGAGCCGCCTTGCGCACCTCGTCGCAGCCGTCGGAGATACGGCCCGCGGCGGTCAGCCCGCGCACCCGGAAGTGGAAGGTCTCGTCCGGTGGCAGGAACGGCGAACCGAGGTGCCCGTGTCCACCGCACTGCACCAGGGGCGAAGCGGACGCCCAGATCCTGGGTCCGGGCACGAGCCCACGGCCCACGGTGCGCAGCACTCCGTGATCGATCCCGCCGCAGTCACGGACGGCGGTGAACCCCGCTTCCACGGTCTGGCGCAGTGTGCGGAAGATGTCCGCTGCCCGCTCGGCGACGGACAGTTCCATGTTGAGGACGGCCCGCATCTCGCTGGAGTGCCCGAGGTGGACATGCGCGTCGATGAGGCCGGGCAGCAGGGTCAGTCCGCTGAGATCGACAAGGTCGGCATCGCGCGCCGGTTCCCGTACATCCGTGGCGGCGATCCGATCACCGTCGATCAGCACCGAACCACGGTGCACCGGGTCACCGCCCAGTCCGTCGATGACCGTGGCGCCGGTCAGCAGTTGAGGCATTCCCGTCACTTCTCCGTCCTGGTGGTGGTCGCGCCGCGTTCGGGCGCGGGCAGCAGTCGTCGGCGTACGAAGAACCCGAGCATCCGCTGGAAGAAGAGGGAGTCCAGGGCCGGCGCGGGTGCCTGTCCGGGTGCCATCGCGCGCAGGACGTTGCCGCAGTCGATGGCGGGAGTCCGCCGGTCGGCCACCTCTCCGAGCATGGCCATCAGCGGTGCCAGGGCGTTGTCCTCGCCCTCCCGGTCCACCTGCTCCACGAGCGCCGCACGCCACTCGTCGAAGGGCACGCTGCGCACGGGATACCCGAACTCCCTGATCCTCTCGAAGATGTGGTTCCACCGGAGCGGCCGCGGGTCGATGGTGTGGAACGTCCGATTGCGGGATTCGGGCCCCTGGGAGAGTCCGACGACCTGCCGCGCCAGGTGGTCGACCGTGCCGACGGACAGTTCGTACGCGCGCAGCGGTGCGAGCCCCAGCTGGACGCACCCCTGGATCACCTTGGTGACGTAGTCCTCGGTGTTGGCGGCGCCGTTGCGGCTGTCGCACAGCACGCCGCCCGCGCGGTAGACCGACACCGGGATCCCACGCTCCCGGGCGAGCCCGACCAGGCCTTCGGCCACCCACTTGCTCTGGCTGTACGCGGTGTCGTGGCCGACCGGATCGGGCAGCGGGTCGTCCTCGCGAAGGATGTCCCGCTCGCCGTTCATCGCACCGGCGAGGACCGCCAGTGTGGAGATGTGATGCACGGGTTTGAGGCGCGACCGGGCGGCCAGCCGCAGAATCTCCTGGGTGCCGAGCACATTGGCCGACTTCAGGGCACGGTAGGGGCGAACGAAGTTGACCCACGCTCCGCAGTGGTAGATGGCGTCGACCTGCGCGGCCAGCCGGTCGAAGCCCTCCGGCGTCAGGCCGAGCAGCGGCTTGGCCAGGTCGCCGGTCACCACGCGCAGCCGGCTCCCGGGTGCCGGCAGGCCGTACGAGTCCAGCGTGGAGCGGAGCCGTTCGAGTCCCTCCGCCTCGTCCGCGGCCCGTACCAGGCACACGACCGTGGCATCGGTGCGTTCCAGCAGTTCGGCGCAGAGGAAGGCGCCGACGAACCCGGTGGCACCGGTGAGCAGCACGACCCTCGGCGGGCCGTCGTGCGGAGCGGGCAGATCGCCCGCCCGGATGTCCTCGTCCAGCAGCACCTCGTCCTCCAGGACCGGGCCCGTGGGCACGGCCGGGGCATCCGTGCGGCCCAGCGCGCGGTCGACCACGGCGGCCAGCGCTGAGACCGTCGGCGCCCCCAGCACGTCCCGGGCGGCGAGGCCGGTGACGCCCATGCGCCGCAGGTGGCGGGTCGCCTGCGTCACCATCAGCGAGTGCGCGCCCAGATCGAAGAAGTCGTCGTCGACTCCGATCCGGTCGACACCCAGCAAGCTGCACCAGATGTCAGCCACTTGGCGTTCCGTCTCGGTGCGTGGAGCCACCCGCCCGTCGGCGTCGAGCCCGGCCGCCTCCGGTGCCGTGTCCTCGAAGTCCGGCTCCGGCTCGGACTCGTTGTGCGGCCGGGGCCGCCCCGCGTCGACCCAGTGCCGCTCGGCCTTGAACGGATAGGCGGGCAGGCTCACCCGGCGCGGGGCGGCCTCGCCGTGGAAGGCGTTCCAGTCGACGGGAACCCCCTGCTGCCACAGGCGGCCGACGGCGGTGACCAGGTGGGCCAGATCGGGCGTCGGGTCGCGCGGCAGCCCCATCGTGGAGACCGCGACCGGGGTCGGCGCCATCCGCTGGGCGGTGGCCAGCGACGTCAGCGCCCTGCCCGGACCGACCTCCAGCAGCAGGCGGCCGGACCGGTCGAGAACACTGCGGACCCCGTCGGCGAACCGCACCGGCCGACGCAGGTGCCGCGCCCAATAAGCGGCGGTCGTGGCCTCCACCGGAGTGATCCAGGTGCCGGTGACACTGGAGACGAAGGGTATCTCCGGCTTGGACAGCGCGAGTCGCTCCACCTCGCGGGTGAAGTCCTCGAGATAGGGGTCGACCATCCACGAGTGGCTGGCCACCGGCACGCTCACCTTGCGGCAGTCGATGTCCCGCGCGCGGAGGTCGGTGAGCAGCGCCGCGATGTCCTCGTCCGGCCCCGAGACCACCGTCAGATCGGGTGCGTTGACCGCCGAGACCGACACGCGGTCGGACAGCAGGGGCAGCAGTTCCTCCTCGGGCTGCCGTACGACGAGCATCCGGCCCGGCGGCATCTTCTCGAACAACTCGCCGCGGGCGAGGGTGATGTCGAGCGCGCCCTGGAGGGTGAACACCCCGGCGAGGCAGGCGGCGACATACTCGCCCAGGCTGTGGCCGATCATCGCCGCCGGGCGTATCCCCCAGGCCATCAGCTGACGTGCCAGCGCGTACTCGATGGTGAACAGCGCCGACACCACGCCGGCCCCCTGGCCACGCCCCATGGTGGCGGCGCCGCCGGCGACTTCCTTGCCGCTCAGCGGGGTGAAGGCGGCCGGGAAGAGAAGCCTGCGCAGGTCGAACCCGAGCCTCGGCGCCAGCAGTTCGGCGCACTGGTCCACCTCGGTACGGAACACCTTCTCCGAGCGGTAGACGTCCAGGCCCATGTTCGGGTGCTGCATGCCGCCGCCGGGAAAGGCGAAGACCGCCTCGTGTCCTCCGTCCGGCGCGGCTTTGGTGATCAGCCGGTCCGGTTCGTCCCCCCGCAGCGCGCGCACCGCGTCGGTGGTGTCCGTACAGACCGTGAACCTGCGCACGCCGAAGCTCCGTCGGCCGTCCTGCAGCGTGAACGCCACGTCTGCCAGCGTCTGGGACGGATCGGCGCGCTCGAGGTGGGCGGCCAGTCGCTCGGTCACGGCGTCCACCGTGGACCGGTCACGTCCGGAGACGGGCAGCAGCTGCCACTCCCGCGGCTGGGCCGACGAGCGCTCGGCAGCGGCGGCCGGTGCCTGTTCGATGACGACATGCGCGTTGGTGCCGCCCACCCCGAACGAGCTCACCCCGGCCCGCCGCGGTCCGCTCGCCGGCCGCCAGTCGCGGGCGCCGTCCGGCACGTAGAACGGCGTGTGCTCCAGCTGGAGTTCGGGATTGAGCCGGGTGAAGTTCGCGGTGGGTGGGATCTGCGCGTGATGCACGGCGAGGGCGGCCCGCATGAGTCCTGCGGCACCGGCCGCCGCGTCCAGGTGCCCGATGTTGGCCTTGACCGAGCCCAACGCGCAGCGGCCCACGGCGTCGTCGGGCGGCTGGAAGGCCTGCGTCAGCGCGGTGACCTCGATCGGGTCGCCCACCTGGGTGGCGGTGCCGTGCGCCTCCAGATAGCCGATGGTGGACGGATCGACGTCGGCCACGGCCAGCGCCGAAGCGATCACCCGGGCCTGGCCGTCGACGCTGGGGGCGGCGAATCCCGCCTTCATCGAGCCGTCGTTGTTGACCGCGGAACCCCGGATCACGGCGTAGACGTGGTCACGGTCGGCCAGCGCCTCGGACAGCCTGCGCAGCACGAGCACCACGGCGCCGTTGCCCGGCACCGTGCCCGAGGCCTTCGCGTCGAACGGGCGGCATCGGCCGTCGCCGCTGAAGAGTCCGCTGTCCGCGACTGGATAGCCGGCCTTCAGCGGCACGTTGACCGTCACACCGCCGGCGAGCGCGACATCGCACTCGTAACCGAGCAGCGACTGGCAGGCGAGGTGGGTGGCGGCCAGCGAGGTCGAGCAGGCCGTCTGCACCGTGTAGGCCGGACCGGTCAGGTCGAGCAGATGGGCGACCCGGGTGGCGAGGAAGTCCTTGTCGTTGAACATCCGCGCCGCCGGAGCCATCGGCGAGCGCAGGAAGCGGGGGTTGGTGTTCAGGTTCTGGGCCATGTACTTGTTCATGAACGAGCCCCCGAACACGCCGACGGTGCCGTCGAAGCGTGCCGGGTCGTGGCCGAAGTCCTCCATGGCCTCCCAGGCGGTCTCGCAGAAGACGCGCTGCTGGGGGTCCATCGTCTCGGCCTCGCCCGCGGTGAATCCGAAGAAGGAGGCGTCGAAGTGGTCCGCGCCCGCCAGATGACCGGACGCGGGGACGTAGTCGGGATCGGCCAACGTCTCCTTGTCGATGCCCGCGGCCGCCAGTTCCTCCTGCCCGAACCAGGTGATCGACTCGACCCCGTCGCGCATGTTGCGCCAGAAGTCCTCGACCGTCCTGGCCCCCGGTACCCGGCAGGCCAGGCCGACGATGGCCACCGGCTCGACGCCCTCCAACTCCTCGCCGCCCGTCACGCCCCGCTCCGTTCCGCTCGTCGCTTCGCCTGCCGGACGAGCGCGTCGGCCCGCCTGCCCGCCGCCCTGCGCGCCTGGTCCAGTCCGTCGCGGCCCCCCGCGGCCGCCGCACCCGTGGTGTCGAACGCCGCGACCAGAGCCCGCACCGTGGGGTAGCGGAAAATGTCCACGAGGGACAGCCGATCGCCGAGCACGGGTTGCAACCGTGCCCTGGCCTGCACGGCGAGCAGCGAGTTTCCGCCCGCCTCGAAGAAGTTGTCGTCCATGCCGATCCGGTCCGCGAGCAGCACCCCGGCCAGTGCTTCGGCCACCTGGCGCTCCTTGTCGTTGCCCGGCGGCCGGTAGACGACGGCCGGCCGGTTCTCCAGGGTGGGCAGCCTCTTGCGGTCCACCTTGCCGTTGGCCGTCATCGGCAGGGCGTCGAGGAAGACGATGTCCGCGGGAACCATGTAGTCCGGCAGCGACTTGGCACCGAACGCGCGCAGCGCCGCGGGCGTCGGAGCGTCCGGTCCGTGCGGAACAGGCACGCAGTGGGCGACCAGGCGGCTGCGCCCGCCGTCCCCGCGCACCGTGACGACGACGGCGCGCACATCCGGATGCGCGCCCAGGGTGTTCTCGATCTCACCGAGTTCGATGCGGTGGCCGAGGACCTTGACCTGATGGTCCAGACGGCCGAGGAACTCCAGGTCACCGTCGGCGCGCCGGCGCACCAGGTCGCCGGTGCGGTAGAGCCGGGCCCCGGGATCCGCGGAGAAGGGGTCCGGGATGAAGCGTTCCGCGGTGAGCGCGGGCCGGCCGAGGTATCCGCGCGCGACACCGGGGCCACCGAGGAGCAGTTCCCCGGGTACGTTCGCGGCCGTCGGCCGCAGATAGGCGTCGACGACATACGCCCGTACGTTGACCAGTGGACGTCCGATCGTCACCGGCTTCGCCGGCCCGGGAACGCCGACTGACGCCGTCGTCGCCCAGACCGTCGCCTCGGTGGGGCCGTACATGTTGTGCGCCCGGCCGGGAAGCAGTGTCGCCAGTCGCTCGGCGAGCGGGGCGGGCAGCGCCTCGCCGCCGACCAGCAGCCGGTCCAGCCCGGCGAGGGCGGCGGCCGCCTCGTCCTCGGCCAGCAGCCCCGCCACCGAGGGCGTGCACTGCAGATGGCTGACCCGGTGCCGTACGAGCTGCGCCGCGATGGGCTCGTCGGCCTCCGCGGCGCGCCGCCGGGCCTCGCTCAGCTCGCGTGTCGTCGCGAGGTGTTCCAGGGAGGCGAGCACCGTCTCGTGCTCGACGCCGAAGTCGATGAGGCAGGCGACCTCGTCGACCCCGATCGACTTGAGCCGGTCGATCACGTCGGCGCAGTGTTCCGGCGTGCCGAGCAGGCCCGACGTCTCGAAGAACCGGTCGAAGGCCTGCGCGACGAGGTGGTCCAGCTCGTCCTCGGGCAGCGTGCGCAGATCGATTTCCCGGCCCATCGCCTGGCCGAGCCTGGTCAGCAGGTCGAAGGAGGACTTGATGTACGCGCGCAGCGGGTCGCGCACGGTCTCACGCACCTCGTCGGTGTCGGTCCCGACGAAGGTGTGGAGCATGACCGTCACCTGGCCGGCGCCCGGATGCGCGGCCGTGCGCCAGGCCTCGCGGTAGAGCTGGATCTTCTCCGCGAGCTGCTCGACGCTGTGCCCGAGGAGATGGGTCAGCAGGCCCGCGCCGCTCTCTCCGGCGAGCTGGAAGGTCTCCGGACTGCGCGCGCTGGTGACCCACACCGGCAGTTCGTCCTGCACGGGCGCCGGGAAGACGCGTACGTCCGTCTCGGTGTCGGCCCCGTTGCGGCGGCGTACGGTCTCGCCCCGCCACAGCCGACGCAGCTCGTCGAGGCCGCTCATCATGGCCTTCTTGCGGTCGGCGTAGGCGTCGGGCGCCAGCACGAAGTCGTCCGGCTGCCAGCCGGAGGCGATCGAGACGCCGACCCGCCCGTGGGAGATGTTGTCCACGACGGACCACTCCTCGGCCACCCGGAGCGGATCGTGCAGCGGCAGGACGACGCTGCCCGCCCGTACGTCCACGCGCTCGGTGACGGCCGCGATCGCGGACGCGGTGACCGACGGATTCGGGTACAGACCGCCGAACTCGTGGAAGTGCCGCTCCGGCGTCCACACCGCCGAGAACCCGTTCCGGTCGGCGAACCGGGCGCCCTCGAGCAGCAGCCGGTACGCGTCACCCGGCTCGCCTCCCCGGTCGCCGCCGAAGTAGAACAGGCTCAGGTCCACGGGGCGGGCCTGCACGGCGGATGTGACGGCCGGGCCGTCCGACCCGGTGTCGGCGCCGCCCGCGCGGGGTTCGTCGCCGCGGATGACCACCCGGTACCCGT
This sequence comes from Streptomyces sp. NPDC026500, assembly GCF_055567635.1. Taxonomy (NCBI): domain Bacteria; kingdom Bacillati; phylum Actinomycetota; class Actinomycetes; order Kitasatosporales; family Streptomycetaceae; genus Streptomyces; species Streptomyces sp. NPDC026500. Next base: position 58,274 of record NZ_JBVHQB010000011.1, on the reverse strand, counting down.
GAGCCAGTGTCCACAGCAGCTCCAGCACCGAGATGTCGAAGGACATGCTGGTGACGGCGAGCCAGGTGCCGGGTGAGTCCCCGCCGAGCACCTTGTCCATGCCGCCGAAGAACGTCTGGACGTTGCGGTGCGAGAGCATCACGCCCTTGGGCCTGCCGGTCGACCCCGAGGTGTAGATCACATACGCGAGATGCCGCGGCAGGACGGTGGCGGCCCGGCCGGGCCGGGCGGGTGCCTCGTCCGACTCGGGCGTGTCGAGCAGCAGTGCCGACGCGGGCAACCCCGCGACACGACGGGCCAGGGCCGCTCGCGTCACGATCACCGGCGTGCGTGAGTCCTCGACCATGAACGCGATCCGGTCCGCCGGATAGTCGGGGTCGAGCGGAAGATAGGCGCCGCCGGCCTTGAGGACGGCCAGCAGGGTGACGACCATGTCGGGGGAACGGTCCAGATAGACACCGACGGGCACGTCCGGGGCGAGTCCGTACGCGCGCAGCCGGGCCGCCAGCGCCTCTGCGCGCCGGTCCAGTTCCCGGTAGGTGATCGCCTCGGACGGCTGCTGGTCCGCGCCCAGCAGCGCCGGGGCGTCGGGCGTCCGGGCGGCCTGCCGGGCGATCAGTTCGTGCACCAGCACGTCCGGCACGGGCTCCGCGGGCGGGTTCCAGTCCATGAAGACGTGGCTGGTCTCGTCGGGGGACAGCACGGGCAGATGCCGCAGTCGGGTGTCCGGGTCGGCCACGGCAGCGGCCAGGACGGCGCCGAACTGGTCACCGATCGAGCGGGCCGTGTCCTCCTCGAAGAGGTCGGTGCTGTATTCGAGGCGGGCCGACAGCCGGTCGCCGGCCCGGGTCAGGCTCAGGGTGAGGTCGAACTTCGCGGTCTCGGTGTCGCCCGGCACCAGCCGTACCTCACACCCCGGCAGGACCAGGCCGTCCCCGTCACCCTCGTGGTAGCTGAACATGAGCTGGAAGAGCGGATTGTGGGCCGGGTCGCGGCTGGGCTGAAGCTCCTCGACCAGCTTCTCGAAGGGCAGCTCCTGATGCGCGACCGCGGCCCGGCTCTCGTCCCGGGACCGAGCAACCAGCTGCCTGAAGGTCGGCTCGCCGGAGACGTCGACGCGCTGGACCACGGTGTTGGTGAAGAAGCCGATGAGCGGCTGCAGGGCGGTCCTGGTCCGTCCCGCCACGGGTGATCCGACGATCACCTCGTCGCCGCCGGCCCGCGAGTGCACCACCGCGGCGAAAGCGGCCAGCAGCACCGCGAACGGTGTGGCGCCGCTGGAGCGGGCCAACTCGCCCACCTTCCGAGTGACTTCGGGACCGATGGCGAAGTCCAGATGGGCGCCCAGGTGGCTCTGTGTGGGAGGCCTCGGACGATCCGCGGGCAGCGTCGCGAGGGCCGGGGTGCCGGCGAGCCGCTCCCGCCAGTACCCCAGCATCTCTTCCAGCGGCTCCCCCGTGAGCCGGGCCATCTGCTCCTCGGCGAAGGCCGTGTACTGCACCCGCACGGGTGCGAGCTCCGGCTGCCGACCGGACGTGAACGCCCCGTACAGTTCGGACAGTTCGCGGCCGAGGACGCCGAGCGACCATCCGTCACAGGCGATGTGGTGCAGGCTCAGGCAGAACCAGTGCTCGTCGGGCGCGAGCCTCAGCAGCAGTGGCCGTACGGGCAGGTCCGAGGCCAGATCGAACGGCCGGCCGGCCTCCGTCCGGCACTCCTGCTCCGCCTCGAGAGCCGGGTCGGGCCGGGCGGACAGATCGCGGACCGGGATGGTCACCGGCTCCGCCGGCCGGACGAACTGGCGCGGCATGCCGTCCACCGACCGGTAGACCGTACGCAGCACGTGATGCCGGCGGACCACCTGACCGAGCGCGTGCTCCATGGCCGCGACGTCCAGCGGGCCGCTGATCCGGTAGATGAGGGGGACGACGTAGACCGCGCTGCCCGGGTCGAGCTGGTCGAGGAACCACAGGCGCTGCTGGGGGTAGGAGAGGGGGTGATGGCGCTCCGAGATACGTCGCTTGAGCCGCTCGGCGAGCTGGGCCCGCCGGTCGTCGGCCGAGCCGCCGGGGAGAGTGCCGTCCGTCATCGTTCGACCTCGTTCTCAGCCATGTCACGCAAGAGTGCGTTCACCTCGTCGTCGGAGAGTTCGTCGATCCGGTCGAGCAGATCCTGGTCGGCATCGGCATCGGCTCCGTCGACGGTGCCGACCGCGCGCGGAGTGCGGTCACCGGCCGCGGACGCGAGCGCGGCGTCCACCGCGACGGCGAGGCGCTCCACGGTCGGGGCGCCGAGGAAGCCGCGCAACGGCACATCCACGACGAACAGTTCATTGACCCGGCTCATCAGGCGCATCGCCAGCAGAGAGTTCCCGCCGAGCATGAAGAAGTCGTCCGCCGCCCCGACCTGGGGGACGCCGAGCATCTCCGCGATGAGCTCGACCAGTGTCCGTTCGGTCGCGGTGCGCGCAGGTACATGGCCGTCGAGCGGTAGCCGGCTGTCGTCGAGCGCAGGCAGCGCGGCCCGGTCGACCTTGCCGCTGGGGGTGAGGGGCATCGACGCCACTTCGGCGTACGCCGCGGGCAGCAGATACGGGGGCAGCGTCCGGGCCAGAAAGTCCCGCAGTTCTGCCGGGGAGGGCGCGGACCGGCCCGGCGCGGGCGCCACATGGGCGACCAGCCGCCGGCCCGACGGGGCCTCCTCGACGACCACGGCGGCCTGGCCGACCCCGGGGTGGGCGCCGAGCGCCGTCTCGACCTCTCCCGGCTCGATCCGGAAACCGCGGATCTTGACCTGGTTGTCCGCCCTGCCGAGGAATTCCACCGTTCCGTTCCGGCGGTAGCGCGTCACATCGCCCGTGCGGTACATCCGCGTTCCGTCACCGGCGAAGGGGTCGGGCAGGAACCGCTCGGCGGTCAGCCGGGGGCGGTTCGCGTAGCCGCGGGCCACACCCGGTCCGCCGATGTACAGCTCGCCGGGCACGCCGACCGGTACGGGCCGCAGGTAGGGGTCGAGCACATACGCCGTGGTGTTGGCGATGGGCCTGCCGATGGGTACCGAGGGCGTACCGTCCGGCAGTTCCTCGATCAGGTGGCACAACGCGAACGTCGTGGTCTCGGTGGGCCCGTAGCCGTTGAGCAGCCGCAGCGGACGCTCGGCCGCGGGAGCGTCCAGCAGTTGCCGTACCCGGCTCGCATTCAGCACATCGCCGCCGACCAACAGATGGGTGAGCCCTCCGAAAGCCGCCGGGTTCTGGGTCATCACCTCCGTGAACAGCGCCGAGGTGAGGAACATGCTGGTGATGCGGTGCTCGCTCAGCGCCCTCGCCAGCCCGCCGGGAGTGAGCAGCCGATCCGCGTCGATCACGACCAGCGCGCCGCCGTGCAGCAGCGCGCCCCACAACTCGAAGGTGAGCGCGTCGAAGGAGGCGTCGGCGACCTGCGCGAATCGCTCGTCCGGACCGAAGGAGACGTAGTCGGTGCCGCACACCAGCCTGAGGACCGAGCGGTGTTCGACCATCACGCCCTTGGGCCTGCCGGTGGAGCCGGAGGTGAACAGGACGTACGCCAGGCTGTCGGGTGCGGCCTGCGGGGTCGGCGCGTGCGCCGGGGCGGCGGCCAGTTCCCCGGCCACCTCGTCCAGGACCAGCGTCCGGGCCGCCCCCGGGATCACCCGCCCCTTCAGGTCCGCGCGTGTCACCACGAGCGGCGCGGCGACGTCGTCGAGCATCGCGCTGAGCCGCTCCGCCGGATAGCCGGGGTCGAGGGGTACGTATCCCCCGCCCGCCTTGAGGACCGCCAGCAGCGCCATCACCATCTCGTCGCCACGTTCCAGCAGTACGCCCACGGGCACGTCCCTGCCGACGCCCCGCGCCCGCAACAGGTGGGCCAGGCGGTTGGCCCGCTCCTCCACCTCCGCGTAGGTGTGGGACTTCGCGCCGCCGACGAGCGCCGTCGCGTCCGGCCGGGCGGTCGCCCGCTCGGCGAAGAGTTCGGGGACGGTGCGGTCGTGGGGGAACGGTGTCGTCGCTCCCCGCGATCCCTGGAGAACGCCGGTGAACTCGTCGTCGGTGAGCAGGGGGAGCCGCTCGTAGGAGAGTTCGGGGGCGTCGAGTGCCGCGTCGAGGAAGGTCGTGTAGTACTGGACCATCCGGCGCATGGTCTCGGGGTCGAAGAGGGCGGAGGCGTACTCCCAGATCAGGGTGATGGCCGCGTCGTCGTCACCGACTCCGTGACCGGCGCGCTGCTCCGCGCGGGGGATGACCACCACGTTGATGTCGGTCTTCGCGGTGTCGTTGTGCAGCTCCAGCACGGAGCCGCGGACGCCCATGAAGTCCAGGTCCGGGATCTGCGAGTCGTGGAAGCTGAACATGACCTGGAACAAGGGGTTGCGGGCGGGGTCGCGGGGCAGCGCCAGGGCGTCGACGAGCCGGTCCAGCGGCATGTCCTGCCATTCGTGGGCCCGTCCGACGGTGTGGTGGACCCGCTGGACCAGCGCGTCGAAGCCCGGCTGCCCGGACAGATCGACGCGCAGCGGCACCGTGTTGACGACCATGCCCATCATCTGCTCGATCTCGGTCAGCCGCCGGTTGGCGACCCCGCTGCCGACGACCACGTCGTGCTGACGGCTGTAGCGCGACATCACCGCCGAGAAGCCGGCGAGCATCGTGGAATAGAGGGTGGTGCCACGGGAGCGGCTGTAGGAGCGCAGCTTGCGGCACAGTTCCGCGGGCAGGTCGATGCGCACCGAGGAGCCCTCGAAGCTTTGCACAACCGGTCGTGGACGGTCCGTGGGCAGCTCCAACGCGGCCGGTATGCCGTCGAGTTCCCTGGTCCAGTGCGCGAGATACGCCTCCAGGGCGTCACCGCGCAGCCACTCCCGCTGCCACAGCGCGAAGTCGGAGTAGCCGATGGGCGGCTCGGGCAGCGGCGACGGCTCGTTCCGGGCCAGACTCGGGTAGAGCTCCTGCAGTTCACGCAGGAAGAGCGCGTACGACCAGCCGTCGTGCACCAGATGGTGTTCGACGTGCACGAGCGTGTGGTCGGCCTCGCCGTGCCGGATCAGCGCCCAGCGGACCAGCGGCGGCGTGGTGAGGTCGAAGGGCGCCCGCACGGTCTCCCGCACGATGTCGGCGGCGCGTTCCGCCCGCTCGGCGTCGTGCAGACCGGTCAGGTCGTGCAGCGGCAGCAGAACCGGCACCGTCGGCTGCGGGCACTGCACGGGCCGGCCGTCGACCTCCCGGAACGAGGTACGGAACACCTCGTGGCGCCGCACGATCTCGATGAGCGTGGCGTGCAGTGCGTCGACGTCGAGCGGACCGTGCAGCCGGATCGTGGCCTGCGCGTTGTACGCGAGGTTGCCCGGCGCGAGCTTCTCCAGGAACCAGATGCGCTCCTGGGGGAAGGACAGCGGTACCGGTGTGTCACCGTTCCCGCGTGCGCCGGCCCGGATCGGTGGCACGGTCGGCCCGGTGGCCGCCGAGTCGATCAGGAGGGCCATCTTCGCCACGGTGCGTGCCTCGAACAGGCTCCGCAGGGGAAGCTCGCGGCCGAGCTCCGAGCGCACGCGGGCGGCCAGTCGCCCCGCGAGCAGTGAGTGGCCTCCGAGGGCGAAGAAGTCGTCGTCGGCGCCGACCGAGTCGAGGGACAGCAGGTCGGCCAGCATGGCGGCGAGCGCCCGTTCGGTGGGAGTGCTGGGCTCCGTACGGTCGGAGGGTGTGCGGGATCCGCTGGGAGGCGCGGGAAGCCGGTCCCGGTCGATCTTGCCGCTCGGTGTCAGGGGCATCCGCTCCAGGGGCACGACGACGGCCGGCACCATGTGTTCCGGGAGCCGCTCGGCGAGATGGGCCCGCAGCTCCGCGGCGTCCAGGCCGGCACCCGTCGCGTAGGCGACGAGCCGCGGCCCCGCGCCGTCGTCGCGCGGAATCACCACGGCGTCGGTGACCCGCGCGTGCTCCGCCAGTCGTCGGGCGATCTCGTCCGGTTCGATGCGGAAGCCACGGATCTTGACCTGATGGTCCAGGCGGCCGAGGAACTCCAGCGAGCCGTCCTCCCGTTCGACCACGCGGTCACCGGTGCGGTACAGCCGGGCCCCGGGCTCCGTCGGGCCGGGGTCGGGGACGAACCGTTCCGCCGTCAGGCCCGGCCGACCGAGGTAACCACGCGCCACGCCGGGCCCGCCGATGAGCAGCTCGCCGGCCGTGCCCGGGGGCACCGGTCGCAGCGACGCGTCGACGACCAGAGTGCGGGCGCCGCGGATGGCCGTGCCGATGGAGGGCTTGCCGCCGCCGGGGGTCAACTCGGCGACCGTGGCCCACACGGTGGTCTCCGTGGGCCCGTACGCGTTGAACATCCGGCGTCCGGGCAGCCACTGTTCGACGAGGTGTTCCGGCAGCGCCTCGCCGGCGCACACCAGCACCGCCAGATCTTCCAGCGTGGTCTCGGGCAGCGTGGCCAGCACCGAGGGCGGCAGCGTGAGATGGGTGATGCGGCGCTCGCGCAGGAAGTCCGCGAGGCCGGGGCCGGGCGCGATGTCGTCGCGCGGCGCGAGCACCAGGGTGGCGGACGCGTACAGCGCCATCGCCATTTCGAAGACCGAGGCGTCGAAACTGGTCGGCGCGAACTGCAGCACCCGGTCGTCCGGTCCGACGCCGAAGGTGTCGACCTGCGCGCGGGCCAGATTGGCCAGTCCGCGGTGGGTGAGTGCGACGCCTTTGGGACGACCGGTGGACCCCGAGGTGTAGATCACGTAGGCGAGTTGGTCGGGTGCCGGACGCGGCCACGGCTGCCCGGCGGCGGGCGTCCTCGGCGCGGCGGGACCCGCGTCCGGGCTGATGGTCTCCAGACCGTCGTACGCCGGGTCGCGCGCGGTGTCGGCATCGGCGACGAGCAGGCAGAGCCCGGAGTCGGCGATCATGTAGCGGAGCCGGTCGGCCGGGTAGGCGGGGTCGAGCGGGAGCCAGGCCGCACCGGCGCGCAGGATACCGAGCACCGCCGACGGCAGATGGAGCGAGGGACTCGCCGCGACCCCGACCACGGTGTCCCGGCCGGCACCCCTGCGGATGAGCTCCGCGGCCAGCCGGGCCGATCTGTCGTCCAATTCACGGTACGACAGCCGCTGATCACCGAACTCGACCGCTGTCGCTTCCGGTGTCGCCGCGACATTCCGGTCGAATATCTCACTGAACAGTGGAGTCGTCTCAGGCATTTTTCTTGGGCTCCCCTATTGCACTCGACCTGCCATGACCGAATTGACCTTCCTGGCCCGTCCGCAAAGGATCACTCAGTGCGGCTGAGTGAAGCTCCACCGCGCGGTCTCCGCCGATTCGATGACCAGTCGCGAGGTCTCGCCGAATCGGAATTCCCTGGGCATCGATGGGTCGTACGCCTCGGGGTCCAGGCCGATCTCGATTTCCTTTACGTGTTCCAGACCTTCGCCGGTCTCCAGTCGCACGGTGAGGCCCGGACCGCGTAGTTCACGTACTCCGGAAGTGGTTTCGGCGTCTACGTAGCCGAAGACCGCGAGTGCGTCGGCGAGGCGTCGGCCGCGCTCCGCGGCGACCGAAAGCGTCACCCCGGAGACGTCCCTCATCAGCCTGTTCCCGCCCGCGACGGCGCCGAGCGCCGCGTCCAGATAGTTCTTCCGGGGCAGCTTGCCGTCCGGCGTGGGGCGGGCACCGAGGGAGTGGAAGTACTCGGGCGTCACCTCGTTGAGGAAGAGCAGCAGCGGGCTGCCCTCACCCAGGTCGACGCTGATCAGGTGGTACCAGGGCTGCTGCTCGTCCATGCCCTCCACCGAGCGACGCACCAGATCGTGGTGGTACTTGACCTCACCCGAGGCATCCAGCAGGGCACGGGCACGCTCGGCGGATCCCGGCTCCTCGAACGAGAACACCAGGCCGCCCGTGAGCGGCGACGCGCTGGGCATGTCGCTGCCGAACAACTCGATCAAGGTGTTTTCGCCGGCCACTCCCAGGGTGGAGTACTGCCCGGCGACGGAGCTCTCCGCCTCCTTGCGCTTGATCCTTCCGAAGTCCCGCGCCAGGAATCCACTCGACGTCACGTCGCGATGCGCCGCACCGTCGAGCAGCACCATGACGTGGTCGAGGCAAGGAACCGGTCCCCCATTCGCTGCGGATCCACTGGTCACCGTATGCTCCGATCCCGCTCGAATTGATGGTCTGACGAACAGTCGACACGCATCGCATTAACGCGGTTGTCCTCTGCGGACTCCGGCGCCAGGAGTCTTGCATCAGCCGCCCCTGGTAAGGCACCAGGGGATTCCCTGGGCACCCTTGGAGAGTCCCTGGGGTACCCCCTGTACCGGCGATATCTCCCTTGACACTCCGTCCGCCGCACGACAACGATTGGCGTCCGGGCAATTTGATCTACACGAGATCGCGGTAGCCGACAATCGGACGCCATGGCGATGCCGCCGACAGGACGCCGGACGAGTCGAATTGACTTAGGAGTGTCGTGCACATCGAAATTCTTGGCACCGTCTCCGTCACGGCGGGCGGTCATGAACGTGAAATCCGCTCGAACAAGGTACGTGCCATGTTCGCGACCCTGGCGCTGGAACCCGGTCAGCCGATCTCCCATGTCGAACTCGCCGACGAGCTGTGGTCCGGCCAGCCTCTGGGCAATGTGCACAACGCGCTCCAGGCGCACGCCGCGCGCTTGCGGAAGATCCTTGAGAGCCCTTCCCGGGACCGCGCGGCCGGCACCGTGCTGCGCACCGTGTACAACGGCTACGTACTGGACATCCCTCGCGAGTCCGTCGACGGCAACCGATTCCTCGACCTCGCGGCGCGGGGCTCGGCCTCCTTGCGCCATGACCCCTACCGGGCGATCGAACTCCTGGAGTCGGGGCTGCGGTTGTGGCGCGGACCGGCTCTGCTGGACGCCGGTGACGGTCTGCGGTGCAAGGCGGCGGCCGCGCTGTTCGACGAGCGTCGGCTGACCATGTGGGAAGACCTCGTCAGCGCCAGACTGGCCATCGGCGACGTCCGTCAGGCGACCGCCGACCTGCGCCCCCTCGTCGCCCAGCACCCCCTGCACGAACATCTCTGCGCCCAGCTGATGATCGCTCTGTACCGCTCGGAACGACAGGGCGAGGCACTGACCCTGTACCACCGCACCCGTCGTCGGCTGGACGACGAGCTGGGTGTGCAGCCGGGCCTGCTCCTGCAGCAGCGCTACGCCGAGATCCTGGCCCAGGACCCCGCTCTCACGCTGAGCGGGATCACCGGGCCCTCGTCCATGGGCCGGATCGCGTGAACGGCGCGAGCGTGCCGGGCATGCCCGGCGTGCCGAAGGGCGGCATCCGGTGACCCCGGCCGCGATACTCGCCGGCATCGGCGGCTGCCTGCCGCCCCGCGCGGTGTCCAACGAGGAGATCGCCGCCGTGTCCGGTGTCTCCGACGAGTGGATACGCTCCCGGACCGGCATCCACCGGCGGTACTTCGCCGCGCCCGGAACGGCCACCTCCGACCTGGCGGTCGGGGCCGGCGAGCAGGCTCTCGAGCACTCGGGGGACCCCCGCGTGGACACCGTCCTCGTGGCGACGTCCACGCCCGACCGGATCTGTCCGGCGACCGCTCCCACGGTGGCGACACGGCTCAGGCTGTCGGGCGTGGCCGCGTTCGACATCTCCGCCGTGTGCACGGGATTCGTCTATGGCCTCGCCACCGCCGCCGGGCTGATCGCGTCCGGCGCGTCCACCCGCGTCCTGGTCATCGGGGCGGACACGTTCTCCAGCATTCTCGACCCGACGGACCGGACGACTTCGGCGATCTTCGGTGACGGCGCGGGCGCGGTCGTCCTGCGCGCGGGAGAGCCCGGCGAACCGGGCGCCATCGGCCCGTTCGACCTCGGCAGCGACGGAGCGGGCCGCGATCTCATCACGGTACGCGCCGACGGTTCGGAGCAGCGCCTGTCCGGGCTGCCCCCCGAGGCCGCGGACCGGTACTTCACGATGGCCGGCAAGGAGGTCTTCCGGCACGCGGTACAACGCATGGCCAAGTCCTCGACCACGGCGCTCGACCGGGCCGGCTGGCGCACCACCGACGTCGACTGGCTGATCGCCCACCAGGCCAACGCGAGGATCCTCATCCGGCTCGCGGACGAGCTCGACATCCCGAGGACGCGCGCCGTCAGTCATATCGCCGAAGTCGGCAACACCGCGGCCGCGTCCATCCCACTGGCCCTCCACCACGCGTACACCACCGGCTTGCTGCGCCCGGGTGACCGGATCCTGCTCACCGCCTTCGGCGGTGGCCTCACCTGGGGCTCGTCCGTACTGACGTGGCCGGGCGACAGCCTGGCGTGACCACTCGGCGCGGCGCCGGCCCCCGGCCCGTGCGCACCACCACAGGACAGCACCACCGGACAGCACCACCGGACGAAGGGAATCCACGATGACAGCCATGTACGACAAGATCGTCGACATTCTGGTCAATCGTTTCGAGGTCGAGCGCTCGGAGATCAAGCCCGACGTGACCTTCGAGGACCTGGAGATGGACTCGCTCTTCCTCGTAGAACTGCTGCTGGTGGTGGAGAAGGAACTGGGTGTCAAGGTCAGCGACGACGCCGCGTCGCCCCGCGACACCATCGGGCGGGCAGCCGAGGTGATCGAGGAGCAGGCGGCGGCGACCACGTCATGAGCGCCCGCTCCGTCGCCGTCACAGGGCTCGGTCTGGTCACCGCCGCGGGCATCGGCGCCGAGGCGAGCTGGCAAGGCGTGTGCGAGGCCCGGTCGACGGCCAAGCACGATCCCGCCCTCCAGGGCCTTCCGGTCGACATCTCCTGCACCGTCCCGGAGTTCAGCGCGACCAAGCTCGTCGGGCGGCGCAGCAACCTCATGCACGACAGGTTCGTCCAACTGGCCCTCGTCGCCGCGCGTGAGGCCGTCGCCGACTCGGGACTCGCCCCCGGGACGTGGGACGGCGCGCGCGTCGGCGTCGTCGTGGGCTGCGGGCTCGGTGGCGTCTCGACGTGGGAGCGGCAGCACCGGATCCTGCTCTCCGAAGGGCCGGACTCGGTCTCCGCATTGCTGATCCCCCTGCTGGTGCCGAACATGGTCGCGGGTCATCTCGCGATGGAGTTCGGTGCCCGCGGGCCCAATTTCGTCACCGCGACGGCCTGCGCCTCCGGCGCGACCGCGATCGGAGTCGCGACCCAGCTGCTCCACGACGACCAGTGCGACGTGGTGATCGCGGGCGGCAGCGAAGCCGGGGTGAGCCCGCTGATCGTCACCGGCTTCGCGCGGATGGGGGCTCTGTCCCGGCGGCTGGACGAACCGGCCACCGCGTCCCGCCCGTTCGACGTGGATCGTGACGGCTTCGTCATCGGCGAGGGAAGCGGCGTACTGGTCCTGGAGAGGGAGGCGGACGCGCGGGCCCGCGGAGCGCGCGTCCGCGCGAGGGTCGCGGGGTACGGGGCCTCCGCCGACGCCCACCACATGACGGCCCCGGATCCCTCGGGCGCCGGCGCCCGACGGGCCCTTCAGACCGCGCTGGCCTCGGCCGACGTGTCGCCGGGCGACGTCGACCACGTCAACGCGCACGGCACCTCGACCCCGCTGAACGACGCGGCCGAGTCCAAGGTCCTGCACCAACTGCTGGGCATCCGCGCCACCGTGACGTCCGCGAAGGGCGCGGTCGGTCATTCCCTCGGCGCGGCGGGCGCGATCGAGGCGGCGTTGACCGTTCTCACCCTGGAGAACCAGACCGTGCCGCCGACGGCGAACCTGGAGAACCTGGACCCGGAGATCGAGCTGGATGTCGTCACGAAGAGCCCCCGTGTCCAGCGCATCGACGTGGCGGTGAGCAACTCGTTCGGCTTCGGTGGTCAGAACGCGGTGCTGGTCCTCACCTCGGCGTAGCCACCCTCGTACATCCCCTCTCCCCTACCCGACGCCACGTCAACGGAGGTCGGCCCGTGGCCGAATCACTCAGCAACGGTCCCTTCGACATCATCGTCGTGGGCGCCGGTTCCGCCGGTTGTGTGGTGGCGCGCCGCCTGGTGGACCAGGGCGCGAACGTCCTGCTTCTGGAAGCCGGCGGCCAGGCCACCGACCCCGCCATCGACGACCCGCTGCGCTTCGGTGAACTGTGGTTCGGCGAACACGACTGGGCGTACCTCACCACTCCCCAGGAGCACGCGGCCGGCCGCAGGCTGCACTGGCCACGCGGTCGGGTGCTGGGCGGATCCAGTGCGCTCAACGCGCTGATCTACGCCCGGGGCGCGGCGCTCGACTACGACCACTGGGCCTACCTCGGCAACGACGGCTGGTCCTGGCGTGACGTGTTGCCCGTCTTCCGGACCATCGAGGACTACGACACGGGGGCGGACGAACTGCACGGCTCGGGCGGCCCCCTGCCGGTGCTCACCAAGTACCAGGCCGACCCGATCCACGACGCGCTGATCCAGGCGGCGCAGGAGACCGGCATCCCCTGCCAGCCGGACTACAACTCGGGCAGCCCCGAAGGGATTTCCAAGATCCACTTCACCGTCGCCGACGGCCGCCGGTGCAGCGCGGCCGCGGCCTATCTCGACCCGGTCGCCCACCTGCCCGGCCTCACCGTGGTCACCGGGGCCCGGGTGCGCCGCGTACTCGTCGAGGGCAGCCGGTGCACCGGTGTGGAGTGGCTGCGGGAGGGGGTCGTCGAGCAGGCCGACGCCGGTGCGGAGGTGGTGATCAGCGCGGGCGCGATCGAGTCGCCCCGGCTCCTGATGCTTTCCGGCATCGGCCCCACCGCCGGGCTGCGTTCCCTGGGCATCGACACTGTCGCCCATCTCCCGGGCGTCGGCCAGAACTTGCACGACCACGTCCTGGCGCCCGTCATCTTCGGCACGGAGCGCCCGGTGGGCCGGCCCTCACCGGGCCTCGGCCCCGCACAGACGCATCTGTTCTGGCGCAGTCGGCCGGGACTGCCGGTGCCGGACCTCCAGCCCCTGCACTTCCCGGTCCCCATGTACCAGCCGGGGATGACAGGGCCACCCAGCGGCTTCACCCTGCAGGCCGGAATCGTCCGGCCCACCGCACGGGGGTCGATCCGGCTGACCGGGGCTCGGCCGGAGGACGAGTTGCTCATCGACCCCGGCACGCTGCGTACGGGAGCGGACCTGGACAGCCTGGTGGCCGCCACGGCGTTGTGCAGGGACATCGGACGCTCCTCGGTCCTGCGTGAGGAGTGGGGGGCCCGCGAGCTGTACCCGGGCCCCGCCGTTGGCGACGCGGCCGGTGACCCGGAACTGCGCGCCTATCTGAGGCGTACGGTGACGACGTATCACCATCCGTCAGGCACCTGCAAGATGGGCGTGGACGCCGAGGCGGTCGTCGATCCGCGGCTGCGGGTGTACGGCATCGAGGGACTGCGGGTCGCCGACGCCTCCGTCTTCCCGGCGATCACCACGGGCAACACGCACGCCCCGGCGCTGCTGGTCGGGGAGCAGGTCTCCCGGTTCATCGCGTCCGACCACGGCACGGCCTGGGGCACCCGGGCCGCTCAAGACCTCTCCTGAATCGCCGGTCCCGGCGCCGGGACAGCCCTCACACAAGATCTTCAGAGGTCTCCCGCGCCGGGGCCGCTCCGAGTTCACGGGGCGCGTTCCTCTCCACGAACTCTTCGAGTTCCGGCACCGTCAGGTCCATGGGCGGTACGGCGACGAGCCGGTCGACGCCCGCTTCCGCGTAGGCCCTCACGGTGGCGGCGTCCAGGGGACGGGCCGGGGCCACGGAGATCTTGAGCGGTCTGTCCTGTCGTCCGGCGCGCTCGGAGAGCTCCTTGAGCGTGCGGACCTGTTCCGCCGCCGAGCGCAGGCCGACGAGATAGCCGAACCATTCGTCGCCATGGGCGACCGCGCGCCGATGCGCCGCGGCGCTGTGCCCGCCGATCACCAGCGGCACGCGGCGTTGCAGGGGCCGCGGGTGGGCTTCGACGCCCTCGAAGTCGGCGTAGGAGCCGTGGAATTCGGGCTTGTCCGCGTACCAGAGCGCGCTGATGGCCTGGAGGTATTCGTCCGCCCGTCTGCCCCGGCCGGCCATGGGGACGCCCACCGCGCTCATCTCGGGCTCCAGGTAGCCGACCCCGGCCCCGAAGATCAGGCGGCCTCCGCTGACCACGTCGAGGCTGGCCAGCTGCTTGGCCAGCACCACCGGGTTGCGCTGGGGAAGGACGACGCAGCCGGTACCGAGCCGGATCCGCTCCGTGTGGGACGCCAGGTGCGTCAGGGCCACCACGGGATCGAGCAGCGGGGTGTCCGGCTCCAGCGGGGACTCCTCGGGACGGGGACGGGGCAGGACGACATGGTCGGCCACCCACAGCGATTCGTAGCCGAGCTGTTCGGCCCGCCGCGCGATGCGGGCCGAGACCGTAGGATCCGCCGCGGCGTTCATGTTCATCCCGAACAGGCCGACGGTCGGAGCAATGGTTGCCATGACGGTCATGCTAGCCACGCCCGATGATCGCGGCTGTCAGCCGTCGGACCGCTCTGTCGTGCGAGGAACGTCTCGACCACGGTGCGGAAGCGAGCGGGTTCCTCGAGATGCGGCATGTGGCTCGACTCCTCGAAGAGGACCCACTCGGCCCCGGGTACACCGCTAAGGATCTCCTCGACGGCGCGGGGCGTCACTTCGTCGTACCGCCCGGAAACGAGCAGCACGGGGACCCGCACCCGGTCGAGCCGGTCGCGGATGTCCCAGCTCCGCAGTGTTCCGGTCATGGTGAACTCGCTGGGCCCCATCATGGCTTCGTACACCGTGGATTCGGCTCCCAAATACTGCAGGGTGCGCCGGAGTTCATCCGGCACGGGGCGGGCCCGGCACACATGACGTCCGTAGAAGTCCCGTACCGCCGCCTGATACTCCGGTGAGCCGGTGGTTCCCGCCGCCTCGTGGCGCTCGATCGGCTCCCGTACGTCCAGGGGCAGTTCACTCAGCAGCCGGGCGACCTCCTCACGATAGGTCAGCGAGGACGCGAATCCGTCGGCGACGACGATCGACCTCAGCCCCGTCGGCCGCCGGACGGCCAGTTCGAGCGCCAGCATCCCGCCCCACGAGTGTCCCAGCACGTGATAGTCGTCAGCGACGCCCAAATGATCCACAAGCAGCCGGAGTTCGTCCAGGAACAACTCGGGCGTCCAGAACTCGGCGGCGACTTCTCCGTGGTGCTCCGAGCGCCCGCTGCCGAGTTGGTCGTACAGCGCACAGGTCCACCCGCTGCTCGCCAGCTCGGTGACCGAGGTGAGGTAATCGTGGGTGAGACCCGGGCCGCCGTGGCAGATCACCAGCACGGGCCGGCCGGAGCCGCGGCCGGGCGGACCCACCACGCGGTACCACGTCCTGTGCCCCCGCCACTCCATCACGCCCTCGGTCGCGGTCACGCCGTCCAGTGCCGTCAAAGCCGCCTCCACGTCCTCGGATACTCCGGCCCCGCACCATCGGCGAGTGGGCACACATGGCGCATCGTCGCCGCGCCGGCTGACCGCCCGCTGACACCTCGCTGACCGCGCGGCCGAACCGGCGCACAGACAGGCCCGGGTCAGCGTCCCGTCAGGCGCCGGTCAGTACGTGAGGCCAGGCTGATCCGTGACTGATGGACAGGCAGCCCTCGCGCGCCAGGTCACGCGACCACAGTTCGATGCCGTAGGAGGCAGACCCTTGAGCGATGCGCAACCGCCCCAGGCCACGGAGATCGCAGCGGCAGTCAGGCAGGTCCTCGGCGACTCGCTCGGCTACCTCTACCCGGCCGCACTGCGCGTGGCCCTGCGCCACGACATCGCCGGCCTCCTCGCCGACGGACCCAAAACCAGCCAACAACTCGCCGAACTCACCGGCACACACGCCCCCTTCCTCCACCGCATCCTGCGCTTCCTCGCCACCCGAGGCATCTTCGAGGAAGACCAGAACGCCACCTTCCACCTCACCCCCGCCGCACACGTCCTGCGCACCGACGTCCCCTACTCCGTACGCTCAACAGCCCTGCTGCTGACGGACGAGATGTACTGGCAGTCGACCGGCCGCCTCGAAGACACCGTCCGCGACGGCAACACCGCCTTCAACGACATCTTCGGCGCCCCCCTCTTCGACTATCTCGACCAGAACGAGGAGAGCGCCCGGACCTTCCACACCGGCATCGCCGACCTGTCGACCATCGAGCAGGGCGGCATCGCGGAGAGCTACGACTTCCCCGAGTCCGGGAAGATCATCGACGTCGGCGGCGGCCCCGGCGGCTTCCTCCGCACGGTGCTCGCCAACAACCCCGGCCTGCATGGTGTGTTGTACGAACAGGACGCGGTGCTCCAGCAGCATCAGCTCGACGACGAGGCGATCAAGGGTCGTTGGGAGACGACCGAGGGGAACTTCTTCGACGTCGCGCCCACCGGTGGCGACATCTACGTCCTCAAGCGCGTTCTGCACGACTGGAGCGACGACGACAGCCTGCGGATTCTCCAGGCCGTCCGAAAGGCCATGTCCGACGAGGCACGCCTCCTGGTCATCGACGCCGTGGTGCCGCCCGGCAACGAGCCGCACGCGGCCAAGCTGTACGACGTGGCGATGATGACCATCTTCGACGGCAAGGAGCGCACCGAGCCGGAGTTCAAGGAACTCCTCACCGCCGCCGGTCTTCGACTGGTCCGGGTGATACCGACGCCGGGCACGGTGTCCATCATCGAAGCCATGACGGTCTGAGCCGCCGAAAGCCAACTGCTCGTGAACAGGACACCGGGAGCCGAACCTTGAGCGATGCGCAACCGACCCAGGCCACGGAGATCGTAGCGGCAGTCAGGCAGGTCCTCGGCGACTCGCTCGGCTACCTCTACCCGGCCGCACTGCGCGTGGCCCTGCGCCACGACATCGCCGGCCTCCTCGCCGACGGACCCAAAACCAGCCAACAACTCGCCGAACTCACCGGCACACACGCCCCCTTCCTCCACCGCATCCTGCGCTTCCTCGCCACCCGAGGCATCTTCGAGGAAGACCAGAACGCCACCTTCCACCTCACGCCCGCCGCACACGTCCTGCGCACCGACGTCCCCTACTCCGTACGCTCAACAGCCCTGCTGTTCACGGACGAGATGTACTGGCAGTCGGCCGGCCGCCTCGAAGACACCGTCCGCGACGGCAACAGCGCCTTCAACGACATCTTCGGCGCCCCCTTCTTCGACTACATCCAGGGCGACGGGGAGCGCGAACAGCTGTTCAGCGACGCCATGGACACCATGTCCAAGACCGAGCAGAACAGCATCGTCGCCGGCTACGAATTCCCGCCGACGGGAACCGTCGTCGATCTCGCCGGCGGTCTGGGCGGTTTCCTGCGCACCGTGCTCGTCAACAACCCCGGCCTGCACGGTGTCCTCTTCGAACGTGAATCCGTCCTCCAGCGGCACAAGTTGGACGAGCCCGCGATCGAGGGGCGTTGGGAGACCGCCGCGGGGGACTTCTACGAACTCGTGCCCTCCGGCGCGGACTTCTATGTCCTCAAGCGCATCATCCACGACAAGAGCGACGCAGACAGTCTGCGCATTCTGCGGACCGTACGCAGCGCCATGACCGAGCGGTCGCGTCTCCTGATCGTCGACCCGGTGCGCCCGCACACGGACGTCCCGCCGTCCGTGACCCTCTCCGACATCGTCATGCTGACGGTGTTCGAAGGACTGGAACGCACCGAGCAGGAACTCGAGGAACTGCTCGCCGCCGCGGAACTCAAGTCGCTCAGGGTCATCTCCACGCCGGGAGCGCTGTCCATCGTGGAGGTCGCTCCGGTCTGACGTGGGAGTGGCTGATTCTCCCGGCCGGGGACGATCTCCACTGTTAGCGTCCGGAGTCGGTTCGTCCCAGCACCCCTCGGAGGCAGGCATGACTCAAGGTGAGACAACTGCGGAGCGCGGCATCGTCGAACCCGGCTACACGCACTTCGACGAACTCGATTCGATGGGCTTCGTGCACAACTCCCGTTACATGGTTCTGGTGGAACGTGCGCTGACCACATTCTGGGCGCGCAAGGGATTCGCGTACACGGACGGGAAGTACACCCATCCTGACGTATTCCTGGCTGTGGCGGAGTTCTCGATCAGCTACCGGGCGCCCATTCGTGGTACCGGCGAGATCGGCGTCCACCTCTGGATAGACAAACTCTCCGACACCAGCGCGGTGTACGGATTCCGCGTACTGTCCGCGGACGGCGGCGTGGTGCATGCCGAAGGGCGGCGGGTGCACATCCGGCTCGACCCCAAGACGCTGCGCCCCACCTCCTGGAGCCCCGAGTTCCACGAGGTCGCGAAGGCCCTGCTCTGAGAGCGGCCACCAGGCGCCTCGGTGGGAGGGGCTGACCACGGCGGAGATGTCGCATTGCGGCCCCGGGCTTGCCGGCCCGGGGCCGCGATGATGTCCACGGCGTGTCAGCGGGCCGGTGTCAACGCCGTGTCAGAGTCCGGTCAGCCGTCCGGACCACACTGGCCGAGTTCACCGGCCCGAGACGCCCGGCCGGGTGGTGATCGGCCGTACCGGCACGTGAGACCGGGCACCCCACCCAGACCTAAGGGCCACGATGACCCCTGAGACCCGGTCCGCCACCGCCACGACCCCTGTGCCGGACACGCTCGCCGAACCGGTCACGCGGGTCGGACGAAGGTTCGTGGGCGGCATCGCGCTCGTCAGTCTGGGCATGTGGACCGCGTTGTACACCCCCGTGCAGGTATTGCTCGCCCAGCAACTGGAGACGATCGACCCGCACAACAAGGCGTCGGCACTCGGTCTGGTCACCGGGCTCGGCGCCGTGACGGCGCTGGTCGCCACCCCGCTCGCGGGCGCCCTGTCGGACCGCACCACCTCGCGTTTCGGCCGCCGAAGGCCCTGGCTGGTGGGCGGCGCGCTGGGCGCCGCGCTGGGTCTGGTGATCCTGGGCCCACAGACCACGGTGACCGGCGTCGCACTCGGCTGGTGTCTGGTACAGCTCTCACTCAGCGCGATGCTCGCAGGCCTGGTCGCCGAGGTGCCCGACCATGTCCCCGTCGCGCAGCGCGCCGTCGTGAGCGCGTGGGTGGGCGCCACTCAGCCCCTGGCCGTCGTGTTCGGTACGGCCCTGGCGACCGTCGTCGTGAGCGGACCGCACGGCGGTTACCCCTTGGTCGCCGCCGCCGTGGTCCTGCTCGCCGTGCCGTTCGTGTCCTCGGTCAAGGACGCGCGGCTGCCGCGCTCCGCGGTGCCCGCCGTGAGCTGGTCACGGTTCCTGGCCGGGTTCTGGATCAGCCCTCGTCGCCACCGGGACTTCGCCCTCGCGTGGCTGACGCGCCTGCTCGTACAGCTCGGCAACGCCACGGGAACGCTGTACCTGCTCTACTTCCTGCGCGACCGAGTGCGCTACGAACAACGGTTTCCCGGGCACAAGGCCGAACAGGGGCTGCTGACTCTCGTCGCCCTCTACTCCGTCGGCATCGTGCTCACCGCGTTCATCGGCGGTGTGGTGTCCGACCGGCTCGGCCGGCGCAAGTCACTGGTCACGGCGTCCGGTGTGGTGATCGCGCTCGGTTCGGGCCTGCTGGCGATCTGGCCGACGTGGCCGGTCGCGCTGACGGCAGCGAGCCTGATGGGCATCGGCTACGGCGTCTACGTCTCGGTGGACCAGGCGCTGATCACCCAAGTGCTGCCCAGGGCGGGCGACCGCGGGCGGGATCTGGGCGTCATCAACATCGCGAACTCCCTTCCGCACGTGCTGGCCCCGGCCATCGCCGCCGTACTGGTCACGCATCTCGGAGGCTACCGGGCGCTCTTCGCGTTCGCCTCAGTCCTCACCCTCCTCGGTGCTGTCCTGGTACAACGCATCCGAAGCGTGCCCTGACCGGCAGCAGACCTCCCTCGTCACGCCCATTCCCGTGATCGGCAGGAGACCGTCGCCGAGGTCGAACCGGGGATTCCGGGCCGGCTTCGGGCGGTGCACGTCTCCGAAACCGCCTCATCGTGGGCCGAGTACGAGGTCGCCGATAGGGGTTGACCGGCGGCCCGGCTACGGAAAAAATCATTGACTGACGATAAGTCACACACGCGGCAGGACAAGGACGTAGACGTGAGTGAGACGCCTCAGGAGTTCGATCAAGATGCCCCCATTCTGATCGAGTTCAACCAGCGCGGTGGGGTGCGCCAGGTGGCCCTGAGCGCTCCCGAGACGGTCGCGCGGTCGGCCGAGGCTGTGAGCCAGGCGATGGGCACGATCCGCGGTATGGCGGAGCGCGTCCGCGGCACCGTCACGCAGATGGCGGTGCGGCCCGACTCCGTCGAGGTCGAGTTCGGGATCAAGTTCGACGCAGAGGCCGGCGCCGTCATTGCAAAGACCGGGGTCGAGGCCGCCGTGACCGTCAAGCTCGCCTGGGGACCAGGGACGCAGGGATGAGCCACGCAGATGTCCCCAGAGCCCCACGTGTCATCCTCCAGGACGTCAGGAACTTCACCGTCCAGATCCGCCACCCTGCCGACGACCGGGTGCTCGGTACCGGCGTCGTCATCTCCCCTAACGGCCTGGTGGCCACTTGCGCCCACGTCATCCGCGCCGGTGGTGTGGAGCCGCGGGCCAGACGCGAGGCCCAGGTGCGGGTCTACTTCCCGTCGTCGAGCCGGGACGCCGCTCCGGCGGAGATCCGCACGGCCTGGGTCGCGGCCTCCTTCTCCGATAGCGACGACGACCTCGTCTGCCTCCAGGTGGACGGGGCTCTGCCGCTGCCCGCGCACCGGGTGGCCGTGCTCGGCGCGGCCAGGGAATCCCAGGACCATGCCTTCCGCAGCTACGGGTACCGCCAACTGGAGGGCTACCTTGGGGCGTGGGCCCGCGGCCTGATCCTGGGCGAGGTCGATCCACCGGACGGACACAGGCTGCTATTCGACCCCATCCAGCTTGAGTCGAGCCACATCGACGCGGGGATGAGCGGCGCACCCGTCCTTGACCTCAACCGGAACCTCGTGATCGGCGTCGTGTCGGAGACCTGGGTCGCTGAGCTGGCGGGCAAGGACAGGGACACCGCGTGGGCTGTGAACGCCGCCCTGCTCGACCACTCGCCACTCCGTGTCGACCTGCGGTCGGAGCCGCTTCCGCTGATCACCGCCGAGCAGCCGCGGATCCAGCCGGCCCTGGCGGACATCGCCGCCCCGCGGCCAGGTGCCCGCCGGATGGACGACGCGCCCCTCCCGCTGCCGGAGTGGGTCGGCCGTGAAGCGCTGATGGAGGAGCTCAATCGGTGCGGCGCCGACGAGGAGATCCTTGTCGTGGGTCTGGTCGGCTTCGGTGGCGAGGGCAAGAGCAGCCTAGCGCGCCGGTGGATCGACCAGGTCGTTGCCGCCGTCGGACCCGAGGCGGTAAGGATCTTCTGGTGGAGCTTTACCGAACGGGCCAGCGCTGACGACTTCCTGGCGGCTGCCCTGGAGTTCACCAGCGGGGGCACGATCTCCTCGGAGGAGCTTCCGGACGGGCGCGCCCGGGCAGAGTGTGTCGCGGGCCTGCTGGCCCTGGGCCGATTCCTGTTCGTGCTCGACGGCCTGGAGGTGATACAGCACCAGGAAGGCGACCACTACGGCGCTCTGGCTAGCAGCGACCTTCACGACTTCCTCACCTTCTTCGCCACCCCCGGCCACCGCTCCTTCTGTCTGATCACCACCCGGGCCCCTGTCTTCGATCTTGTCCCGTTCGTGACGTACCAGCAGATCGACGTCGATCCGCTCCAGCCGGTGCCGGGACGGGAGCTGCTGCGCAAGCTCGGCGTCCACGGCCCCGACGCCTCGCTGGATCAGATCGTGAGGGACTGGGGAGGGCACGCGCTCACACTCAGCCTCATGGCCGCCTACCTGGCCAAGCGGTATGGCGGCGACGCCCGCCGGGTCGCCTCGCTGCCTGCCCCCGATGAGGGGCAGCCGCGGGACGCCATGGTCCGCCGCATCCTGCACGAGTACGATGCCTGCCTGACCGACGAGGAGCGCTCCTTCCTCACCCGGTACAGCGTGTTCCGCACCCCGGTCCTCGACGAGGCGCTGCGCATCGTGTTGCCCGACACGCCGTGGGCTGAAATCGCCGCCGATCCTCGACAGACGCTGTCAGTCATGTTTGACCATCTGACCGCCTCGCGGATCATCCGTCGCGACGTCGGGGACCGCACGAACATGCACCCGCTGGTCAGGGATTTCTTCGCCAGTCGGGCCGAGCAGGGAGAGCAGCGACGGGCCCTGCACCGGCGCGCGATGGACTACTATCTGGCGCTGGCCCCGAGTGACCAGCACCCGCAGACCCTCGACGAGCTCGGGCCGCTCGTGGAGTCCGTGCACCACGCCTGCCAGTCCGGCGCGTACGACGAGGCATGCGATCTAGTGAGCGCCCGACTCTACTGCGGCGAGGACGGGCTGATCACCCGACAACTCGGTGCGTACGAGACAACGCTGTCGGTCTTCGCCGACTTTCACCCGCAAAGCAACCTGATGCGCCAGCCACTGGTCCGCGGCAGCGAGGCCCGAGGCTGGATCCAGCACGAGGTCGCGACCTGTCTCCAGATGCTCGGCCGACTGCGCGACGCGGGCCACGCGACCCGGCGGGCGCTACAGGCATTCAAGGCTGTGGGCGCCTGGCACGACGCCGCGGTCAGCTGCCAGAACCTGGCTGAGCTCTATCTCAGCCTCGGCGCCCTTCCGATCTGCGGGCCCGTGATCCAGGATGCCTTCGCTCTGGCCCGCCGGGCGCAGGATCAGGATGACCTGCTCGTTGCCGAGACCGTGAGCGGGACGCTCGCGCACCTGCAGGGGCGCTCGGCCGACGCGGAGCGCGCCTTCGCCGAGGCGCTGCGGATCGCTGGCGACTTTACACCCATTCCCGCGCTCTACAGCAGCAGCGGGATCCGCTACGCGGAGCACCTGAGGCTGAATGGAAGGGCCCAGGAGGCCCTCCAGGTCCACGAGACAAATCTGGAGATCTGCCGGGCCGCCGGATGGCGGGGCGACGAGGCCGGCTGCCTCGCCGGACTCGGAGATCTCGCGCTCGACGCAGGAGACCCCGACCTCGCTCGGCGTCACTACGCCGAGGCGATGTACATCGCGCGCGGGATCACCCGGCGGGATGTGCTCATTAGCGCCATGCTGGGGCAGGTCCGGTGGGCGCTCCACATTGGCGAGCCGCTGCCGTCTGTCCAGACCGATCTCAAGCACGCGCTCGCCATGGCGACCGTCGGCGGCTACCGGATCGCCGAGATCGAGGCGCGGCTGCTTCTCGCCCGGACCCAGCACGCACAAGGCGATGACGAGGCGGCCTGGGCAGAGTTGGCCCAGGCTGACCAGATGAGTGCTGAGACGGGCTATCACTGGGGACAGTCGGCCGCGCAGACCCTGATCGAGGAGTGGGAGGCCGTGGCCTGAGGATCGGCGCCGGCCTCTACTCGTCCGCGTCGGCTGCCTCGGCCTGGGTCTCGCCCTCCTCCGCCGACTTCTTGTCCGCGTTCAGCGTGACGGCCAGACGGGCCAGCAGCTCCGAGGGCAGCCGGCCGTCGATCGCGGACGGGTATTTCTGGGGCCGCCCGTTCGAGACCTGCTCCTCGCCTGGGCTTTGATCCTGATTTGCCGTCATCTCAATCGGCCTCCGATTTCAAGCGCGGTGCCCTTCTCCCGGACATCCCATGGTAGTTGGCCGTTGAGAGGCGTTGGTGTGGCTCTACTAGCCCCATTCCCGCTGACCACCCTGCCCTGCAGCCCCCGGAACGCAAGCATTCGCCAACGATCACCGCGCACCACGCCCCGTCTCACGCCGACGCCGAATCGATCAACCGGGTGCAGCAGCCTCGAGTTACCGCCCGACGGCATGGTCGCGGGGCCCAGCCAGGGGACGGCGGCACGGCGCGGCGGCCCCACCGACACGCAACCGGCTGAGTACGCGCTGTGATCCGCGGCAGCGTCCGCGCCGCCCATCCCGCCCTCCCTCTCCTCAACTCCAACCAGGGCATGGGCAAAGCGGCCGCAAAGGGGATGTCAGAGGCCCGACCGCGTCCGCACGGTGGGGTGACCTGCACGGATTCCGCGATGTGGGCGAGGCTCGCGCAAGAGAAGTCGCAAGAGATCTCGCAGGAGATGCGGCAAGAGTTGGTGCAAGGTGTCGCGAGGCGTACCCGCGGCGCGGTTCGAACGGCAGTTCCGTCGGGCCGTGGCATCCGTGTACGCCTCTGATCGACGCCCAGGACGAACGCAGCCAGGTCCGCGCGGATCTGTGGACGCTCTTCCAGCGGGTGCCGTGGCCGACCGAACCGCCGGATGCAGGGGAGATGCGCGAGAACGCCTGGCGGCAGTCATACCGCTCCTCCTCCCCGGGTCGGGATCCCGAGGATTCGGCGGATCTCGCCTGGCTGCGGCTGAGGCAGCGCCCCCGGTGCGCTGATCGTCGCCCGCACGTACTGGAGCGGCCGCGCTCAGGGCGGTGTCCTCAGTCCACGGTCGCGACTCAATCTCACAAGTGCAAGACGGTCAACGCCACCAGCCGGACTCCGCCGGATTCCCATGCCCACCGCGCGCTATCAGGTTCAGGACCCGATCAACGGCGGCCAAGTCGCGGTCGGGGGAGTCGGCAGGTGCGCCAGCTCCATCCTCGCCGACCAGAGCACCGCACTCCTCGGATGGCACAGGCAGTAGGCCACAGATCCCTTGTTGCGTAGTCCCACCGCTGCGCCGATCTCCGCCACGGTCAGCCCCTCGACGGACAAGCGGATGACGCGCAGGATCTGTTCCTCCCGCACTGTCAGGCCCGCGCTGCCGCTTCGCCTCTGCGCTTCCACGCCGGCGCGGGCCCGACTGCGCAACTCTGCCTGCACAGCCCCCCGGCCGAACGGATGCCACCACCACACGTCGACAGCATCAGAAACGACGACGCAACTTTCCCTTCCTGCTGCGCACTGCGCCGGGAGACTGCGCAAATGCACTGCACAACCAGAAGGGAGCTGCGCAATGAGCCTCCGCCAACTTGAAGTCGCAGGTCAAAGGACTGGTGTGACCGGTACTCAGGGTGCTCACGCTGGTCGTGGGCGGGAGTCTGTCGAGTAGATCGTCTGTCAGCGGTTGACTTCGAGGTTCGCCGTTCTCCGCCAGAGGCGCGCCACCGGCGCGCAGCCGAGCCTGCATCGTCGGGCGGCAACTGGGCCCCGGCTGCTTTCCTCAGACGCTGTTGGATTCGGGGCCTGCTTCGCCCCGCTGATCATTGGTCGAGTGGGGGCGCAGGCAGTGCGCGGTACTGAACCGTCCGGACACTGTGGAGCGGACGGTCGAGGCGTTCACCAACGGCCAGAATAAGTCGGCGCTCGAGCAGGCGTAGGAGCTGAACGAGATGATCCGCACGTGCATTCGTGATTACTAAATCGCACAGGCAGCCCCTGTCAGCCTCTGGGCCGGCGGGGGCTTCGTCGTTTTCTACCGGCCCGCTGCCATCGGCGGGGGGAACGGTCAATTCCACGACCGGGAACCGGACAAACAACGGGAAGTTCGCGCCACGGATCTTGTGTGGCGCCTGTGAACCCATGAGGGTGGTCGGGGGTGAGACACGCATTCGATTTTTCTTGGGGGGAAAATGAAGGCACGTTTTATCTTCCCGCTTCTCGCGACGGGGGTCCTGCTGGTGCCGGCTGCTGCGGCGTCGGCTGCTCCGAGCGGCAATACGGGAAGGGCCGTTGCGAAGATTGCCGCCTTTCCCGTGTGGTGCAAGTTCCAGGGTGAGAAACCGTTCCAGGTCACCCGTGGCGGCCCGCTGTATGCCCAGGGCCATTACTCGGGTTGCTCGACTCCGGCACCCGACCAGTGCCGGGCCCAGGTCGATCTTCAGGAGTACGTGCGCGACGGGTACTGGCGCGCGGTGAAGCACGAGGACAGCCAGTGGACGAGGTGCAGCGGGCGCTACACCACTCCGCCGCTCAGGTGCGTGCATGATGGAGAGAAGGAGACGTACAACACTCAGGTGACCTTGCAGGTCGAATACCACGGACGCTTGAGCGAGGCCGGAATCGCAGACACGGGCAACACCGTGATCGACTGCTGAAGTCCGTTCACCCGTAACGGCCTGCCGGATTGATTCGGTAGGCCGTTTTCGGCTTCGGTCGCACAGATGAAAGTGAGACAGCAGCATGCACGTTCATTTTGAAGCATTAGACCCAGAGAAAATGATCAGGTTCTGGGGCAGCATCCCGGGTAGGGGTGGGTACAGCGTCGGCAAAGCGGAATCTCCGGCTGTGCTACCGGTCGTCACCGTCCTTGTCGGAACGATCGCCGAACAGGTTCAGACACTGATCGCCAAGGGCGCCTCTCTGGTAGAACCTCACGATTGTATGCACGCCCTGATGACGGATCCGGAGGGCAACAGGTTTATGGTGGTGCTCGACCCCGATCACGAAGAATGACGTTCTCCAGCGTGGATGCGGCCCGGCGTACGGCACTCGCCCTTCAAGGGCGCCGGGTGGACGATCCGGTGTGGGGCGCCTTCGCCGTCGCTCCGACGTCGAGGCCGACGGAACCTGCTGGCCAATCCAGGTCGCTTCCTCGCGGCCGGATGACGTTGGGAGACGGCCTGCACCGCTACGTGAATCGACGGCGACGCGAGGAGGCCGACAGCCAGCGCGGGTGAGGGACGCACGGGAGGCCGCCGAGTAGGAGCGGGCAGCTCTGCGGTTCCCGCTCGCTGAGGCCGGGTGGCCTTCTACGATCCAGTGCATGGATCCCGAGCTGCTGGAACGGATCACCGCGCGGCGAGCGGAACTGGACGAACTCGAAGAACAGTTGGCCAGCAGTTGGCGGAGGTGCGGGCCGAGCGGGACGAACTTGCCGTCGCCGAGCGGGTCCTGGAGCGGGTGAGCGAACAACTCGCCGACGAGCGCGCCTCAGCCGCACCAATGCCCGGGCAGGTGGGTGGACGGTCGGTGATGCTGATTCCGCACCGCGAGCCGGACCTGGAGGAGACCATGCTCCCGCCGGACTACCAGCGCATCTCGCCGCTGGGCGGCAGGCTGCCGGACCCATCATGGCCCGCCAGGTCGGCGAGATGCTGAGAGTCGACGTCAGCGTGCGGGCCAAGCTGGAACCGCTGGGCTGGAGGCTGGTCAGACTCGTTGATCGCGGCTGGCTGCGCAAACTGCCCGACGGCCGGTTCACCACCCGCTTGTGACCGGGGACACTGTCGCCCGGAGCAGTCCGGCGCGAGCGTAACCGCGGTGCCTCCGAAGGCCGTTGGAATTGTGTGACGAAAACCAAAGGACGCGCCGTCGGACGCGCGCCAGTCGAACACGGCTTCGCACACCTCAAGAACTGACGGACCCTCACCAAGCTCCGCATCGACCCCGCCCGCGCCACCCGCCTCCTGCGAGCCTTGCTTGTTCTGACGAACCTCGAAGTCAACCGCTGACAGACGATCCATTGGGCGCGCGATGAGCCGCGGTCCGGCGCCGGGATCAGGTCAGCGGTGAATCGGCAGGACGCCTGTGCCCTCGCGCATGTTGATCTCCAGAACGCGCTGGTCCAGTTCGTACAGACACGCACGGCAGGCGTAGAGGGCCGCGTGCATACCGCTCGACCGGACGGGCCCGATCCACGTGACCTCGACGTCGTCACGGCCGCACCACAGCCAGCACTCACCGCGTGCCTGCCATTGGTGGCGATCCCATAGCGCGTAGTCAGTGGTTTCCCCCGTGACGGGGTCGATGTCGCGGCGGGTGGGCCGGAAGACCACATCGGGATCAGGAAGTGGGTTCGCTCGTAATGCGTACCGTCCCATCACGCGACCGCCAGAGTGAGCGACTCGGGCTCGACTACGGCCCCGCGCTTCGGCCGACGCGCGAACAACCTGCCCAGGACGGCGGCTCGGAGGGCAGGCGCCGCCTTGGGGAGCTCGATCTCCGCCCATACGCGCTTGCCGCAGCCGGAGGGCTCCCAGGCAGACCGCGAAGCGAGAAGACCGACCAGCGCGAGACCGCGCCCTCTCTCATCGTCGTCGTGGGCACAACTCATCTGCGGAGCCAAAGAATTGCCGTCAACGACGTCGATCACCAAACTGCCGGGGCGGTGGTACAGCGCGACGGTGACGGGCCCCTCCCCATGGACCACGGCGTTGGTGATGAGTTCGGAAGCGACAAGGCGGATGGCGTCAGCTGTCTCGTCGTCCACCGGCACACCCCAGGTACGCACCTTGTCGACGACCTGGTGCCGGGCAAGGGGCACTTCCCTTTCCGTACCCGCAAGGACGAACCGATGGACGAGCGTGGGCATGGCGGACGCCTCCGAAGAGTTGGAGAGCGGCTTCGTCCCCGACGGGGACACGGGGACGAAGCCGCCGATCTGAGGAACCGTTCCTGAAGCGGACGCCCCGCGCGCGCTCCGTTGGACGGCTGACACTCAGTCAATGGCCCCAGCGGGCAAGGCGGAACGTTTCTAGGGGGTTCCTCATCTCGACCGCCATCGACAACGCGCCTCGAACTCTGTCGCCGTACACCCATTCCTTCCTCTACCTGCACAAGGCCGAGGCGCTGTCACGCGACGGCGACCACCGGAACGCCGGAACGGCGTTCAACCGAGCCACGTCCCTCTGGGAGCACGGCTCGGCGGAGGAGAAGCCGGACTGGCTCAACTGGTTCGGCGAGGCACAGCTGAAGTCGACCGAGGGCAAGGTCCTGTTGCGTTCCGGGCAGGTGGAACGCGCGACGAGTTCCCTGGAGACCTCCGTGGAGACCGCGGCTCCTCGGGACAAGGCCGTACGGTCCAGCCGCCTCGCGGAGGCACGGCTCGCCGGCGGCGACCTGGAGGGGGCTCTGGACGCCGCGAACTACGGCGCCGGGCTCTTGGAGAGCAGTGTCAGCTCCGTACGGGCTCTGGACCGCATGAAGGAGTTCGACGCTCGACTCGATCCGCGCAAGTCCGTCTCCGCCGTCCGCGAGTTCCGCGAGCGTCTTCAGGCGCTTTCCATCGCGGCCTGACAGCCGCCGTCTCGCACTTCGAGCGCCAGGCCGCCCCGCCGGAATAGTCGATCCAGATGCCAGGATGGGCGGCATGACGACGATCGACGGCGAGGTCGAGGCTGGATTCGAACCGGTGCGTGAGGCGTTCGAGGCGAACTTCTCCCAGCATGGGGACATCGGCGCGGCGGTATGCCTGTACCAGCACGGCCGGCCGGTGGTGGACCTGTGGGGTGGCATCGCCGATCCGGAATCCGGTCGTCCGTGGACACGAGACACTCTGCAACTGGTCTACTCGGCCACAAAGGGGGCGACCGCGACAGCGGCGCACACGCTGGCCCAGCGCGGCACGTTGGACCTGGACGCGCCGGTGGCGAAGTACTGGCCGGAGTTCGCGGCGAACGGCAAGGCGGACATCCCGGTGCGCTGGCTCCTGTCCCACCAGGCCGGGTTGATCGCGCTGGACCAACCGGTCCCGCTGGACGAGGCGTTGGCCTGGCACCCGATGGCGGCCGCCCTGGCCGCGCAGCGTCCCCAGTGGACGCCCGGCACTGCGCACGGGTACCACGGTCGAACGTGGGGTTGGCTGGTCGGCGAGGTGATCCGCCGAGTGTCCGGCCGAACGCCGGGCCGCTTCTTCGCCGACGAGATCGCCGCTCCCCTTGGGCTGGACTTCTTCATCGGATTGCCGGCGGATGAACGCGACCGGGTCAGCCGCATGGTGTACCAGCGACCAGCCGTGGACCTCACCACCGTGCCCGCCGAGTCGGTTCCCGAGGAACTCCGCGAAAAGGTTGCCGCCTGGCGGGATCCGGAGTCATTCAGCAACAGGGCGTACGCGGTCACCGACCCCGCCGCGATCAACTTCAACTCGCCCAAGGTGCAGGCCGCGGAGCTCCCGGCCTCCAATGGCATTGGCACCGCACGTGGGCTGGCGCGCATGTATGCCGCGCTGATCGGCGAGGTGGACGGTGTGCGCCTGCTTACGCCGGAAACCCTGGAGGCGGCGACCAAGGAGCAAGCTGGCGGGAAGGACCAAGTGATGCTGATCCCGAGCCGATTCAGCTCGGGGTACATGCTGCCCGCTGAGACCAACCCCATGACAGGCCCGAGGGCTTTCGGCCACACTGGGCGAGGAGGCTCACTCGGCTTCGCCGATCCTGAGCACGGCATTGCCTTCGGCTACGCGATGAACCAGATCACCGCGGACCCGACGACGTGCGTGCGACGTTGTTGGTCGAGGCAGTTCGAAGGTCTCTGGCATAGAGGGAAGTTACGCGAGGAGCACGTTTCCCGGTCTAGCTGTATCCCGCCTTGTGCCATCCAGTGAAGTGCCATCGTCAGTCGTCGCGGTGGCATTACTTATGGCACCGTCCAGGCCGCCGAAACCCATGGCGGCACCCCACCAACTTAATCCGTCAGTCGGCGGAGCCTGGCAAGGAAGCCGTCGTTTCACACAGCGATCACGAACCGGGCTGAGGTTCCCCCGAGATGCGGGCAGAGGTGACAGCAGGTCAGATGGGGCTTACGAGAGGAGCTCTGACGATGCCTGCCCCGAGGAAGTACCCGCTGGAGTTGCGTGAGCATGCGGTGCGGATGGGCGGATTCAACTGGCCGTCGCAACACCTCGACCGAGCCGGCATCGCCGCGTCGATCGGAACTGTCGGCGACGCCTACGACAACTCCCTTGATGGAGTCCACGATCGGACTCTTCAAAACCGAGCTGATCAAGCCTCGCCGCCCATGGAAGACACTGTCCGAGGTCGAGCTGGCAACCGCCGAGTGGGTCGACTGGTACCGCCACCGCCGACTCCACGGTGAGATCGGGCACACCCCGCCCGTCGAATACGAGACCAACTACTACCGAGAGACCAGAAAAACCCAGGTCACAGTCAAGATCTAGAGTCTCGATCAAACCCGGAACGGTTCATGTTCTGCGCTTTGTCTGTCTCCGCGTTCCGCGCACACACGCGGACACGCGGACACGCGGACACGCAGACAGGATCGCCCGTACCGACACACGCTGCGCAGGGGCGCCGCAGCGGGCACAGCGACGGATCCTGACAACATCGGCCTGTCGGTCGCGGACGCGTCCCATCTCCTGTGGATATCACGCCCTGTTGAGCTCGTTCAGACGTATTCCGCCGCCGCGTCCAGCAGCCAGTCCGTCAGGTAGTCGGCAAAGGACGAACGGACCAGTACCCAGAACCCGGCCTTGGGTTCGTCCCTGGCGACCAGCACGATCTGTGTGCGGGCCAGGGTGGTCTGGGCGCAGCACCCGGCCCCGAAGATACGCGGGTGCAGATCCAGGGGGCAGCCATGTGCCAGCAGGTCACGGGCGCGTGGACCCGTGATGAGGAGGGTGGTGCGCTGGGCGGAGACGTCGGTGACAGCCACGGGCTCGTCGCCGCTCGCCGCCCTGATCCGGCTCTCCAAATCCCGCTGACCGCCGGTCGGGCCCACCACCAGCCATTCGTCGGGGCCCAGCCACACAGCGGTCAGCTCGCCGGCGCGCACGACGGTGTTGGGTTCGAGGGGCAGCTGGAGGCCCAGCGCGAGCCCGACGGCGTCCGCTGCCGCTCCCTTGGCGTCGAGCCGGACGTTGACCTGGGCCAGGAAGGGGAGTTCGGCCAGCCGGACCGCGCCCCCGGAGGTGCGTGTCGCGGCGGCCAGGCGGTCGGCGGCATGCGACAGGGGACTGCGGCGCGGGATGGTAAGGGCGGTGTCAGCCATCGCGGCGGGCTCCCTCGGGGTCGTAGAGGACGGGGCTTGCGACGGTCACCGGAACCAGCCGGTCGCCCACGGGGGCGTAGAGCCGCTCGCCGATGCGGTCCCGGCCGCCCTTGACCAGGGCGAGGGCGAAGGTCCGGCCGAGCGCCGCGCTGCGGTAACTGGAGGTGACGTGGCCGAGCATCGGGACGGGCGGGGCGGGCAGCACGCTGTCAGCAACCAGCTGCGTGCCTTCGGGGAGGAAGGCGCCCGGATCCTCCGGGAGCAGGCCGACCAGGTGCTTGCGGTCGGGTCGGACGGCGTCGGCGCGGGCGTAGGAGCGCTTGCCGATGAAGTCGGGCTTCTTCTTCGACACCGCCCAGCTCATGCCGAGGTCGTGCGGAGTGACGGTGCCGTCGGTGTCCTGGCCGATGATCGGGTAGCCCTTCTCCGCGCGCAGGACGTGCATGGTCTCGGTGCCGTACGGGGTGATGCCGAACGGGGCACCGGCCTCGTACAGCGCCTCCCACAGGGCGAGCGCCTCCCACGGTGACACATTGATCTCATAAGCCAGTTCGCCGGAGAAGCTGATCCGGCACACCCGGGCCTCGACGCCCGCGACGGTCGTGTCCCGCCACGCCATGAACGGGAAGCTGTCGTTGTCCACCGCCAGCGCCGGCGCGAGCGTCCCCAGCACCTCGCGGGAACGGGGGCCGACCAGGGCGACGGTGGCCCACTGTTCCGTGACGGAGGTGCAGTGGACGCGCAGCCCGGGCCATTCGGTCTGCAGCCATTCCTCCATCCAGTCCAGTACGGCGGCCGCATTGCCCGTCGTCGTGGTGACCAGGAAGCGGTCCTGGGCAAGGCGGATGACGGTGCCGTCGTCGAAGATCATGCCGTCCAGGTGGCACATGACGCCGTAGCGGATCATGCCGACCTTCAGGGTGCTCATCATGTTGGTGTAGAGGCGGTCCAGGAAGACGGCGGCGTCCGGGCCCTGTACGTCGATCTTGCCGAGGGTGGAGGCGTCCATGAAGGCGACGCCGTCGCGGGCGGCGGCGCACTCGCGCAGCACGGCGGTCTCCATGTCCTCGCCATCCCGCGGGTAGTACCGGGGCCGCTTCCACTGACCGACGTTCTCGAACAGGGCGCCGTGCATGACGTGCCAGTCATGCAGAGCGGTCGTACGGATCGGGTCGTGCAGTGCGCCGCGGTCGCGGCCCGCGAGCGTGGCGAAGGAGACCGGCGTGTAGGGCGGGCGGAACGTCGTCGTACCGAGGGCCGAGACGTCCACGCCGAGCAGTTCGGCGACGACGCCGCCGGCCAGGACCCCGGAGGTCTTGCCCTGGTCGTTGGCGGTGCCGGCCGTGGTGTAGCGCTTGGTGTGCTCGACCGAACGCAGGCCGGCGCCGGTCGCGCGGGTCAGGTCGTCGACGGTGACATCGCGCTGGAGGTCGACGAAACGGGGTGCGTCGGCGGGGCCGGGGACGAGGAAGACCTGCATGGCGGGCGAGTGCGGTTCGGCGGTCACCTCGGGGAGGCGGGGCGCCTCGGAGGCGTAGCCCTCGGCCTCGATCGCGCGGGCACCGGCGGCCGCGCCCTGCGCGAGGGCCCGGGCCAGGTCGAGGACGCCGTTCGCGCTGCCCGCGACCTCGACGGCCTGGCGGCAGGTGCCGGGGACGAAGGAGCCGAGTGTGTCGTCGTAGCGCAGCTTTCCGCCCGCCTGGCTGAACAGGTGCGCTACGGGGTTCCAGCCGCCGGAGACCAGCAGCAGGTCGGCGGCGAACTCCCGGGTCCCTGCCGACTCCCCGTACGGAGCGGCCGTCACGGCGGTGAGCCGCGGGGCGCCTTCGGTGCCGACCACGGCGTGTCCGCTCAGCACCTCGATCCCGGACTCCCGGGCACGGCGCGCCCATTCCCCCGGCTCGGGCCGGGTGTCGACGATCGCCGCGACGTCCACGCCCGCCGCCGCGAGATCCAGCGCGGCGGCGTAGGCGCTGTCGTTGGTGGTGAAGACGACGGCGTGGCGGCCGGGAAGGACGCCGTGGCGGTTGACGTAGGCGCGGGCCGAGGCGGCCAGCATCACACCGGGGCGGTCGTTGTCCGCGAAGGCCAGCGAACGCTCGTGGGCGCCGGTGGCGAGCACGACGCGACGGGCGCGGATGCGCCAGACACGCTCGCGGGAGACATGCTCCGGGGCCTCGGCGCCGAGGTGACTGGTGCGGCGCTCGACGGCGAGGAGGTGGTTGTCGTCGTAGTGGCCGAAGACCGTGGTGCGACGCAGCACGCGCACCTCGGGCGCGGCTTCGAGGAGCGCGCCGATCTCTTCCGCCCAGTCGAGGAGTTCGCCCGATCCCAGCAGACTGCCGCCCAGCTCCGGACGGTCGTCGGCGAGGATGACGCGCGCTCCGCTGCGCGCGGCGGCTGCCGCGGCGGCGAGTCCGGCCGG
The DNA here is from genome assembly GCF_055567635.1 of Streptomyces sp. NPDC026500. Classification (NCBI taxonomy): domain Bacteria; kingdom Bacillati; phylum Actinomycetota; class Actinomycetes; order Kitasatosporales; family Streptomycetaceae; genus Streptomyces; species Streptomyces sp. NPDC026500. Next base: position 24,179 of record NZ_JBVHQB010000011.1, on the reverse strand, counting down.
TCCGGCGCCGACCACGAGCAGGTCGCAGTGCGCGTGGACGGCGTCGTAGCGGGCGGGGTCCGGTTCGGTGGCGAGGCGTCCCTGACCGGGCAGGCTGCTCGCCACCAGACCGTCGTACAGTTCGACGGTCGTCGCGGGCAGCATCGGCTCGGGGAAGGGTGCCTCGATCTGGATGACGGCGTTGGGCTCCTCGACACCGGCCGAGAAGATGCCGCGCGGGCGGCCGAGCTTGATGCTCGTGCCGGCCTCGATGACGCCGTTGGCGAGGAGGGCGGAGGCGAGGGTGTCGCCGCGGAAGCCCTCGTACTGCGTACCGTCGAAGGTGAAGCGGAGGCGCTCACCGCGGTGGACTCGGCCGCCGGTGGGCAGCCGGAACGGTTGGGTGGCGACGGGAGTGGTTTCTTCCCCGAGCCCGCCCCTTCCCGAAACCGGGGCTGCCGCCCCGGACCCCGCGGGGTCCGTCGACGACTGCGGGGCCGTGGGTGGGTTGTGCCCACCTGATCGGCCCTGCAGAACGCCTGCCCACAACCCGGGCAGGGTGGAATCGTCCGGCCTCGGCTCGCCCGAGCGGTACACGGAGAGAATCTCGTTCGTCGCCGTGTCGCGCACCGCGTTGAACCAGCGGCGGCATCCGGCCGCGTGGCTCCAGCGTTCGGCGAACGGGCCCTTGGGGTTGTCGCGGAAGAAGAGGTAGCGCGCCCACTCCTCGTCGGTCAGGGCGGCGGAGTCCTCGGGATAGGGCACGTGTGCCTGGCCGCCGTAGTGGAACTCGGCCTCGTCACGGGGCCCGCACCAGGGGCATGGGATGAGCAGCATGGGTTCGGCTCCCTAGTGGGCCACCGCGGCCGCGCCGTGCTCGTCGACGAGCGCGCCGGTGGTGAAACGGTCGAGCGAGAAGGGGGCGTTGAGGTGGTGAGGGGTGTCGTGGGCGATGGTGTGGGCGTAGACCCAGCCGACGCCCGGGGTGGCCTTGAATCCGCCGGTACCCCAGCCGCAGTTCAGGTAGAGGTTGTCGACCGGGGTGAGTCCGACGATGGGTGAGGCGTCGGGGCTGACGTCGACGATGCCGCCCCAGGTGCGCAGCACATGGGCGCGGGCGAAGACCGGGAAGAGTTCCAGGGCGGCGGACATCTGCTCTTCGATGATGTGGAAGGCGCCGCGCTGGGTGTAGGAGTTGTACGAGTCGATGCCCGCGCCCATCACCAGCTCGCCCTTGTGTGCCTGGCTGACGTACACATGGACCGCGTTGGACATGACGACCGTCGGGTGCACCGGTTCGAGGAGCTCGGAGACGAGCGCCTGCAACGGGTGGCTCTGCAGCGGCAGTTCGATGCCGGCCATGGCGGCGAGCACCGAGGTGTGGCCGGCCGAGCAGAGCGCCACCTTCCCCGCCGCGATCGGGCCGAGCGTCGTCTGCACTCCTACGACCCGGCCGCCGACGATGTCGAGGCCCGTGACCTCGCAGTTCTGGATGATGTCGATGCCGGCCGCGTCGGCGGAGCGGGCCAGGCCCCAGGCGACATGGTCGTGTTTGGCGATGCCGGCGCGCGGCTGGTAGGTGCCGCCCATGACCGGATAGCGCACGTCGGGCGAGATGTTGACGATCGGGCAGACGTCCTTGACCTGCCGCTCGTCGAGCCATTCGGCATCCACGCCGTTGAGCCGGTTCGCCTCGACGCGGCGCACGCTGTCGCGGACGTCCTGGAGGCTGTGGGCGAGGTTGAGCACACCGCGCTGGGAGAAGAGGATCGGGTAGTCGAGCTCCTCCTCCAGTCCCTCCCACAGCTTGAGCGCGTGCTCGTAGATCCCGGCGCTCTCGTCCCACAGGTAGTTGGAACGGATGATCGTGGTGTTGCGGGCCATGTTGCCGCCCGCCAGCCAACCCTTCTCCAGCACGGCGACGTTGGTGATGCCGTGGTTCTTCGCCAGATAGTGGGCGGTGGCGAGACCGTGGCCGCCGCCGCCGACGATCACCACGTCGTACGACCGCTTGGGCTCCGGCGTGCGCCACAGCCAGTCGGGGTGCTCGGGGAGCTCGGCGCCGGGGGTGCGGGGGCTCATCGGACTTCTCCGGCTTCTTGTGCTTCTGCTTCTGGTTCTGGTTCTGCTTCTGCTTCTGCTTCTGCTTCTGCTTCTGCTTCTGCTTCTGCTTCTGCTTCTGAAAGGTGCGGGTAGAGCGGGTGCTTGGCGGCCAGCGCCTCGCTGCGGGCGCGCAGGGCGGCGATGTCGGGCTCGGGCTGGAGGGCCAGGGCGATCACATCGGAGACCTCTTCGAAGTCGTCATCCGTGAAGCCTCGGGTGGCCAGCGCCGGGGTGCCGATACGCAGTCCCGAGGTGACCATGGGCGGGCGCGGGTCGAAGGGCACGGCGTTGCGGTTGACGGTGATGCCGATCTCGTGGAGCAGGTCTTCGGCCTGCCTGCCGTCGAGCTGGGAGTCCCGCAGGTCGACCAGGACGAGGTGGACGTCCGTGCCGCCGGTGAGGACCTTCACCCCGGCGGCCGCCGCGTCGGCCCGGGTGAGGCGTTCGGCGAGGATGCGGGAGCCGGCGAGCGTACGGGCCTGGCGCTCGGCGAACCCGGGTGACGCGGCGACCTTGAACGACACCGCCTTCGCGGCGATGACGTGCTCCAGAGGGCCGCCCTGCATGCCGGGGAACACCGCCGAGTTGATCTTCTTCGCGAGGTCGGCCTCATTGGTGAGGATGACGCCGCCGCGGGGACCCCCGAGCGTCTTGTGCGTCGTCGTGGTGGTGACGTGGGCGTGCGGTACGGGGTTGGGGTGCAGCCCGGCGGCGACAAGACCGGCGAAGTGCGCCATGTCGACCACGAGGAGGGCGCCCACCTCGTCGGCGATCCGCCGGAAGGCCGCGAAGTCCAGCTGCCGCGGGTACGCCGACCAACCCGCGATGATCATCTTGGGGCGGTGTTCCTTGGCGAGGCGTTCCACCTCGTCCATGTCGACGAGGTTGTCCGCCTCGGCGACGTGGTACGGCACGACGTTGAACATCTTGCCGCTGTAGTTGATGCGCATGCCGTGCGTGAGGTGCCCGCCGTGCGCGAGATCGAGGCCGAGGATGGTGTCGCCGGGCTGCAGCAGGGCGAAGAAGACGGCGGTGTTCGCCTGGGCGCCCGAGTGCGGCTGGACGTTGGCGAACCCGGCACCGAAGAGGGACTTGATCCGCTCGATGGCGAGGCGCTCGGTGACGTCGACGTGTTCGCAGCCGCCGTAGTAGCGGCGGCCGGGATAGCCCTCGGCGTACTTGTTGGTGAGGACCGAGCCCTGGGCCTCCAGCACGGCGGAGGGCGCGAAGTTCTCGGAGGCGATCATTTCGAGGGTCGACTGCTGGCGGTGCAGCTCGGCGCGGAGTGCGGCGTGGACCTCGGGGTCCAGCTCCGCCAGGGGGGTGTTCAGCGCGTTCATACGGCGTTCGCGTTCCTCTCGGCGGCCTCGACGACATTGGCGAGCAGCATCGCCCGCGTCATGGGTCCTACGCCCCCGGGCATCGGTGCGAGCCATCCGGCGACCTGGGTGGCGTCCGGGTGCACATCGCCGACCAGCCCGTGGTCGGTGCGGGTGATGCCGACGTCCAGGACCGCCGCGCCGGGGCGCAGCATGTCCTTGGTGATCAGCCCGGGCGAGCCGGCGGCCGCGATGACGATGTCCGCCTCGCGTACGTGCCAGGCCAGGCCCTTGGTGCCGGTGTGGCACAGGGTCACGGTGGCGTTCTCGGACTTGCGGGTGAGCAGCAGCCCGATGGGCCGTCCGACCGTGATGCCCCGTCCGATCACGCACACCCGCGCTCCGGCGAGCGGCACGTCGTGACGGCGGAGCAGTTCGACGATACCGCGCGGGGTGCACGGCATCGGGGCCTCGACGCCGAGGACGAGCCGGCCGAGGCTGACAGGGTGCAGGCCGTCGGCGTCCTTGGCCGGGTCCATGCGTTCCAGGACGGCGTTCGCGTCCAGGTGGCGCGGGAGCGGGAGCTGGACGATGTAGCCGGTGCAGGCCGGATCGGCGTTGAGCTCGTCGATCACGTCCTCGACCTGGCGCTGCGTGGCATCGGCGGGCAGTTCGCGGCGGATGGAGGCGACACCGATCTGCGCGCAGTCACGGTGCTTGCCGCCGACGTAGGCATGGCTGCCGGGGTCGTCGCCGACCAGGACCGTGCCGAGCCCGGGCGGGTGACCGTCGGTGGCCGTCAACTTGGCCACGCGTTCGGCGAGTTCGCGACGGATCGCGGCGGCGGTCGCCTTGCCGTCGAGCAGCTGTGCGGTCACTGGCAGTACTCCTTCCCTCGAAGCCGACGATGTCGTGCTAGCCACGGAGGCGGGACATGGTCGGGTCGAACAGGGGCTCCTCGGCGACGACCGCCTCGACGCGCTGGTCGAAGTAGCCGATGTGCACGGTGGTGCCGGGGGTGGCGAGTTCCGCCGGGAGCCACGCGTAGGCGATGCCCTTGCCGATCGTGTAGCCGTAGGCGGCGCTGGTGACATGGCCGACGGGGCGGTCGCCGTCGTACACCGGCTCCTTGCCCAGGACGACGGCCCCCGGGTCGTCGACGGTGAGGCAGGTGAGCTTGCGCCGCACGTCGGCCTTGCGCCGCTCCAGCGCGGCCTTGCCGATGAAGTCGTCCTTGTCGAGCTTGACGGCGAAGCCGACCCCGGCCTCGTAGGGGTCGTGTTCGTAGGTCATGTCGGTGCCGAAGGAGCGGTAGCCCTTCTCCAGACGCAGGCTGTTGAAGGCGCCGCGGCCGGCGATGACGCCGCCGAGCGGCTCGGCCGCCTGCCACAGGGTGTCCCAGAGTTTCAGGCCCTGGTCGGCGGTGGTGTAGAGCTCCCAGCCGAGCTCACCGACGTACGACAACCGCATGGCGGTGACGGGCACCGAGCCGATGTAGGCGCGCTTGGCGCGGAAGTACTTCAGGCCGTCGTTCGAGAAGTCCGCGTCGGTGAGGGGCCCCAGGACCTTGCGGGCGAGCGGTCCCCACAGGCCGATGCAGCAGGTGCCCGGGGTGATGTCACGGACCTGGACCGTGCCGTCGGCGGGGAGGTGGCGGGTGAACCAGTCGAGGTCCAGGTTGCCGTTGGCGCCGACCTGGAAGAGGTCGCGGGCCAGGCGGGCGACGGTGATGTCGCTGCGGATGCCGCCGTCGTGGTCGAGGAGCAGGGTGTACGTCACCGAGCCGACCGACTTGGCGACCTTGCCGGTGCACAGGCGCTCCAGGAAGTCGGCGGCACCGGGGCCGCTGACCTCCAGGCGTTTGAGGGCCGTCATGTCGTACATCGCGACGGTCTCACGGGTGGCCTGTGCCTCGGCGCCGACGATGGGCGACCAGTAGCGCGCGGCCCAGTCGTTGGGCGTGGGGATGGAACGGCCCTCGACCAGGCCCGCGTTGGCCTCGTACCACTGGGGGCGCTCCCAGCCGTTCGCCTCCAGGAAGAAGGCACCCAGTTCCCGCTGGCGGGCGTAGAAGGGGCTCGTGCGGATCGGGCGCGGGTCCCCCGACGGCTGGAGGGGGTGCAGGATGTCGTAGACCTCGACGAAGTTCTGGCAGTCGCGGGCCAGGACGTACTCCGGGGCGAGCTGGTGCGGCTCGAAGCGGTTGACGTCGCACTCGTGCAGGTCGAAGGACGAGCAGTAGCCGTCGACCAGCCATTCGGCCATGGCCCGGCCGACGCCCGCGGAGTGGGTGACCCAGACGGCCTCGGCGACCCAGAAGCCCTTGACGTCAGGGGATTCACCGAGGAGCGGCTGGCCGTCGGTGGTGAAGGAGAACAGGCCGTTGATGCCCTCCTCGACCTTGGCCTCCCGCGTCGCGGGGAGCAGGGACTGGGTCTCGGTCCAGGCGTCCTCGAAGTCGTCCTCGGTGAACTTCAGGACCGACGGCATCGCGTCGGCCTCGTCCACGGACAGGATCTCGTCGACGGAGACCGGCATCGGACGGTGGCCGTAGTAGCCGATGCCCAGGGTGTCGAAGCGGTCGCAGTAGTAGAGATCGGCGTCCTGGTGGCGCAGGATCGGGCGCACCGCCTCCTCGGTCTGGCCCGCCAGCGCCGGTACCGGCCCGGTCCAGGCCAGTTGGTGGCCGAGGGGGGTGAGCGGGAGGTTCATGCCGACCATGCGGGCGATCTTCGGGCCCCAGATGCCGGCGCAGCACACGACGATGTCGGCGGGGATCTCGCCCTGGTCGGTGAGGACGCCGATGACGCGGCCCTCGCTCTGCCGCACGTCGAGGACTTCGTGGCGGGCGAGGAAGCGCACACCGCGCTCGGTGGCCCGGCGGATCTGCGCCTCGACGGCGAGGACGGCCTTCGCGAGGCCGTCGGTCGGTACCAGGAGGCCGCCGAGGACCTTGTCCGGGTTCACGAGCGGGTGCTGCTCGACGCACTCTTCGGGGCTCAGCAGCCGGGCCTCGATGCCCCAGGCGGTGATCCAGCCGTGGCGGCGGTGCAGCTCCGCGACGCGCTCGGGGGTGGTCGCCACTTCGAGGCCGCCGACCTGCAGGAAGCAGGGCCGGCCGTCGACGTCGAGGGAACAGAACTTCTCGACCGTGTAGCGGGCCAACTCGGTCATGGTCTTGGAGGAGTTCGTCTGGAAGACCAGGCCCGGGGCGTGCGACGACGATCCCCCGGTGGCAGGGAGCGGGCCCTGGTCGACCACGGTCACTTCGGTCCAGCCTCGCGCGGAAATCTCGTCGGCGAGCGCCGCTCCCACGACGCCCGCTCCGATGATGACCACTCGGGGTCCCGCCATCGCCGCACCTCCGACTTGAAAGCAATCAAGTTGCTGTCTGCGCAACATGCTTCAGGTTGCGCAACTCAATGTGCCTGTCACGAGGAGTGGGTGTCAAGGGGTCCGTGACGTCGGAAAACAGCCCGAAACGCGACGAGGCCCGGCAGGCTGCCAGCGCAGCCTGCCGGGCCCGTCCGGCGGGTTTCCGGGTCGCTCGTGCGTCAACGGTCCAGCTCCGGAGGGGTGCCGGAGACGGAGCCGCGTCGCGCCCTACTTGATCCAGGCGTCGACCTTGTCGCGGTTGGCGTCGACCCACTTCTTCGCCGCCGCCTCGGCCGACATCTTGTCCACGGCGATGTACTTGGCCACGACGTTCTGATCGTCGTTCGTCCAGTTGAACTTCTTCACCAGGTCAAAGGCCGGACTGCCCGACTTGGCGAACTTGGCGCTGACGATCTTGTCGAGGTCGTACACGGGATAGTCGCAGGCGACCTTCGCCGCATCGGCGTCACAGCCCGTCTTGTACGTGGGCAGATTGACCTTGACCAGCGGCACCTCGGACAGGAACCACTGCGGCTCGTAGAAGTAGCCGATCACCCATTCCTTGTTCTTCTCGGCCTTCCGGTAGGCCTGGATGAGCGCGGTCTCGCTTCCCGCGTACACCACCTTGAAGTCCAGCTTCAGGTTCTTCACCAGCGCCTCGTCGTTGGTGACGTACGACGGGTCGCCGTCGAGCAGCTGGCCCTTGCCGCCCGACTCCGAGGTCTTGAACTGGGATGCGTACTTGTCCAGGTTCTTCCAGTCGGTGATGTCCGGGTGCGCCTTCGCCAGCCACGGCGGCACGTACCAGCCGATGATGCCTTTGTTGCCGGTCTGACCCGCCTCGACGGCGGTCTTCTGCCCGGTGATGTACTTCTTCTTCAGATCGTCGTGACCCCAGTTCTCCAGAACGGCGTCGACCTCGCCCGTCCCGAACCCCTGCCAGGCGATCTCTTCCTTCAGGTCCTTCTTGGTTACCTTGCAGCCGAGCTTGTGCTCCGCGACATAGGCGACGACCGCCGCATCGGCCTCGTACCCCACCCACGGGTTGACCGCGAGGTTGAAGGTGCCGCACTTGCCCGAGCTGTCCGAGCCGGCGGAGCTGTCACCGACCTTCGCACCGCCGCAGGCGGTGAGGGTGAGGCCGAGGACCGCTATGCCGGCCGCGCCGACTCTCCACTGTCGTGCTTGCCTTGCCATGGTCAGTGCTCCTTATGCGCTCGCGCGTCGCGCCGCTGCCTGAGTGATCCGGTCGAACATGACACCGAGCAGTACGATGGCGAGCCCCGCCGCCAGCCCCTTGCCGTACAGCTCTCCCTGCGAGAATCCGGCCACGACGTCGTAGCCGAGGGCGCCCGCTCCTACCAGGCCGCCCACAACAACCATCGACAGCACGTAGATCAGTCCCTGGTTGGTCGCGAGCGTCAGGGCACTGCGTGACATCGGCAGTTGAACCTTGGTGATGATCTGCCAGGTGTTGCACCCGGCAGCCGTGGCCGCCTCGAGGGTGGTCTCGGGCACGGCCCGCACTCCGTCCGCGATGATCTTTATGGCGACCGGAACCGCGTAGACGACGGCAGCGACGATCGCCGTGAAGCGTGTCGCGCCGAACAGCGCGAGGAACGGCACGAGATAGACGAACGGCGGCATGACCTGCGCAGCGTCCAGGGTGGGCCGCAGCAGCCGGTCCACAAGCAGGCTGCGCCCCATCCACACCCCGAAGGTGACACCCAACACCATCACCAGAACCGTCGCCACCACGGTCGACGCCAGCGTCGTCATGCTGTCCGACCACACGCCCGTGCCGACCAGCAGTCCCACGCACACGGCTGTGGTGACCCCGGCGCGCCATCCGCCGAGCACCGCGCCGAGCGCCACCAGGGCCGCGCCGACCAGCCACCACGGGGAGTCGGTCAGCAGCGTCTGGAACGGATTGAGAAGGCCGTTGGTGATGGCATCGCGGAAGGCGTTCGTGATGCCCGACAGATTGTCCTGCGCCCAGGTGGTCACATCGTCCGCCGCGCTCGCGATGGTGCTGCCGGTGCTGCCCTCGCCGGGGAACTCGGCCGCCCACACGTACGTGTGCGACAGATACACCAGCACCGCCGCCGCCACTCCTCCTCCCACCAGCAGCGGTCGCCGCCACTTGAGGAAGCGGTTCCCCGAGCGCCGGGCCGCCTCCGCCCGTCCGCTCGCCGCGGTCGTGACCCGGTCAAGGACGATGGCCATGACGACAATGGCCAGGCCCGCGTTGAACGCCGTGCCGACGTCCAGCGACTGCAGGGCCTGGACGACGGTCTTTCCGAGGCCGGGTGCGTCGATCAGCGCCGCGATGGTCACCATGGCCAGGGCGGCCATGATGGTCTGATTGACGCCCATCACCACGGTCCGCTTGGACATCGGCAGCAGGACCTTCAGCAGCGTCTGCCGCCGCGTCGAGCCCAGCGAGTCGGCCGCTTCGACGGTGGTCTCCGGTACGGAGCGGATGGCGTGCGCGGTGATGCGGATCGCCGGCGGTGCCGCGTAGATCAGTGTGGCGATCGTGGCGGAGGCGGGACCGATGAGGAAGAACAGCGTCAGGGGAGCCAGATAGACGAAGGTCGGCATCGTCTGCATGAAGTCCAGAAAGGGCGTCATGATCCGGTTGAACCGGTCGGACAGCCCCGCCCACACACCCAGCGGGATCGCGAACAGCAGCGCCACGAAGACCGCGGAGAGGGTCAGCGCCAGGGTGTCCATGCTCTCCTGCCACAGGCCCTGCAGCCCGAAAAAGGTGAAGCCGGCCACGGCCAGCAGGGCGACCCGCCAGTTGCCCACGGCCCAGGAGATGTAGCCGGCGATGCCGACGACGCCGAGCCAGCCGATCTGCGGCAGCGGTCGGCCGTCGGAAGGCTGGGAGATCAGCGACTGGATGAAGGTCACCAGGTTGTCGATGACCAGACGGATCTCGTTGAAGAAGTACAGGAAGAGCGGATTGGAGTTGCGGTCGGCGCCGATCGTGTCGTTGACGTCGTTGAACCAGCGGTGCAGATCGGTGAGGTCCGCCGCCGCCAGTGTGAGGGTCTGCTTTCCGCGCAGCAGGGCGAAGAGCACCAGCCAGGTCACCAGGATCGCGGCCACCACCATGCGGCGGCTGACCTTGCGCACACCCGCGACGGGCGCGGTCTTCTCCGCTTGCTCCGCCGTGTCAGCGTTATCCGGCTTCTCCAGGGCGACGGTCATCACATGTCGCCTTCCTGCCCGGCGACCACCGCGAGGATCTCCTCGTCACCGACGATGCCGAGCAGCTTGCCGTTCTCGACGACCTTGACCGGCTTGTCCGCCGCCAGTACGGCCCGGGTGGCTTCCCGCACCACGACGTCCGGGCCCAACTCGGGACCGTCCAGGGCGTCGCCGTCCACCACCGGACGCATGATCCACCGCAGAGTCAGTACGTCGCCGCGCGGCACGTCCTTGACGAAGTCGCGTACGTAGTCGTCGGCCGGGGCACCGACCAGTTCGTCGCCGGTACCGCACTGGACCATCTTGCCGTCACGCATGATGAGGATGCGGTCGCCCAGCTTGAGCGCCTCGGAGAGGTCGTGGGTGATGAACACCATCGTCTTGCCGACCTCGTGGTGCAGACGGATGACCTCGTTCTGCATGTCACGGCGGATCAGCGGGTCGAGCGCCGAGAACGGTTCGTCGAAGAGCAGCACGTCCGGATCACCGGCCAGCGCCCGGGCGAGACCGACGCGCTGCTGCATACCGCCGGAGAGCTGGTCGGGGTAGGAGTTCTCATAGCCGGAGAGGCCGACCAGTTCGACGACCTCCAGCGCCCGCTTGGTGCGCTCGGCCTTGCTCATGCCGCGGATCTCCAGACCGAAGGACACGTTGTCGACGACCCGGCGGTGGGGCAGCAGCCCGAAGTGCTGGAAGACCATGGAGAACTTGCGGCGCCGCAGTTCACGCAGACGCTTGTCGTCCGCGTCGCGGATGTCCTCGCCCTCGAAGACGATCTCCCCGGCGGTGGGTTCGATCAGCCGGGTCAGACATCGCACCAGGGTGGACTTGCCGGAGCCGGACAGACCCATGACGACGAAGACCTCGCCGGTCGAGACCTCGAAGTTCACGTCGCGCACGGCGGCGGTGCATCCGGTGCGGTCCATCAGCTCGCGGCGGGTGAGCCCGCACAGCTCCTCGGAGTCCGGTACCTGGTCTGCCTTCGGCCCGAACACCTTCCACAGCTTGCGCACGGATATGACCGGGGTGGGGGCCGAGTCCTGTGGCGTGCCGCGCCGCTGCGGCACCTCGGTCTGTGCTGGGGTCACGATCGACCTCTTTTCGGCGTTCAGCCGCGGAACCAGTGCTGCGGCCGGGGTTGGATGTTCTGCCAGATGTGCTTGGGCTCTCGGTACTCGTCCAGGCCGGTCGGTCCCAGCTCCCGGCCCACGCCCGAGTGCCCGAAGCCACCCCATTCCGCTTGCGGCACGTAGGGGTGGTAGTCGTTGATCCACACCGTGCCGTGGCGCAGCCGCCGGGCGACCCGCTGGGCCTTTCCGGCGTCCTGCGTCCAGACGGCGCCGGCGAGTCCGTACTCGGTGTCGTTGGCGATGCGTACGGCGTCGTCCTCGCCGTGGAAGCGCTCCACGGTGAGCACGGGGCCGAAGGACTCCTCGTGCACGACACGCATGTCCTGCCGGCACTCGTCGAGCACGGTGGGCGGATAGTAGTGGCCGTTCGCCAGTGCGGGGTCGCCGGGGCGTTCGCCGCCGCAGCGCAGTACGGCGCCTTCGGCGAGGCCCGCCGCGACATACGCCTCGACCTTCTCCCGGTGATGCGCGGAGATCAGGGCCCCGGTCTCGGCCTCGGGGTCGAAGGGTCCGCCGAGGCGGATCTGCCGGGCGCGGCGGACGACCTCGTCGACGAAGGCGTCGTGGAGGGAGTCCTCGACGATCAGACGGGCGCCTGCCGAGCAGACCTGGCCCGAGTGCAGAAAGACGGCCGTGAGGGCGAAGTCCACGGCCGTCTCGAAATCGGCGTCGGCGAAGATGACGTTGGGGTTCTTGCCGCCGAGCTCCAGCGCCACCTTTTTCACCGTCGAGGCGGCGGTGGCCATGATGCGCTTGCCGGTCTCCAGGCCTCCCGTGAAGGACACCATGTCGACGGCCGGTTCCTCGGAGAGCGGTGCGCCCACCTCGGGGCCCGTGCCCAGGACGAGATTGGCGGCGCCGCCCGGGAGCCCGGCCTCCTCAAGGGCCCGCATCAGCAGGATCGAGGTGGAGGGGGTGAGCTCGCTGGGCTTGAGGACGATCGTGTTGCCCGCGAGCAGGGCGGGCGCGACCTTCCACGACGCCTGGAGCAGCGGGTAGTTCCAGGGGGTGATGAGCCCGCACACGCCGACCGGTTCGTAGACGACGCGGCTGACGGCGTCGTCGCGGCCGGTGTCGATCACCCGGCCGGCATCGGTGCCCCCGATCCCGCCGTAGTAGCGGAAGCAGGAGACGACGTCGGCGATGTCGTACTCGCTCTCCACCAGCCGCTTGCCGGTGTCCAGCGATTCGGCGCGGGCGAATTCCTTGGCGTCGCGCTCGATGAGGTCGGCGGTGCGCAGCAGCAGCGCACCGCGTTCCCGCTCGGGGGTGTGCGGCCAGGGTCCTTCGTCGAAGGCCCGGCGGGCCGCGGCGATCGCGGCCTCGGTGTCGGGACGCGTCCCCTCGGACACGGTCGCCGCGAGCGTGCCGTCAGCGGGACAGCGGATTTCCCGGTGCCCTCCGGCCACCGCGTCGCGCCATTCTCCATCCACATACAGGTCTGCCACGTGTGGAGCCCTTCGAGCGAATTCCGTTGCGCATCGTGCACCGTATTGCTTGTGGTGGAACACCCTGGCGAATGTGCGGACATACGTCAAGGGGTTGGCGGATGACGATTTCGCCATGCGGGCAGTTGCGCGGCCGCTCTTGACCGCAAGCGGCGCCAAGCCCAACCATGTTGCGTATCGCTCACCATGTTGTGCATTGCGCACCGACGGAGGCTGCACATGTCCCCTCGACCGCATCCTGGCCGTGAGTACGTCCTCACTCTCTCGTGTCCGGACAGCGCCGGACTGGTCCACGCCGTGAGCGGCTTTCTCGTCAGGAACTCCGGCAACATCCTGGAGAGCCAGCAGTTCGATGATCGACTCCAGGGCCGTTTCTTCATGAGGGTCCATTTCGACGTTTCCGATCCAAACGCCGATTTGAAAAATCTGCGTTACCGATTCGGTCCGGTCGCCGAGGCCTACCGGATTTCCTGGACCCTCTGGGACGCCTCGACACCGACCCGGACGCTCATCATGGTGTCCAAGTTCGGACACTGCCTCAACGATCTGCTCTTCCGGCAGCGCACCGGCGCTCTCAACATCGAGATCCCCGCGATCGTCTCCAATCACCGGGAGTTCGAGGGACTGGCGGAGACCTACGGCGTCCCCTTCCACCACATCCCGGTGACCAAGGACACCAAGGCCGACGCCGAGGCGCGCCTGCTGGAGCTCGTGCGCGAGCTGGACATCGACCTGGTGGTGCTGGCCCGCTACATGCAGGTCCTCTCCGACGACCTGTGCAAACAGCTGGAGGGCCGCGCCATCAACATCCACCACTCCTTCCTCCCCAGCTTCAAGGGCGCGCGCCCCTACCAGCAGGCGTACGCGCGCGGGGTGAAGCTTGTCGGCGCGACGGCGCACTATGTGACACCGGACCTGGACGAGGGACAGATCATCGATCAGGACGTGGTCCGGGTGGACCACTCCCTCGATCCGGACGAGCTGGTCACGGTCGGGCGGGATGTGGAGGCGCAGGTGCTCGCACACGCGGTGAAATGGCACAGCGAAAGCCGCGTCATGGTGGACGGCAACCGCACGGTTGTCTTCCGCTGAGCCGAGCACGAGCGATGGGCGGGCCGGAATCCGGCCCGCCCATCGCTGTATACGGCACTCTGACGCCGGCTCTTGGGGCGCAGGCCGACACAAACAGCCCGTCCGGCGTTTGAGGACGAGGCGTTGAGGCGACAGGGCGGTCTGGGGGCGCAGCCCCCAGCGAGGCCCGCTGCGCCCCGGGCGCCAGTGAGGCTCCCCCAGGGCGCCCCTGGCTAGCCTCCCAACCGGTCAAGCACAGCGCAGCGCCACCGCTCGGTCTCGGCGATCTGGTTGAAGGTGAAGAGGTGCAGGCCGGCGACCCCCGCCGAGGGAGAAGAGAGCGCGCCCACGGAACGGGCGAGCAGCCGCTCCGGCGAGTAACCGCCGGGTGTCGCGAAGCGCAGGAACCACGAGGCGTGCCTGGTCAGAAAGCGCGTCGACTCCCCCACCCCGATCTTCGCCGCCATGGACAGCAGCTTCGCCCGCTGCACCGGCCCCGCGACGCCCACGTGGACGGGCAGGGTGATATCGCGGCGGCGTATCCGGCCGACCCAGTCACCCAGCACGCGCGGGTCGAAGCAGAGGTTGCTCACGATGTACGTGGCGTACGCGCGCTTGTCCCACATCGCCTGGATGGTGACGTCGTCGTGGATGAGCGGATGGCTCTCGGGGTAACCGGTGATGCCGACATGAGCGAAGGGGCTGCCCAGCTCGCTCAGCCTGCGCAGCACCGGTAGTGCCCCGTCGTAGGCCCCGGCCGGCGGATCGGCGTCGCCGGCCGGGACGAAGACGTCGTCGACGCCCGCCTCCCGGAGCCGGTCGACGACATCCTTCAGGTGCGCGTCGTCCCGCAGCAGCCGCGCGGGCACGTGCGGGACGACGCGACAGCCGTGCGCCGTGAGCCGGGTGGCGAGGTCGAGCGTCGGTTCCAGGCCCTTGACCGGCGACGCCGTCACGGTGACGACGACGTCGCGCGGGACATGGGCGAGGACCTTGTCCTCGGTCGCCTTCGCGGGCAGCACCTCGTAGCGGACGCTGTGCAGCAGCGCCCGGAAGTGTTCGACGTCCAAGGTCTAACCGGCCTGCTTCTGGGCGTCGCGGTAGCGGTAGTACGCGGCCTTGGAAGGGGCCAACGGGTCCTTGTCCAGGATGAGGTCGGCCGCCTTCTCCGCGATCATCATCACCGGCGCGTAGATGTTGCCGTTGGTGACATAGGGCATCACCGACGCGTCGACGACGCGCAGTCCCTCCACACCGTGCACGCGCATGCTGGTGGGGTCGACGACGGACATCTCGTCGGTGCCCATCTTGCAGGTGCACGAGGGGTGCAGGGCGGTCTCACCCTCCGTCGCGACCCAGGCGAGGATCTCCTCGTCGCTCTCCACGGACGGGCCGGGTGAGATCTCCCCGTCGTTGTACGGGGCCAGCGCGGGCTGGTTGAGGAGCTTGCGGGCGACGCGGATCGACTCGACCCACTCGCGGCGGTCCTGTTCCGTGGACAGGTAGTTGAAGCGCAGCGCCGGGTGCTCGTTCGGGTCCTTGCTCTTGATCTTCACCGAGCCGATGGCGTCGGAGTACATGGGACCGACGTGCACCTGGTAGCCGTGCCCGCCGGCGGGCGAGGAGCCGTCGTAGCGG
Organism: Streptomyces sp. NPDC026500; assembly: GCF_055567635.1. Taxonomy (NCBI): domain Bacteria; kingdom Bacillati; phylum Actinomycetota; class Actinomycetes; order Kitasatosporales; family Streptomycetaceae; genus Streptomyces; species Streptomyces sp. NPDC026500. The sequence goes on along the minus strand of NZ_JBVHQB010000011.1, from coordinate 8,897 downwards.
ACCGCGATCGGCAGGAAGTGGAACATCAGGTTGGGGTAGTCCACGTCCTCGTTGCTGCGGGCGAAGCCGCCGGCCTCGAAGTGGTTGGTCGAGGCGGGGCCCTTGCGGAAGAGCCATTGCAGGCCGATGAAGGGGGCGCGCCACTTCGCCATGTACGGCTGCACGGAGACGGGCTGCTTGCAGGCGTACTGGATGTACACCTCCAGGTGGTCCTGCATGTTCTCGCCGACGCCCGGGAGGTCGTGGACGACGTCGATGCCGATCGCGCTCAGTTCCTCGGCGTTGCCGACGCCGGAGAGCTGCAGCAGCTGAGGGGAGTTGATCGCGCCGCCGCAGAGGATGACCTCGCGGGCTCGCACCTGCTGGACCTTGCCGCGCCGCCGGTACTCGACACCGACAGCACGCTTGCCCTCGAAGAGGACGCGGGTGACCAGGGCGCGGGTGGTGACGGTGAGGTTGGGCCGCTTCTTCGCGGGCTTGAGGTACGCCTTCGAGGCCGACAGACGGCGTCCCCTGTGGACGTTGCGGTCGAAGGGGGCGAAACCCTCCTGCTGATAGCCGTTGACATCGTCGGTGCGGGGATAGCCCGCCTCCTGGACGGCCTTGAGGAAGGCGGTGAACAGCGGGTTGGAGGCGGGGCCGCGTTCGAGGACGAGGGGGCCGTCGTGGCCGCGGAACTCGTCGTCGGGGTCGGCCGCGAGACAGTTCTCCATCCGCTTGAAGTACGGCAGACAGTGCGCGTAGTCCCAGGACTCCATTCCGGCATCGGCGGCCCAGCGCTCGTAGTCCATGGGGTTGCCACGCTGGAAGATCATGCCGTTGATGCTGCTGGAACCGCCCAGCACCTTGCCGCGCGCGTGGTAGATGCGCCGGTCGCCCATGTGAGGCTCGGGTTCGGACTCGTACTTCCAGTCGTAGAACCGGCTGCCGATCGGATAGGTCAGCGCCGCGGGCATGTGGATGAAGACATCCCACGGATAGTCGGGCCGGCCGGCCTCCAGGACCAGCACCTGGTTGCCCGGGTCGGCGGAGAGTCGGTTCGCCAGTGCGCTGCCGGCGGATCCACCGCCGACGATGACGAAGTCGTATTGCAGGGGAGCCATGGTGCCTCGTCTCGCTCGCGCCGTAGATACGCGTGGCATGCTAGTACGGGTATCGCTATACGCACTAGGTTGCGAGCAACGCAACTTGCAAGGTCTACGTTTCGACGCTGTTACTTGCCATGCTGTTGTTTACTGCGCGTATAGTTTCGCTATGAGCAACTATGGTCCAGATACCGAAACGACGGGTTCGCAGTCCGGCGGGGTACAGTCCGTCGACCGCGCCATCAGCGTGCTGGAAATCCTGGCCCAGCGCGGCGAGGCCGGCGTCAGCGAGGTGGCCGCCGAGATCGATGTTCACAAGTCGACCGCGTTCCGGCTGCTCGGCGCCCTGGAGGCGCGCGGTCTGGTGGAGCAGGCGGGCGAGCGCGGCAAATACCGCCTCGGCTTCGGCATCGTACGCCTGGCCGGCGGGGTCACGGGACGCATCGACATCACCCAGCAGGGCCGCCCGGTCTGCGAGCGCCTCGCCGAGGAGATCGGCGAGACCGTCAACATCGCCGTGATGCAGGAGCACTACGCGATCAACCTGTACCAGGTGCGCGGCCCGGGGGCCGTCACCGCGCACAACTGGGTCGGCCAGCTGACCCCGTTGCACGCCACGTCCAGCGGCAAGATCCTGCTGGCCCACATGCCCGCCAAGCAGCGCGCCGCGCTACTGTCCGAGGCCGGCCTGAAGAAGGTGACCCCGCACACCCTGACCTCGAAGACGAAGCTCGAGAAGAATCTCGCCGAGGCTCGGGAGCGTGGCTACGCCTGGACCCTGGAAGAGCTGGAGATCGGGCTCCACGCCATGGCCGCGCCGGTCCGCGACCGGGACGGAGAGGTCATCGCGGCACTCAGCGCCTCCGGCCCCGCATACCGGTTCACCGAGGAGCGCATGCACGAGCTCGCTCCGGTGCTGGTCAAGGGCGCGGAGGAGATCAGCCATCGGATGGGCTACCTGGGCTGAACGCCCAGGTGCCGCCGCCGACGGCACCTTCAGCCGCCGCCGTCGACCTGCCGAGAACCGCTGCTACTGCGACTGTCCTGTCCCGAGACGCTCCTGGACCCAGTCGTGGAACTCGCCGATGTGGTGCTCGCTGGGCACCAGTACGCCGCCCTTGGCGTACAGCCGGGAGTTCATCGCGGGCTGACAGCGCTCGCACGCGTCGAAGTCCTGCCGGTTGACGCGGTCGAAGAGCTCCACCGACCGGCTGACATCCTTGCCGCTTTCGACGACGTGCTTGAGGTAGAGCCAGTCGCACTCGACGATCGTGCGGTCCGCGGCAACCGGGTACATCCGGTGGAAGATCACATGGTCGGGGACGAGGTTGATGAACACCTGCGGCCTGACGGTGATCGCGTAGTAGCGGCGGTCCTGCTCCTCGGAGACCCCCGGAATGCGGTCCAGTCCCTCGGAGCCGTCAATGGTGAAGCCCTTGACCTCGGCGCCGAACTCCGCGCCGTGACCCACGTAGTACTGAGCGGCGTACCCGTCGGCGAACTCCGGGAGTACCTCGGTGAGTTCGGGGTGGATCGTGGCGCAGTGGTAGCACTCCATGAAGTTCTCGACGATCAGCTTCCAGTTCGCCTTGACGTCATAGACGATCCGCTTGCCGACCTCGAGGTTCTCCATGTCGTAGTGCTCGATCGACTCGGTGTCGCCGAGGCGTGCGACGACGTCCTGCACGACCTCCTCGAAGGGAGGCGGGTTCTCCGCGAGGCACACCCACACATAGCCGAGCCATTCATGGGTCGCCACGCCGGCCAGGCCGTACTCCGTGCGGCTGACGTCGGGCATCTTGGTGAGGTTGGGCGCGGCGACGAGTTTGCCCGTCAGGTCGTACGTCCAGGCGTGGTAGGGGCACTGGAAGGCACGCTTGACCTCGCCGGCCTCCTCGGTGCAGAGCTTGGCTCCGCGGTGGCGGCAGACGTTGAAGAAGGCGCGTATGGAGTTGTCCCGTGCGCGCGTGATCAGGATGCTCTCGCGGCCCACCTCGACGGTCCGGAAGGCGCCGGGCTTGGCCAGATCCGAGGAGCGTACGGCGCAGAACCACATCGTTTCGAAGATGCGCTCCTGCTCCTGGGCGAAGGTCCCCGGATCCGTGTAGGAGGAGCCGGGCAGGGTGGCGATCAGGCTGTCCGGCAGGCTGGTCGAGGTCACAGTGCACTCCTCGGAGAACGTCGTGGATCGGTCATTCACGCGCCGGGATGAGCGACTCCGGACGGCGTTTTGCATGGAGCAACGCTGCGTTCTATACGCAACAGGAGCATGAAATGCCGCATCGATGATGTCAAGATGTCGCGGCGGTGAGCTGCTTGCGCCAACGCATGAAAAGCCGCGGCTGGTTCATCGCGAGCACGGCGACCGGATGCCCGGCACGACGGTAGACGGCCAGAAAACTGCGGTCGCCCGGGACGCCTTCCTCGACCGTCACACTGTCGGCACCGGCTGAATGACCGGCGAACTGGATCTTCACGCCGTACTGGTCCGACCAGAAGTACGGCGGCCGGAGCACACCCGGCTCCGCCGCACCCCACGACAGCAGCGTGGCCACGGCCGCGTCGGGCCGCTCGCGCGCACCGGTCCAGTGCTCGACGCGGCGGTGGATCCCCGCGTGGGGGTCGTACCAGGAGGCGCAGTCACCGACGGCGACCACACCGGCGAGGCTGGTGCGGCCGTCCGCGCCGCACTTGACGCCGTTGTCGAGCGCGACGCCGGATCCTTCCAGCCACTCGACGCACGGACGCGCGCCGACACCGACGACGACGGTGTCGGCGGGGATACTGCGGCCGTCCTCGAGCAGGACGGCGTCGACCCGGCTCCCCCCGCTCAGCCCCTTGACCCCCACGCCGCACAACAGCCGTACGCCGTGGTCCGCATGGAGGGCGGAGACGATGCCGCCCATGGTCTCGCCGAGCGGTCCGGCGAGCGGCGTCGGCGCCGCCTCGACCACCGTCACGTCGAGTCCGAGAGCGTAGGCGGTGGAGGCGACCTCGGCGCCGATGAACCCGCCGCCGATCACGACCAGCCGCCCGCCCAGGGCCAGTTCGTCCCGCAGGGCGCGGGCGTCGTCCAGGGTGCGCAGGGTGTGCACCCCGGCCAGGCCGTCGGTGCCGGGCAGCGTCCGCGCGGCCGCGCCGGTCGCGATGACGAAGCCGTCGGCCCGGACCTCGCGGCCGTCGGCGAGCCGCACGGCGCGATCCGCGCTGTCGAGTCCGGCGGCGCGGGCGCCGAGCAGCCACTCGGCCTGCAGGTCCTCGTCGTCCGACTCCAGCGCGAGATCGGCTTCGCCGATGTCACCGGCCAGGAACTCCTTGGACAGCGGCGGCCTGTCGTACGGGCGGTGCGGTTCGTCGCCGATGATGACCAGCCGCCCGTCGTACCCCCGTCTCCGCAACGAGCGCGCCGCCGACAGACCGGCCAGCGAGGCACCCACCACGGCCACTGTCCTCACGCGGGACCTCCGGCGAGCCGGGACGCAACACAGGGCGGCAGGTTGGGTGCCTCCGTGGACGGCCGGACGTAGATCATGCCGTCCTCGATGAGGACCTCATGGGTACGGACCGGACGCTTGGCCGGCGGAGCGTCGACGGCTCCGGTCCGGAGGTCGAACTTCGAAGCATGCAGCGGGCATTCCACCTCGCAGCCCTCCAACCAGCCGTCGGCGAGCGACGCGTCCTGGTGGGTGCAGGTGTCATCGATGGCGAAGACCTCGCCGTCATCGGTGTGGAACACCGAAACCGGCGGATCGATGTCTAGCCGGTAGGCCTCGCCTCGCGGCAGATCCACGAGAAGGCACGCGGGAATCATCATGACACCTCGGTGCGTATAGCGAAACGGATTGCGGTAAGCGCAACGCCAGTTTGAGGGCGGTCCCAAACCCTTGTCAAGGCATTCAGAGGACAGGCCGACCCCTTGTTCAACGTTGCTTTTTACGCAACGCTTTGCGCCATAGACAACACACCGCATGAAGGAGTCGGCGTGGCGATCAGCGTCTTCGACCTGTTCAAGGTGGGCATCGGACCGTCGAGCTCCCACACCGTCGGGCCCATGAAGGCCGCCCGCCTCTTCGTCACCGGGCTGCACGAAGACGGCCTGCTCCCCCGCACCGCCTCGGTCCGGGCAGAACTCTTCGGATCGCTCGGCGCCACCGGTCACGGCCACGGCAGCGGCAAGGCGGTACTCCTCGGCCTCGAAGGCGAGGATCCGGAAACCGTCGACACCGACACCGTGGACGACAGGGCGCACCGGATCCCTTCGGCTCGGCATCCGAACTGCTGCTGCGCGCCTACGAGACCAGCCTGCCGATCAGCAGGGTGATGCTCACCAACGAGCTGTCCCGGCGGAGCGAGAGCGAGGTGCGCGCCGGCCTGCTGCGGATCTGGAGGGTGATGCAGGAGTGCGTGGAGCGCGGCTGTTCACGGACCGAGACCACCCTGCCCGGGCGGCTGCAGGTGCCCCGCCGTGCCCCGCAGCTGCTGCGCAGCCTCGCCGAGGACTCCCAGGATGTGGATCCGCTGCACATCATGGACTGGGTCAACCTCTTCGCGCTGGCCGTCAACGAGGAGAACGCCTCGGGCGGTCGCGTGGTCACCGCGCCCACCAACGGTGCGGCCGGGATCGTGCCCGCGGTGCTGCACTACTACACGCGCTTCGTTCCCGGGGCCGACGAGGACGGGGTCGTCCGCTTTCTGCTCGCCGCCGGCGCGGTGGGGGCGCTGTTCAAGGAGAACGCGTCGATCTCCGGGGCCGAGGTGGGCTGCCAGGGCGAGGTCGGGTCCGCCTGCTCCATGGCCGCCGCCGGTCTCGCCGAGGCGCTCGGCGGCACGCCGGAGCAGGTCGAGAACGCCGCGGAGATCGGCATGGAGCACAATCTCGGGCTGACCTGCGACCCGGTCGGAGGCCTGGTCCAGATCCCCTGCATCGAGCGGAACGCCCTCGCATCCGTCAAGGCGATCAATGCGGCACGAATGGCGCTGCGCGGCGACGGCACCCATGTGGTCTCACTCGACAAGGTCATCAAGACGATGCGCGAGACCGGTGCCGACATGAAGGTGAAGTACAAGGAGACCTCGCGCGGCGGCCTCGCGGTCAACGTCATCGAGTGCTGAGACGTCAACAAGTGCCGAGCGTCTTCGAATATCGAGACGAGGCTGCCGCCGCGCGGTCGGCAGGGGTCAGAATCCGCGGTCGATCCATTCCTGGAGATGCGGGGCCTCGGCGGCGATGGTGGTCGTCTCCCCGTGACCGGTGTGCACGACCGTGTCGCCCGGCAGGGTCAGCAGCCGGTCCCGGATCGAGTCGACGATCGTGCCGAAATGGCTGTACGACCTTCCCGTCGCCCCCGGTCCGCCCGCGAAGAGCGTGTCACCGCTGAAGAGTGCCTTCAGGCCGGGCGCGTACAGGCACACCGCGCCGGGGGCATGGCCGGGAGTGTGCAGCACGGTCAGCTCGACACCCGCCACCGTGACGACCTGCCCGTCGGCCAGTTCGCCGTCGGGTGACCGCTCCGGGTGGGTCTGCTTCCACAGCGGCAGGTCGTCGCCGTGGAGCAGGATCGGAGCACCGGTACGGTCGGCGAGTTCGGGGGCTGCGTCGATGTGGTCGTTGTGGGCGTGAGTGCACACGATGGCCCGCAGCGTGCGTCCGCCGAGGGCTTCGGCAATCGCCTCGGCGTCGTGCGCAGCGTCGATGACGACGGCCTCGGTGTCGTCACCGATGATCCAGACATAGTTGTCGACGTCCCAGGTGCCACCGTCCAGGGAGAACGTCCCCGAGGTGACGAGGTGTTCGATGCGCGCACCCGCCATGCCGGCCATCAGAAGACCACCACCGAGCGCAGTACGTCGCCGCCGTGCATCCGCTCGAAGGCCTTCTCGACCTCGTCCAGTGCGATGGTCTCCGTGACGAAGGCGTCCAGATCCAGTCGGCCCTGCAGGTAGAGATCGATGAGCATCGGGAAGTCACGGGAGGGCAGGCAGTCGCCGTACCAGGAGGACTTCAGCGCGCCGCCCCGGCCGAAGACGTCCAGCAGCGGCAGTTCGAGTTTCATCTCCGGGGTCGGTACGCCGACGAGGACAACAGTGCCGGCCAGGTCTCGGGCGTAGAAGGCCTGCTTGTACGTCTCCGGGCGGCCGACCGCCTCGATGACGACGTCCGCGCCGAAGCCGCCGGTCAGCTCGCGGATGGCCTCCACCGGATCGCCCTGCTTGGAGTTGACGGTGTGGGTCGCGCCGATCTTCTTCGCAGTCTCGAGTTTCCGGTCATCGATGTCGACCGCGATGACGGTGGCCGCTCCGGCGAGCCGGGCGCCGGCGATCGCCGCGTCCCCCACGCCACCGCAGCCGATGACCGCCACGCTGTCACCGCGTCCGACGTTGCCGGTGTTGATGGCCGCGCCGATGCCCGCCATCACTCCGCAGCCCAGCAGTCCGGCGGCGGCCGCCGATGCCGCCCGGTCGACCTTGGTGCACTGCCCCACCGCCACCAGCGTCTTCTCCGCGAACGCGCCGATGCCCAGGGCCGGGGACAGCTCGGTGCCGTCGGTCAAGGTCATCTTCTGCTTCGCGTTGTGGGTGTTGAAGCAGTACTGCGGCCGTCCACGCAGACAGGCCCGGCACTGCCCGCACACGGCACGCCAGTTGAGGATGACGAAGTCACCCGGAGCGACGTCGGTGACGCCCTCCCCCACCGACTCCACGACACCCGCGGCCTCGTGGCCCAGCAGGAACGGGAAGTCGTCGTTGATGCCACCCTCGCGATAGTGCAGATCGGTGTGACAGACCCCGCAGGCCTCGATCTTCACCAGCGCCTCGCCCGGGCCGGGGTCGGGCACGATGATCGTTTCCAGGCTGACGGGGGCGCCTTTCCCCCGCGCAACGACAGCACGGACCTGGTGAGTCATGGCCACTCCTCAGCTGGTACGAGACCTGATTCAAATGTTGCTTATTACGGCACGTATCTCACGTGTCGCAACACAGCATTATGGAGGGCCGGGCAGGGGTCAAGGATCCGAACACACAGAACGCCGACTGGACAGGGGCGCCCCTGCCCCTCATCGGCACCCGTTCGCCCCGCAGGATCGCGACCTGTTCGCGCGGCCGGAGCTCACGTCCAGGTGGCGGATCACGCCCATGCCGGGGTCGCCGGTCGGGACACGGCGGATCTCCTCGCCCTCCGGCCGCGTGCCCACGTGTGGTCCGTCGGCGAGCAGGTCGACCTCGTCGCCGGCCTGGCGGTGCCCCCGGTCATCGTGATCTGCGAACTGCTGGGAGTCCCAGAGATCGACCGGCCCGAGGTCCAGCGCTGGTCCGCCGAGTTGTTCGCCGCCGGGAAGCCCGACCTCATCGACGCGGCCTCGCACGCCGATCGCCGTCCTGTGCGCCACCGCGCTCGTCGGCCTGGGATGGGTGCTGTGGAAGGCACACCTGCGGGAGCTGTTTCCTCGCGAACGTCGGCGAGGCAGTGTCCGGCCGACTGCGGCCCGGCGACTCCGGAGCCAACACCGCTGCCGATCACATTGCGGTACTGGACGATGCCCTCGCGCAGATCCCGGACGCTCACCGGCACGGCACCGAGATACTCCAACGACCCGTCGGCCGCGGCTCAGCTACGCCATGGCGTACTCTGCGGCGGCCGTATCGCACGTACCCTTCGTGGTGTCTACGGCGTCCATAGCGGGCGCCAAACCACTGGAGGCAACACCACGTGCTGATTGCTCAGCGTCCCTCGTTGACCGAAGAGGTCGTCGACGAATTCCGCTCCCGGTTCGTGATCGAGCCGCTGGAGCCGGGCTTCGGCTACACCCTCGG